>PCWO01000032.1:13911-25450 GCA_002796205.1 Candidatus Liptonbacteria bacterium CG11_big_fil_rev_8_21_14_0_20_35_14
TAATAATTCTCCGGCCAAAGAAGCTGGACTCAAGGCTGGGGATATAATAACCGGGTTTACTTCAGTTGATGACTTTGTTTTATTTATAAATAATTCAGTAGTTAATATACCAGGCGAGGCTGTTATTCTCTCTATAAAAAGATCAGGTGAAAATATACAAATAACAACTACTCCTCGCCTTAATCCACCAAAAGGTGAGGGTGCTTTAGGCATTTCCTTATCAGGTGGAGGCATAGAAAAAACAAGTTTTCCTATGAATTTTATAAACGGCGGGCTAGCCACTTTAAATTCTCTAGAAGCCATATTTTTTGGCTTTATGAATATGATTACCTCAATATTTATTGGTGTGGTCCCCGAAGTGGCTGGTCCAATTGGAATTTTTTCTATCGCTTATCAAATTGGTAGTAATGGTATTCTCTTTCTTTTCCACCTTATAGCCATCATCTCAATCAATCTTGTCATTTTAAACCTTCTACCTTTCCCAGCTCTAGATGGCGGACGCCTTCTTTTTCTTCTAATTGAAAAAATTAAAGGCTCTAAAGTTCCTCAAGTAATAGAAGGCTACGCTAATCTAGTGGGCTTTGTTCTACTGATATTGCTTATGATTTTTGTAACCATAAAAGACATCTTTACATTTTTATAAAAAACAGCTTAGCTGTTTTTTATTTGCTTGAAATCAAGCAAAAATGTATAGTTATTTTAATATGTATCAATCAAACCTTTTTACTAAAACCACTAAACACACCCCCAAGGACGAAGTCTCTAAAAATGCCAACCTTCTTTTGCGAGCTGGCTTTATTAATAAAGAAATGGCTGGCGTTTACTCCCTTTTACCTCTCGGTCTCAAAGTTCATAATAAAATTGAGCATATAATTAGAGCCGAGATGAATAAATTAGGCGGTCAAGAAATTAACCTAACCGCTCTTCAGGCTAAAGAAATTTGGCAAAAGACTAATCGGTGGGATAATAAAGATGTTGATGTTTGGTTTAAAACCAATCTTCAAAATAAAAGTGAATTAGGTTTGGCCTTCACTCACGAAGAACCATTAACTAATCTTCTTAAAAATCACATTAATTCGTATAAAGATCTTCCAAAATATATTTATCAATTTCAAACAAAATTTAGAAACGAGGCTAGAGCTAAAAGTGGTATTTTAAGAACCAGAGAGTTTGTTATGAAAGATTTATATTCTTTTCACGCGAGTCAAGAAGATTTAGATGATTTTTATGAAAAAGTTTCTAAAGTTTATCAAACTATATTTAAAAAAATAGGCCTAGGAGATAAAACTTATAAAACCTACGCCTCCGGTGGTTCTTTTAGTAAATACTCACATGAGTTTCAAACCGAAACTGAATCTGGTGAGGACATAATTTATGTTTGTCAAAAATGTAAAGTAGCCGTTAACGATGAAATTAAAAAAGAAATGTTAGTCTGTCCTGAATGTAACCACCAAAAATTTGCTAAAATTAAAACCGTTGAGGTTGGCAACATTTTTAAACTAGGCGTCAAGTTTTCCGATAAAATTGGACTTTTATACAAAGACGAAAAAGGCGAATTAAAACCAGTTGTCATGGGCTCATATGGCATAGGTTTAGGGCGCGCACTAGGAACTGTAGTTGAAGTCAACCACGATGATAATGGTATAATATGGCCAGCTGATGTAGCCCCCTTCAAAGCCCATATTATAGCCATTGGAGATAATAAAGATTTAAAGAAAGCCAAATCTCTATATAATAAAATGATTAAAAAGGGGATTGATGTTCTTCTGGATGATAGAATTAATTTAAGTGTTGGTCAAAGGTTGTCCGAATCAGATCTTTATGGTATTCCGCATCGATTTATCATAAGTTCAAAAACTAAAGGTAAAATAGAGTATAAAGCCCGTTCATCAAAAACCGCTAAGCTTATCACCGAAAGCGAGGCCTTTAAAAAGGTAATCTAAGTTTATTAATATTTGTATTATATAAAAGCACACATTTATGCGCAGTATTTTTAGCTATTTTGGAAAAGATATAGGCATTGATCTTGGGACCAGTAATATTTTGATATATATGAAGGGTCGTGGCATTGTTATTAACGAACCGGCCATCGCTGCTATTAACAATAAAACTAATCAAGTTTTAGCTGTTGGTGAAAATGCTAAAAATATGCTTGGTCGCACTCCTTTACACGTTTCCGTTATAAAGCCTTTAGTCTCGGGTGTAATTTCAGATTTTGAAATGACTCAAGAAGTTTTAAGACATTTATTAAAAAAAGCTAACAACTCAAATTCTTCTTTATTAAATTTTCCTAAAGTTATTTTAAGTGTCCCCAGCAATTTAACCGAGGTGGAAAGAAAATCGGTTGAGGAGGTTGCTATTGCCTCTGGTGGCGGTAAGGCCTATCTTGTAGAAGAGCCAATCGTCGCTGCCCTAGGGGCCAATCTTCCAATTGAAGAACCAACCGCTAATGTTGTAGTCAATATAGGTGGTGGCACGACTGAAATAGCCATCATCTCCATGGGTGGCACGGTTGTTAGTAAAAGTCTTAAAATAGCCGGCGATAATCTTAATGAAGAAATTATTAAATTTGTTAAAGATGAATTTAAAATGATTATTGGAGAGACTACCGCCGAAAATATTAAAATATCAATTGGCTCCGTTATTTCTCAAGGAGAAAAAATAGAGATGTCTATTCGCGGGCGTGATGTTTCCTCCGGCCTTCCTAAAGAAGCCATTATTAAAGGCGCTCAAGTTAGATCAAGTATTACCAAACCTATTAAAATAATAGTTGAATCTGTTAGAGAGGTAGTTGAGGCCACCCCGCCAGAGCTCGTTGGTGATATGTTACGTCAAGGTATCCATATTTGTGGCGGTGGGGCTCTTCTCAAAGGCATAGATTCTCTAATTGCCAAAGAAACCAGTATTAAAACCACTATTATAGAAGAGCCCCTCACCTGTGTTATTAGAGGTATAGGCTCTATAGTAGAAAATTACAACAAACTTGAGTATATATTAGATGATCCACTTCGCCCTAAAGAAATAATACTGTAAAATAAATCTATGAAAAAAATCATAAAAAAAATTTTAGTTATTATCTTCACTCTTATAGTTCTAACGGTCATGGTGGGCGGTAGTGCCATCACATTCATTCATTAATTAATATGAAGGGAATTTTTACTAAGTTAGCTGTTTTCTCTATAGCTGTTATAGCTGTTATTTCTTTTAGTACTAATAATAATTTTTTTTTTACAATTAAATCAAAAATCCCTAAATTAAATCAAAATTCAAATATTCTTAAAATTAAAGCCGAAAACAATATTCTCAAAGCCGAAGTGGCCTCTCTAAAAAATGGTGGCCTCAAAATTATAGAAGAAAATTATAACAATAAAATATCCTCTACCATATTTTCTAATTATCCTTTTAACGATAAATCTCGTCTCACTATCAGTCTTAATGAAGAATCAACGCCTATAAGTGTCGGAGATATAATTATTATAGACAACAATCTTGTTGGTCAAGTATTAAACTCATATGGTAAATATGCCACTATCAAAACAGTTTTTGACCCTAGTTGGGAATTTCCGGTTTATATCGGGCCTCAACTTACCCGAGGTTTGTTTAAGGCTGGCATTGAGCCCAAAGTAGTTCTTATTAGTAAGAAAGAAAAAATAAATCCCAGCGATGTTATAGTTTCAGCCGATCCTAATAACATTCCTTTTAGGCTTATAGTCGGCCAGGTTGGCCAGGTTGTCGGTGATGACAGTAGTCCTTTCTGGGAAGTTTCTGTTAATCTTCCCTATAGCCTTAATGAATTAAGACAAGTTTTTGTATTAAAAAATGAAGGAAAATTATAAAATATTTTTTTATCTTTGCCTTTTAGCCTTTATTTTTGGTTTAGCCGTCGCCAGTAATATTTTAAATATTTTTGGTTTAGTTCCAAATCTACTTTTAGTCATAACTGTCTCTGCCTTATTTTTTGGCTTTAACACCTCAAAATCATTATTAGTTTATTTAATCGGTTTTGCCTCATCCGCCTTTGAGCCTGTTATTAGCTTTGAATTATTGGCTCTATCTTTTGTAATTATCTTAATAATTATGAGCAAACGCTATTTATCTTTAAGCAACTTAACTAACTCTAGTCTTATAATAGTTATAGGCACAGTTTTACTATATTTATTAATAAATTATAATTTTATTATACAAAGCACCTATCTGGTGGGTTTAGAAATAATGTTAAATGTAATTTTATTTATCTTCACTATTGGGTTAATAAGTTTTTTAAAAAATGTTTAAAAGAAAAAAAGATAAAAAGTTTATTTTTGATGAATGTGTCTCAACTATAGGTAGTGTGGATTCCATAGAAAAGCCAGTTAGTAATAATGTTTTTAAAATAGCTTTAATTTTTTTATTACTTTCTTTTACTATCGTTGCTTTTCGTTTAATTCAATTAAATATAGTTAAAGGCGCTTTCTATATAGACCGTTCCGAATCCAATGTTACTCGTGAAGTTAAAACCCCCTCTCCGCGCGGTTTAATTATTGATCGTTATGGCGTACCGCTAGTAGAGAATATACCCACATTTTCAGTGGTTATAAATGTAGCTGATCTTTTTTTAAATAATGATCAAAAACCATATATTATTAAAACCATCTCAAATATATTAAACTTAAATGAAGTTGCCATAGAAGAAAAATTAGAAGCCATTAATCTTGAAAGAAATAGCGAGCTTTTAATAGCTAAAAATATCAATCTTGAGGACGCTCTTTTTATAAAAAGTCAAAAACTACCCTCCATATTTATAGTTGATGATTACCGTCGTCATTATCTTTATCCGGGCACTTTTAGCCATATACTGGGTTATACGGCTGAAGTGACTAAAGACGATTTAAAACAAAACGCTAAACTGGATTTGGGAGATGATATTGGTAAAGCTGGCCTGGAACTTTATTATGATGAATACCTTAGAGGCAAAAAGGGTACTCTTATAGATTTTAAAGATGTGAGAGGAGAAATAATTGAAAATTATAAAATAGAAAAAGGGGAGTCTGGTCATACTCTTAAATTAACTATAGATGCCGAATTGCAACAATTTTTTTATGACCGTATGTCATTAGCTCTAAATAATTTAGATAGAACATCGGGTGTTGGTTTGGCTATAAATCCTCAAACTGGAGAAATATTAGCCGCCCTTTCTTTTCCATCATTTGATAATAATGCTTTTACCAACGACGATCGCTCCAATGAAAGATTACCACTTCTAACTGATCCTCAAAGACCTCTCTTTAATCGTTTTGTTTCCGGTCTTTATAATCCAGGCTCAACCATAAAACCTTTAGTGGCTTTAGCCGCACTTACTGAAAAAGTTGTTACCACTAAAGACATTTTTTTCTCTAAAGGTTATATAGAGGTTCCTAATCCATATGATGCAAATAATCCTTCTCGTTTTGTTGACTGGCGCCCAAATGGTTGGGTTGATGTTTACTCATCCCTAGCTAAAAGTAGTAATATTTATTACTACTATATTGGTGGAGGCTTTGAAGACACCGTTGGTCTCGGTATTAAACGTCTTAACTTATGGTGGCAAAAATTTTTATTAGATGTTCCATCGGGTATAGATCTTAGAGGTGAGGCCGTTGGTTTTCTACCAGATCCTGAAGAGAAAGAAATTAGATCCGGCTCTCCGTGGAGAGTGGGAGATACCTATAACGTGTCTATCGGACAAGGAGATTTATCCATTACACCTATATCTCTTATAAACTATATTTCAACCATCGCTAACGGAGGTAAAATAATGAGCCCATATTTATCAAGCTCTCATCGTGAGCCAAAAGTTTTAAAAGATATTTCTCCCGAGATAAAAGAGTTTATCGGCGACATTCAAAAAGGTATGTTAGACGCCACCACTAAAGATTATGGCACCGCCTATATTATGCATAATCTCCCGGTTCAAGTTGGCGCTAAAACTGGTAGCGCGCAGGTTTCTAATAATAAAAAAACCAATGCTTTTTTTGTTGGTTTTGCTCCTTATAAAAATCCGGCTATAGCTATTCTTGTGCTGGTTGAGGATGCTAGAGAGGGAAGTTTAAACACTGTTCCAATAGCCAAAGAAGTCTTATATTGGTATGCTACTAATAGACTAAAATAAAAAATGTCCATTAATAAAAATAATTTAGAACTAAGACAAGATCCAATAACCAAAGAATGGGTTATTATCTCTCCTAACAGATCTAAAAAACACATCAACATTCAAAAACAAAAAAGAGAAGTCGATCTCCAAAATAAAGACCCATTTTGGGATCCACAAAAAAGCGGAAACGAAAAACCTTCTTTTATAAAGCCAAATATAGAAAATTGGAAAGTCCAAATTTTCCCCAATAAATATCCAGCCTTAAAATCAGATATTAAACTAACTAAAAATCAAAATGGCCCCTATAATACTCTATCCGCCTTTGGTTTTCACGATTTAATAGTTACCAAAAGCCAAACTCAAAATTTTTCCGAGCTCTCAAAAGAAGACGCTCTTCTAGTTTTTCAGGGCGCCAAAGAACGTTATAAATTTATGCAATCCAAAAAAATTAAATACGCTATGATGTTTCAAAATTGGGGTCCCACCGCCGGCGCCTCGGTTCCTCACCCTCACTATCAAATTATTGGTCTTCCGATTATTCCTAATTCGGTTTTAAACTCTCTTAATGGCGCAGATAAATATTATAAAAAAAATCATTCTTACGGCTATAGTGATATTATTAAATTTGAAAAAAAATATAAAAAAAGAATCCTCTCGGAAAACGAACACGCTATCAGTTTCACCAGATTTGCCTCAAAGGAGCCCTTTGATTTTAGAGTTTTTCCTAAAAAACAAATTCCGGAGTTTTCTAGAACTAATGATAAAATTTTAGAGGGCGTAGTTGAAGTTCTGCAAAAATCTCTCACTATGTTAAAGAAAAACGTTAAAGACCCTGATTATAATTTTTACATTCACTCCTCCCCGTTAGATAAAATAAATAAATATTATCACTGGCATATAGATGTTATTCCTCGCGTGACCATATCTGCTGGTGTAGAATATGGTCTTGGAGTAGAAATTACAGTTCTTGACCCAGACGAGTCTGCTTTTATTATAAAAAATGATTAAAATTTTAAAAGATTCGCTTATATCTATCCCGACTATATCTAGCTTAGTCTTAGTTATTATTTCCATCATCTTATCTTTTACGTATCTTTCTTTTCCACTTGATGTTTCTCTTATTATAAAGTTTGAAGCCCTCAGAGGTATTAAATCTTTCGGCTCTATTATAAATATATCTTTAACTATTTTAATAGTTTTATTATATATATTAACTAACACTTTTTTAGCCTGGTATCTATACTCCAAAAAAAAATTAATATCTTATTTACTTACCTTTTCTAGTTTTTTCATTAGTCTCTTGCTTTTAATCTATATAGGTGTTATTATAGGCATCAACTAATATGGATTACGTTATTGAAACAGGAGGTAAACAATATCTCATAAAACCAGGCCAGAAATTAGCCGTTGAAAAACTCAAAGCCGAGCCGGGTCAAGAGGTTATTTTTGATAAAGTTTTAATGAAAATTGATGGCGACCAAGTAGAAATCGGTACCCCTTATCTAGAGGGCGAGCAAGTAGTGGCCGAGGTAACTGACCAAGTTAAAGGTGAAAAAAAAATAGTTTTTAAATATCACAACAAAACTAGATACCGTAAAAAGAAAGGACACAAACAACTAGAAACCAGAGTTACTATCAAATAAAAAAAGCGCATCTAAGTTGATGCGCTTTTTACTTTCACAAGGCCTTTTTCTCTATTCCTCTTCCCTATATATAATCTCGCCCCTTCTTTCATTATTAAATAACTCACAATGCATTAAAAACTCCTCCTTACTCGCCAAAATACCAATACACGGATCTATAGAGGGCTTTTCTTTGATTCTAGAGCAACCCCCTCTAAACCACGAACAGACATAATTTAAATTATTGGATTGATATAATAAACAATCCTTATAATCATTCTGTCTTGGAAAAAAACAAAACCAATCAAAAAAACTTACTGTATTCTTTACAAACTTAAATTTACCCAATGATATATCAGAAATAAAGATTATATCATTCTCACTTTGAGAGTTGCATATTCTTGATGAAATCGTACTCATTCCCTCATTATTTGGTAATCCACCCTCAATACTTATATAAAGTGTTTTTTTAAGAGAAAATTCAGGAGCCTTGTGAATATGACTGGTACTTTCTTGTTTTGTACTCATCATATTCTACCTCCATTTTTGAAATACTACCTCAAAACTATCACAAAGACATTAATTAGTCAATTTTGATAATTATATGGGAAAAAGCGTATAATACGGTTAATGTTTCTACACGATTCGCTTTCTAATAGACTTAAAAAAATAATTAAGACTAAAAAAGTCATTAAGCTTTTTGTTTGTGGCCCAACCGTCTATGATTCTATGCATATTGGTCACGCTCGGACTTATATTTTTTTTGATACTCTGGTCAGATTTTTAAGGAGTCAAAATTATAAAATAGAATATCTGCAAAATATAACCGACATAGATGACAAAATAATTGAGCGGGCGCAAAAGCTAAAAATAAATCCCTTAAAGTTTGCTGTTGCCCAAACCAAGGATTATAAAACAATTTCTAAAAAATTAAATATTATCTCGGTTGATAAATATGTTAATGCCAGTTCAGTTATTAGTATAATTATTAACCAAATTAAAAGACTTATAGACAAAGGCTATGCCTACGAAACCAAAAATGGGGTCTATTTTAGAGTGCGAAAATTTAAATTTTATGGCGAACTTTCGGGGCAAGACTTAGAGGCCTTGCGTTCCGGTTATCGCATTGAATTAGATAAAGCCAAAGAAGATGTCTTTGATTTTGCTTTATGGAAAAAAACCAAAGATAATCAAGCAATATCCTGGCCATCTCCTTGGGGTAGTGGGCGCCCGGGTTGGCACATAGAAGACACTGCCATCTCTGAAAAATATTTTGGTCTACAATACGATTTACACGGCGGGGGAGTCGATCTTAAATTTCCCCACCACGAAGCCGAAATAGCCCAAGCTGAAAGTCTTTCCGGTAAAAAGCCTTTTGTTAAAATTTGGCTCCATACTGGTTTTCTTACATTTAACAACGAAAAGATGAGCAAGTCTTTAAAAAACTTTATTACAGTTAAAGATTTTTTAACTAAATACAATGCCGACGTTTTAAGATTTATTGTACTTTCCTCTAGTTATAGATCCTCTCTTAGCTGGAATGAATCTCTTATTAATCAATCAATAGCTTCACTTCTATCAATTAAAAGTTTTTTAGTTTATTTAAAATATAAAAACGATAAAGGCGATATAAATAAAAAAATAATTTCCTCTATAAACTCATTTAACAAAAATTTCACCTCCAATTTAAACGATGATATGAATACTCCTAAAACTATCGCCTCTATTTTTGAGTTTATTAATAACATAGAATCTATAAAAAATATAAATAAAAAATCAGCTAAAGCTATTGAGGAAGCTATTAGAAATTCTTTAAATATTTTAGGTATAAAAATGAAAATAAATAGAGTTCCTAAAAATATTAAAGATCTTATAGATAAAAGAGAAGTTTTAAGAATTGTTAAAGATTTTAATAAAGCTGACAAAATTAGAAAAGAAATAGAGGCTTTAAATTTTCGTTTAGACGATACCGATCAAGGACCAATTTTAACTCACAACAATTTTATTAATGGCTAAAAATATAGACAATTTAAAAATTCCACCACAAAACATAGAGGCCGAACGATTTGTCCTCGGTTCTTTAATGATAGATAAAAACGCCATCTATAAAGTGGCCGACATTATAGATTATGGCGATTTCTATCACCCGATTCACTCTAAAATTTTTAGAGCTATTTTTGAACTCTTCGGTAAAAGTAGTCCAATTGATGTTATAAGTGTCAGTAATTTTCTTAAGGAAAAAGGCACCTTAACCGAAATAGGCGGAGCCTCCTATCTTTCCGAGCTTGTAGCCCAGGTCAGTACCGCCTCCCATGTTGAACATTATGCCAACGCTATTAAAGATAAAAAACTTTTAAGAGATTTAATCAGTCTTTCTGAATATCTTCATGAAAAAGCTACCCAAAATAATGATGATATTGACGAACTGTTAGATTCAATTGAACAAAAAATATTAGCTATTTCCCAGCGCTCAACTATTCAACGTTTTGTTAATATAAAAGATGAGCTTCAAGGCGCTTACAATCGTATTGAAAAACTTCATCAAAAAGAAGGCACTGGCTTAAGAGGAGTTCCAACCGGCTTTACTGCTATTGATAATATGCTATCAGGCCTACAACCCTCCGACCTTATTATTCTAGGAGCCAGACCGTCTGTTGGTAAAACATCTCTGGCTTTAAATATTGCCAGTCAAGCCGCTAAATTAGGTGATAAGCCGGTTGGTATATTTTCTCTTGAAATGAGTCGAGAACAAATAACCGAGCGTTTTCTATCAACCGAATCCGGTATTCCTTTGTGGCGCCTAAGAACCGGCCGTATTCATAACGACGATGAGTTTATGGTTATTCAAAATGCCTTAGATAAACTATCCAACGTCCCTCTCTTCATAGACGACACCCCTTCGCCAACCGTTCTACAAATCAGATCTATGGCTCGCCGTCTTCAAATGGAGCATGGTCTAGGTTTTGTGATTATAGATTATCTTCAACTTATTACCTCTCGTATCAGAAGCGATAATGTTGTCCAACAAGTGGCCGAAATATCGCGTGGTCTTAAAGGCCTGGCTCGTGAATTAAATATTCCCGTTCTGGCTCTTTCCCAGTTATCTCGCGGACTAGAATCCAGAGATTCTAAAGTGCCAAAACTTTCTGATCTGCGTGATTCGGGGTCTATTGAGCAAGATGCCGACGTCGTTTTATTTATTCATCGCAAAGGTAAAGATAATCCGGAACTTCCAGTCGACGAACAAAACATAACCGATATTATTATCGCTAAACATAGAAATGGTCCAACTGGTACCGTTAAACTTAGATTTGATCCCGAAAAAGCCAGTTTCTTTAATATAGATAAGACTCACTCCGACGATGATATTTTCTAATCAAACCAAAAAACTTATTAATCTTTTAGCCAAACTTCCAGGTATTGGCCCACGTCAAGCTACTCGTTTAGTTTTTCATTTAGTTAATAGCGAAAAAGAAACTTTAACCGAACTCATTAAAACTTTAGATGAAGTTAAAAATATAAATACCTGCCCTAAATGTTTTTTTATCAATGAAGATAAAGACGAAAAATTTTGTTATATTTGTCGCGACGAGTCTCGTAGTCCAAGCAGTATTGCTATCTTAGAAAAAGAAACCGATCTTATCTCGCTTGAGCGTACCAACAAATGGAGAGGGCGCTATCTTATTTTAGGCGACCTTAAAAGAGGCGGATTCTTAAATGATAATCAAAACGCCAGACTCAACACTCTTAAAGAAAGAATATATCAAGAACACAATGGTAAAATAGATGAAATTCTTGTCGCCATCAG
>PCWO01000032.1:25516-25672 GCA_002796205.1 Candidatus Liptonbacteria bacterium CG11_big_fil_rev_8_21_14_0_20_35_14
ATGCTAACCAATAAAATAACTAGAATCGGTCGAGGTCTCCCCATTGGAGGCGACATAGAATTTGCCGACGAAGACACCTTATCCGAGGCCTTAAGAAACAGAAATTAAGATTGTAATTAGACTATTAAAACCTTATAATATAAACAATATATGCCT
>PCWO01000032.1:25719-28289 GCA_002796205.1 Candidatus Liptonbacteria bacterium CG11_big_fil_rev_8_21_14_0_20_35_14
TTAAAGAAAGAGTTAATCTTCAAAAAAATAACGAGGAGTTTATTATGGTGGCCGATGTCCAAGCCCTAACGGATAATTTTAAAACCCCCGAAAAAGTTAGTGAAAATGTTAGGGGGGTAGTTTTAGATTATTTATCAGTCGGTCTAGATCCTCGGCTGGTGACTATTTTTATTCAATCTCAAATACCCGAAATAGCCGAATTAACTATTTTTTATTTAAATATTGTTAACGTTGGTAAACTAGAACAAAATCCAACCGTCAAAACCGAACTCAAACAAAAAAACTTTGGTAAAGAAATTCCAGTTGGTTTTCTGGTTTACCCTGTTTCGCAGGCCGCCGACATCACATCCTTTGAGGCCGAGCTTGTGCCCGTTGGTGAAGATCAACTACCTATGATTGAATTAACTCGTGATATTGTTAAAAAATTCAATACTCTTTACGGTAAAAATACCCTCACACTTCCCGAGGCCGTTCTATCAAATAACCAGAGACTCATTGGTATAGACGGTAAAGAAAAAATGAGTAAATCATTAAATAATGCTATTTATCTTTCGGATACTAAAGATGAGGTTAATAAAAAAGTCTCTAAAATGTATACCGATCCAAATCGTATTAAAACCACCGACCCGGGCAAAGTTGAGGGTAATCCTTTATTTATTTATCTAGATGCTTTTGCTAGAGATCAACAAGAAGTTAAAGATCTTAAAAAGCGTTATCGCCTAGGTAAAGTTGGCGACGTTGAGGTTAAAAGTTTTTTAGCTCAAAATCTAAATGATTTTTTGAATCCAATCAGAATGAGACGTCAAGAATTTGCCGGCGATACCAAAAAAATAAATAAGATCATTCGCGACGGATCAGACCATGCTCGTCAAATTGCCTCCAGCACTTTACTTAAAGTTAAAAAGGCCATGAAGATAAATTATACTTTTTAACTTTATCCACAACGGTCTAAAAATATAAATAAGGTATAATAAAACTAATGGAAAAAAAGGACTTTATTTTAATACTAGTTGTTATCATTATTTTAAGTGGTGGATATTATCTATACACCGCTGGCCCTTTTGGTAAAAATAATATCGGACTTCCAACCGAAGCGGCTACCCAGATTTATGCCATTAGTGGCGTAGCTAAAGAAGTCTATGATTCCGTTATTATTTTAGAAACTATTAAACCAAAAGAAGAAGGCGGTTTAGGAGAATTAATGGCGGTTATAAACGACGGCACCTCAATTTTTAGATACGGTGAAGTTAACGATGATGGTTCGGTTGAGCAAATTGAATTATCTATTCAAGATATAGAAGTTGGAGATAGAATTGCTTTAACCTCCGATTCAGATATTAAAGATAAAAATGGCGTATTTTTAACCTCATCCATTGCTGTTTATAAATAAATATAATAAATAAAAAACCCCAGAGACTTGTGTCTGGGGTTTTTTATTTATATTATAAAATTTATGATAATTGATGTTAAAATCTACCCAAATTCCAGAGAGGAAAAAGTGGAACAGCAAGCAGATGGCACTTTTCATGTACGTGTTTCGGGCAGGCCTATAGATGGCCGAGCTAACAGCGACCTTATAGACATACTTAGTGAATATTTTGAGGTTAGTCGCGGTAGAATTAAAATTAAAAAAGGTCTAAGATCAAGATTTAAAATAGTGGAAATAATATGAATCAAGTCAATAAAAAACAACTTATTAAAATTTCTCTAGAGGGCAAGATTGAAGTTTTAAGAAAATAAACAAAAGCTGTATAATAAATACATATGCCTGAACTACAACCAAATCAGGAATTTTTCCATACAGAAGATATAGAAAATATAGCTCAAGAAGTTGGAGAATTTCATAAACATCCTGAACATAAAGATTCTCAAGGTAAAGAGGTGGTCAAAGAAATACTTCAAAAAAAATATGAGTTAGAAAAATCTAATACTCCAACCCCACAAATTTCTAATAATAAAATTCCCGACTATATGGAAAATGCCGGAAGTCAAGAAAAACAAGTCATAGAAGATCTTGTTGATTTAACCTTATCTAAAGGCATTAAAGAGGGCATTAAAAAAGCTAAAGCATCGCATAATCCATTTATTATTGACGCCTTTCACGACGTAGTTGTAGATAAGGTATACGAAGCACTAGTTAAAAAAGGAATTATTAAAGAATAATGATTAACCTCATTCTATTATTAATATTAATTGTATCGGCCTCAATAATTTTAGGCATCATTTATCTTTTTTATATTAGAAAAAAAAATCTCAATGATTCTTTAAATCAAGATCTCTTAATTATCAGACTGCCTAAGAGAGATAATAAAGATGGCGCCAGAGATTTCAAAGAAGAAATCAACGAAAGTGCAGAATTATTTTCACTTTTAGCCTCCCTCAAACACCCCTTTACTCTAGAGGCGGCTGTCCCTCATATCGGTGAATCAATCCATTTCTTTTTAGCTATTCATCGTCAAGTTAAACAAACCGCTCTAAGACAAATCCACGGCGTTTGGCCCGAGGCCGAAATAAAAGAAAGTAGTGATTTTAATATTTTTAACTCTGGCGGAGCCTTTAGTATTGCCTAC
>PCWO01000022.1 GCA_002796205.1 Candidatus Liptonbacteria bacterium CG11_big_fil_rev_8_21_14_0_20_35_14
AAAACAAAAAAACAGTCTTATTTTAGTAAGGCTGTTTTTTTGTTTGTTTTATTTATTTTAATCCGGCTTTTTCAGCAGCTTCATCGGCAACAGCAATATCTACCTCACAAACACCACCAGAACAGGCGAGCTCTTTAGCACCAACCGTATTATCTTCTCTTTCGTAGGTAATAATTTGAGAAAAATCTATTTCTGGCAAAGAGGCTAATATCTCGTTATATCTATCCTCTGTTATCTCTTCGTATGGGGCGAGACGGTAAGCGTGGTCGGAGCGTGGAAGAAAGGATAAGCCACCTATTATATCCCAGTTTTCGTATATCCAGTTAGCAACTTTAACCCATTCATCATCTGAAACCGATATAGTGACTGAAGGATTGTGTTCAGTATAATTTTCTTTAACTAGTTTCCAGTGCTCTAATTGGTCTATAGCCGAAAGAGAGTCTTTGTAGGCGTCACTCTTAGGAGCTTTAACTGGAAAATCTAATACAAAAGTGGTGGCGTCTTCATGGTTTTGACCAACCTCGGGATGATGGGGGTATTTTTGGTCTTTAAGCATTTTAAAGAGTGGGTCGGAGGCGGCAATACGCACGCGCCTGATATAGAATGGGGCGTGCCTTGGATGCATACCAGAGGCGGCATCAACTAGTTGACTAACTGTTCCACTTGGTTTAACACAGGTAATACAGGTTGAGGCGTTTATACCAAAACGAACAGCGTATTCTTTATTAGTTTTAATGGCTAAATCTCTCATTTTTTGTAAAGTTTCTTTATTATGAACCGCTTTTGAATCCCATTGACCGGTAACCGATACTCCGAGCAGTCTTTCCTCATCACAATTCTTTTTCCATTCCGGGGAAAGATATGGGAAGTTGGTTAAAGTTGATTGATAGGTTCCAAGAATAGTGGCAATACGAGTTTTTCTAAGGAGAGATTCTTCGGTGTCATTTTCACGAGCGACTACCTCGGAAAGGTTGCAAAACTGTTTTGACCTTAAAACAATTTCCCCACAAGGATTAACCCCGCTTCTAGATAAATGGGGTTCAAAAACACGCCAACGCCTGGCTGGTAGTTGAGTTTTTAGACCAGCGCGATTAAAAATACCCCTTTCTCCTGTTTTAGCTTTAGCCAAAGAAAGCCATTCTTGCATAAATTCAACGTTGTCTGGTTTTTGATTATAGGCAACAGAGTTATTAGCAAGTGAGCGATGTGGGTGCGTTAGATAAAATTGACCAACTTTAGCATCTCGCATTTCTTTATCGTCTAATTCCGAGAGAGAGATAAGAGCACTACGTCTAACACCACCGGCGACAACTATTTCCCCGATTTTACAGATAATATCGTGAGCATCTATATTTCTTAATCTCTTACCCTGACGAGAGAGGATGGTTTCTTTAGTAAAAGACATAAGCGATCTTAAAGGGTCTGGGCCCGAACTTTGTCCACCCATAGTTTTTAATCTGGCGCCAGATGGACGAAGTTTACCGTAATCAAAATTTATATCCTTACCTTCATACCAAGTTTTAATGCCAAGTGTTAAAGCATTACCCCAACCCTCTTTACTATCTTCAATTATATGAGTTGGCAGTTTATCTCCGATTTGACGATTTATAATAGGAAGTTCCTGAATATTTTGGCTTTCAACAGAAAAACCAACGCCCGCACCACACATCAAGATATACATAATTTCGGCAAAATCCTCTAACTTGGATGGGGCAATAAATGAACAGTTATAGGCGCAAATATTTGTTTTGCGCGCCGCCTCGCCGGCACCCCAGAGCAGTCGCATAGACGGCATAGATTCTTGTTTAAGAATCGCGTTTCTAATTTCAGCATACTCTTCTTCGGTTAGTTTAGCACCGATATTTTCACGCATAAAATTAATATACCGATCAATAGTTTCAATCCAGGTTTCTCTTCTTTCTTCGCCATCTATCCAACGAGAGTATGTACGATAATAGATAAACTCCGAAAGAGGATTTCTGAAATACTTTTTACTCTTAGCCACTAGTTCTTTAACATTTTGAGGAATTAGTTTTTCTTTATCTCTAATTTTTGACCGCTCTTGTCTGTATATAATATAGGCCTTAGCGGTATTGACCATGCCGTCTCTCATAAGGGTTATCTCAACAATATCTTGAACATCCTCAACTCTGATTTGATCTTCTTTACCGCGAAAAACTTCTTTAATTTTTACAATGACATCATTTGAGATGATTTCGGCTTTGTCGGCGTTAAACTCACCGGTAGCCCGGCCGGCTTTCAAAATTGCATTGGTAATGAGCGACTGATTAAAAGGAGCTTGGATACCATTTCTTTTGGTAATAAATTTTATATCGTTTGGGGCCATGGCTTGTTTTATTTTAATTAATTTTAATGGGTCTAAATTCAAGCCTTTGAGATAAAGGTGTTAGAAATTAGTGCGTTTTGTATTAAGATTATACGGATGTTTTTTTATATCCCTGTGGATAAGGTTACGAAGGCGAGATTTAATCTTGAGTTTCTAACCCTTGACCAATTTTTTTTTAGATTCTTAATTTTGATTGACCTTTTTTAAACTTTTCTGTATAGTAAATTTTAATTTAGAAAAGTGCTTTTTTATTTAAAAAAAATAAAAAATATTATATAATAGGCGCAGTGATAACACTCGATACAAAGGTAAAAGAACTTTATGGAATCGGGCCTAAATTTTTAGATAGATTAAACAAACTCCATATTAATACCGTCAGAGATCTTTTGTATCATTTCCCTTTTCGTTACGATGACTTTTCCACAACTTCTTTAATAGCCGATGTAGCGCCGGGGCAGACGGTGACTATTTGTGCGACTATAGAAAAAGTTAATTTAAGACACAGTTTTAAAAAAAAAATGACGATCGTGGAGGCTTTTTTACACGATGAAACCGGCTTAATAAAAGCTATATGGTTTAATCAGCCATATATAAAAAATGCTTTAATGCCTCAAAAACAGTTTAATTTTTCTGGGAAGATTAATTTATATCAAGGAGAGATGACTTTATCTAATCCTATGTATGAGCCTTATGGAGGAGTAAACAAACATACAGGCAGACTAGTGCCAATATATCCAGAAACAAGAGGCATAACCTCTAAAGGTATCAGGTATATAGTAAAGCCCTTAATTGAAAATTTGGCCGAAATAACAGATCCGATTCCTGATTTTGTTTTAGATAAATATAATATACCGGATATAAATGAATCACTTAGAGTAATTCATTATCCGTCTTCTATTGAGGAGGCTTTGGTAGCGCGCCGTAGATTTGCTTTTGAGGAGATGCTTATGCTCTCTTTATTTAATTTAAAGCGCAAAATAAATATGAGTCGCGAGCAGGCTCTTTCTATACCGTTAGATGTTGAATTTATAAAAGAAACATTAAAGAAGTTACCTTTTACAATTACCCAGGCGCAAAAAAGAAGTTTGTTTGAAATTTTTCAGGATATGGAAAAGTCTCACCCGATGAATAGATTACTCCAGGGAGATGTGGGGAGTGGAAAAACAATAGTGGCGACGTTAGCGGCGCTTCAAGTAGTTAAAGCAAGGGCGCAAGTGGCTTTTATGGCTCCGACTGAAATACTGGCTAGACAACATTATGCAACTTTAACATCCCTGATACCCAATATAAAAAAAGTGGGGCTGGTAGTTGGAGGCTTAAAAGGGAAAATATTTTTTGAGAAAGAGGTTGAGAGCGAGATAGGAAAAAAAGAGTTGCAAAATAAAATAAAATTAGGAGATGTGTCTATCGTAGTTGGGACTCACGCTCTGATTCAAAAAGATATTAGTTTTAAAAACTTAGGATTAGTTATAATAGACGAACAACATAGATTTGGAGTTGAACAGAGAGCCGAACTTTTAAAGAAGGTGGGTAAAAAACATGTCCCCCATTTTTTATCAATGTCGGCTACGCCCATACCAAGAACTTTAACCTTAACAGTGTTCGGTGATTTAAATTTATCGGTGATTGATGAATTACCTCAGGGTAGGAAAAAAATTGAGACTTTTATAATTGCACCCGACAATAGAAATAAAGCTTATCAATTTATTAAAGAGCAAGTAAATGAAGGCAGACAAGTTTTTGTGATTTGTCCACGCATAGAAATATCCGAAAGCGAAATGGAAACTGAAAACGCTTTCAACAGAGTGGAGTTAAAAAATGTTAAAGAAGAATTTGATAAATTATCAAAAAAAATTTTCCCCGATTTAAAAGTTTTAAGTTTGCACGGAAAAATGAAGCCAAAAGAAAAAGAGGAGGTAATGAAAAATTTTAAAGATGGTAAAGCGGATATATTAGTCTCAACCTCGGTGGTTGAGGTGGGAGTAGATATACCAAACGCTACCATTATGATGATAGAAAGTGCAGACAGATTTGGGCTGTCGCAACTCTATCAATTTAGAGGAAGAGTGGGACGAGGCGAACATCAATCATATTGTTTTCTTTTTACGGAGTCGGATTCAAAACTAACCTTACAAAGACTAGAGGCTTTAAAAAATGCCAAGAATGGATTTGAGTTAGCCGAAAAAGATTTAGAGATTCGTGGGCCGGGTCAATTTATTGGCAAAAGACAAACCGGCGTACCGGATACGGCTATGAAATCTTTAACGAATTTATCGGTGATTAAAGATGTCAGAGACGCGGCAATCAGTATTTTAAAAGAGGATCCTGATTTAAAAAAATATGAGACTTTAAAAAATAGATTAAGAGATTTTGAAAAGAGCGTACACGAGGAATAAATAAAAAAAGCCCTAAAGGATCTTAGGGCTTTCGAGTTGTTGTTGAAATAATTTGTTTTAAAAAACTTTGGAATATAGGTTTAACGCCTAGTAATGTTTTGTGCGTAAACTTAGTTTACATTTCAGAGGTTCTTAAAACCTTTCAACTATGTCAAAGAACTATTGAAAGTTCTGACTTAAGATTAGCACAACCACACAAGAAGCAAATGTGGATAACTTTTATTTGGTATTTCTAAACTTGGGAGTAACCCAAAAACCCAGTTTAAATCTGCCTCCGAGGGCAAGTCTGGTCTGAGCCTCTAGGCCAGGTAAGCTCCCAAATATAATAAGAGTGATAGGCATTAAAACCCATTGAATTATGTATATTAAGTAGTGATACCACTTAAACCATTTTGGTTTGGAAGGAAGAAGAATGACCGACATAATAGCCGAGCTAACAATACCAATCATAGCCAAGGTCATAATAAATCTAGTAACTTCGGGGAGTGAGTAGGAGAGAAGTGAATAATTAAAATGTTCTCCACCTAAATAAAGGGGTAGCCAACCTAAAGCAAAAATTAATAAAGCGTTGGTGGCCCAAGAATGAAAACCTTCAAGCGTAATAAATGACCAATAAATTTTTTTATACCAAGGAATGATTTTATTTTGCCTAAAACCTTCTAACATATAGGGTACGTTTTCAACTCCCCAACCCCAACGCCTTTGTTGTTTGTAGATATTTTTCATTGTTTTCCAAAACTTTGGAGTAGCATTACTATCCATAGAGACGGGGTAGTTCAACGGCTCAACTTTCCAATCACTATCATAATGTAAAAAACATTGCCAAAAAATTCTTGAATCTTCAGAGACTAAATCCTTGCCCCAAAAACCAATATCGGATAAAGCTTTAAAAGGCATGGAGTGGGAAGAAAAAGTTGTCAGTCTTTCGGGCCGAGCCTGTTGCATCATTTGCCAGAAGGTAGCCGAAAAAGAAACGACGCGAGCCAAAGCTGGAGTGGTGTAAATATTATTTATAAAAAGTGGAATGGGTTGATAACTGGAACGAAGTGGTTTTTTACAGGTTAAAAATTTATAAGTTAAAATACCAAAGTATTCTTGGTAGACAGTTGTATCAATATCAAAAACTGATACCAAGATATTTTCGTAGGGAATATTTTGTTTATCAATAATTTCTGCTTGAGCAAATTTCCCCATCCAGGATTCGTTTGAACCTTTACCGGGAATTTCGCCGAGTAAATTGGCCGGATGATTTGTAATTTTAAAACAATAAAATTTATCTTCGTATTCTTTTTTTATCTTAATAGCGGTTTGCTTGGCAATATCTTGAGCCCTCTCCTCTGCTCCTAAAATAATAATAAATTTATTTTTATCATAATTAGAATTTAAAATACTTTCTAGGCTTTCTTTAATAACCTCATGTGATTCTTTATAAAATGGTAAGAGAATTAGATGATATACATCGTCATAGTTTATATTGAGATTTTTATTAACCCCTAAATTTTTTAATTTTGTCAGCCAATCTATTTTGAGATTTTTTTTCATTTCACTATAGGCATGATTGAGGTGAAAGGATAGAAAGATAGTTTTTAGAAGCCAATAAATATCAAACAGAATAATAAAAATAGCCACAAAAGTTGGTGTTAAATAAGATAATAAAAACATGGCTACTATAGTTAGCCACGCAATACTCGCTGGTATAATTTCGAAGAATTTACGCACGACTTTATTAAACCAAAAAAATATTATTATGGCAAGTTGCCTTAGTAATATATTTATATTATTATCAGAAAACATGACCCTATCGTCTAGAGGTTAGGACGCCAGGTTTTCATCCTGGTAACCGGGGTTCAATTCCCCGTAGGGTCGCTATAAAGTGTCTTTTTTAAACTAGCCCAACAACAAGAAAGATGTCTAGAGTTATTAGTAATAAAACTGATAAGATGCCAATGGTATTTTTTATGGGGCCATTAACATTTTTTGCACCCATTATGGCTTTATTATTACAAAGTATCAAAAGGATGGTTATTAGAAATGGAGTTAAAAATCCATTTAAAATTTGAGTGTAGTATAAAAATATAACCGGCTCTATAGGTAAAAAAGATACGATGGTTCCGACTACCATTGATAGAATAATGGTTAAATAAAATCCCTTGGCCATGTGAATTTTTTTACTCAAACCTTCTTTCCAATCAAATATATCTGATATAGCATAAGCGGTTGAACCAGCTAAAACCGGCAGAGCTAAAAAGCCTGAAACAATTATACCAATAGTAAATAAACCATAGGCAAAATTTCCGGCAATAGGTTGTAAGGCAATAGCAATATCAGAAATATTTTCAATTTGAATATTATGAATAAATAAGGTGGCTCCGGATGCAATAATTATAAAGGCGGATATAATATTAGACCAACCCATACCAATAATAGTATCCCACTCTAATTCTTTAGCGTGTAGTACTTTGTGTTTTTCCTCAATCTCTTCGGCGGCTTGCCAAAATAACATATAGGGAGAAATAGTGGTACCGATCATACCGATTAGGGCACCAAGAAATAAAGTTGATCCTTGAATATTTGGTAAAAGACTTTTAACAACAATCCCCCAGTCTGGTTTGGCAACTATAGCTGAAAATATATATAGAATTAGTAAAAAAGAAAGACTAATTAAAATTTTACGTATGGCTTTATAGTCTTCAAATAGAATAATACCGCTTATAATTAGAGCTATAGGGGCTATAAAATATAGGAAATGAATATCCGTTAATAAACCTAGGACACTAGCCATACCAGCTAGGTCGGCGGCAATGGTAGTAATATTAGCTATAACCAATATAAAAACAGATATATAGGCTATTTTATAACCATAATTTTTTTTAATAATAAAGGCGAAGCCTTTTTTTTGTATAATAGCTATACGACCAGCCATTTCCTGAACAACTATCATTAAGGGCGTTATGATGATTAAGGCCCATATAAGCGTGTAACCGAAAAGAGCCCCAACGGTGGTGTAGGTTACTATACCGGCCGGATCATTGCCGGAGCTCCCCGTTATAATACCGGGGCCAATTATTTTTTTTATTTTATCAAACCTATTTCTTATTTTTGATCTAGCCATTAGTTAACTTTAATGCGCAATTTTTTACGCTTTTCTCTTTCTAGTTTTGGCAGTCTTAAAGTTAAAACTCCATTTTCTAATAAGGCCTTAGCTTTATCCGGATTTATTTCTTGAGGAAGGATAACTGACCGACTAAACCGGCCCCAGTAACATTCTTGATAGAAAAAATCATCGTCTTTAACTTCGTCTTTTCTTTCTCTTTTACCTTTAATAGAGACAGACTCTCCGGTGATGTCTATTTCTAAATCATCTTGGCTGACACCGGCTATAGTTGATTGAATAATTATCTCAGCCTCGGTTTGATAAACGTCAATAGTGAGTTGACCTTCGGCTTCAGAGGTAAAGTCATTATCAAAAAAATCTAATTCGGAATCAACTTTTTTAGTTTTAGCAATATGCACATTGGCCGATTTGGCTAAAGAGGATACCGGGATAGCTTCTTCATTTACAGCCTGGTCAATAGGTTCACCATTGGCTAAATTTTCAAAATAATTTTTTGAGTCTTCATTCATATTATTATTATAACAAATTTAATTTTAAAATCGTATATACCTTTTAAGATTGTCAAAATCATGGAGAACGAAAAGTCCTACTAGGCCTAAAAACATGGTAGGAATAATTATGTTTAAAGAGTTTAAAATAAGGAAGTTAAAGATGGCGTGTATAAATGTCCCTAATATAATGGCGATAGGAATAAAGAAAATTTTTTCATGATACTGTTTGCCCTTGGCCCAGTAATAGCCAATAACCCCCGAACTTAAGGTGTGAAGCAGAGTAGCGCCAATAAATCTTAAGGTTATAGTTTCAAAGACAGTTGAGATATTTTGAAGATCGTTCCATTCGTTAACGGTGATGGCAATATTCTCAACAGCCGCAAACCCTAAAGCGACGGTAACCATATATATCATAGCGTCTACCGGTTCATTAAAATATTTACTACGACTGATAAATATAAAAACAAGGAGAAATTTTAAAGATTCTTCTATAAAAGAAAAAACAGTTAAGGATATGGGGGTGTAATTTTTAATGCCGGCATTGAACAAGATATCACTAGCGTATAGCTCTAAATAAAAAGCGAGAAAGGTGGCGATACCGCCTAGAATAAAAACAAAAAATATAAGCCTTTTTGGTTCGGGGTGTTTTAAGTCTTCTCTTAAATAAAAAAGTAACCAGGCAAAGCTTGGAATTAATCCTAGTATAATGGCTAAAATAGTCATTAGTATTAATTATATCATTTTAAGGTTTTTTTATAAGCTTAGTTGACCCCGTTAAATAATTTTGAAAAATCAAAATTAAAATCTTAGATTTTATTTAACAGGGTTGACAAATTTTATTATAAATGAATATATGTACTTGGACTACTAAGAAACTCCTTTAACTTATTGAGCGGTATTTTATCATGAACTCTTACGCGATTTCCCTCTATATAAAACCCGTCGTTAGTTATTATAACTTCAAAATTTTTAAAAAAATTACTGACATGGGTTTTAAAATATATTTTTAAAGCTTCTTCTGTTTGCATTGTGCTTGAGTTATTAAAAGTAAACTTTTCAGCAGATGTCATATTTAACCTTCGGCGAGCATCAAAAGATTCAAAAAATTTAAAAGCTTCTTTATTATCAGAAGGTCTTTCTAAAAGTTTAATTATGTTACCTGATTCTACCCTACTTAGATTTTCATTTAAGGCAAAGTCTAAATGTTGAGTAATAACATCTACTCCCAATTTACTTTCTTTAGCTACATCTACCACATCCATTATTTGATAATCGTTAAGATTATAAGACCCTAGAAGTTCTTTGGTTTTTTCTACATCTAATCCTTTGTTATAGATATACTTTTCAACATCAGAGTAGTTGTCTATTTGTTCTGTATTATTTATCTGATCTTGAGTGGCGTTTATGCGGTCGTTAATATTTATGATTTCGGGGGTTTCGCTTGTTGCGTTAGTTTGAGTAGACACCTCGCCAGAAGATTCGCTTATAACCGGAATTTCACCTTTAGATTCCACATTTTTAAATACACCGCTTCTTATATCCTCGTTATTTTGGACTATACTATCTATTTGCTCTGAAGTTAGGGTGTTTGTAATTGAGTCCCCTTCAGTAAATTCATCTTTAAAAGCCTGATCCCAATCTATGTTTTGAATCATTGATTTAGTCATGCGATGAGCGTCAAATTCACTCCCTAAACTATGAACATTATATTTTTCTTGATTGTTTATAATAAGATCTTTAAGGCGATCTATATTATATGTCCTTAAAGCTTCAGCTACTTTTGGATCGGTTTTACCTAATTCGGTAAATAACTTATCAAATCTTCCTTCTAATTGTCTTTCGGCTTCCTGCCAAATACTACCATCACCGGTAGCTTCAAAATGGGCTAAAGGAGTTGTTATTTCTTCTATTATATTAGAATCAATTAACAAAGGATCTGGAGTTAATTCATTTGGAGATATGGTGGCCCCAGAATTATTAACATTAGGTTTAACAGGTTGAGTATTGGGAATATTTTCATTAGGTTCAGATACTGGAGACGAGTCATTGTTGGGTGCTTGAGTTTCACCTGCTCCATTTGTTAAATTATTTACTTCTGATTCCGAACCACTGAAAGCACGAGATAGGTAATCTCTAAATATCCAACCAGCGGCCGCATATGACCCTCCATAAATAACCCCTTGAATAATTTGGCTGGTAATAAATCTTTTTTTAGCTTTTTCTCTAGTATTTAATAAATTTTCTCCAGCATTTAAACCAATAGCCTCTATCCTAGCTCTTAATTTCTTTTGATATTCACTTTCTTTGTCTCTACCTTCTATTTGAACAGCTGCTTTACCAATGGATGCATATAATTCATATTGATTACTTAATCTATTTTTTGAGTCTCCAAAATCAACTAAACCTTTTTCTAATTTAGCTTTTGTAAAGTCTGAGGTTAGCTTGAGTAATTCTAAACTTCTGTCTCTCGTCCTTCTTAATTTAGCTAGATCTTGTTCAATGACGGATTTCTCCATAACATCATCTACCCCTGACTGAAGAGCGGATAGTTCTCTTATTTTTTCTTCTGATATATTTAACTTATTTGTTAGACGATTAAAACGATCACTTAATTTATTAATTTCACTATAGCCTATAACTCTCTCATTACCCTTTTTATTACTACCATATCTACCCAACTTAGATTCTTCTTTTATTTGCGATTTAGCTCTACGCCAAGCAAATATACCACCAGATAAAGCGGCGACTGGGACAATAGCGCCTAAACCTAGTAAGCTGGTTGAGGCATGCCTAATAGCAAAACCGGCTCCAGCGTAGAATCCCCTTTCTTTAATAATACCCATACTAAATATAGATTTAGATATAGCACTTTTATTATTTAAATTATCTATTTCTGCTTTAGCGTCTGGATGAGTAGTTAAAAATTGATTTAGATTAATAGTGGTTTCGGCGTTGTTTAAGCCAATCATTATTTCAGCTTCTCTTTTAGCATCTATTTCTTTTTTGCCGGAAAGTTCCTCTATAATTTGAGACTTAGAAATATTATAAGCTCTTTTAGCTTCATCGTAATTTTGTCTTCTTTTATCCGATTTTGGCAGAAAAGAATATTCATAAGGTATTTTACTTAATCTATTAGCGGCTTCGTTGAATATTGAGGAGGTTTGTTCTGTTAGGGTTTCTTTTCTTAACTTCTCTGTTTTAAGAGCACCAGTAAAATCAAACTCCGATTTAAAGCCATTGCCTGATTTAGTGCTATTTATATCTATCCCATAATCTTTAGTGCCTAGAGTGCAATCTTTTAATATATTCAAACTTGAAGCTTTATCTTTTTTAATAGAACCGGCTTTATTTTTTTGGTGTTTAGCTATTTGATATATCTTGGGTTTGGTTATAGATTTCCAAATTTTTGCAATAATACCTGATTTAGCAAGATTGTTTTTGTATTCAGAATAAGATTCTTCTTCTATGCGACTCAAGGTTTGATTTCTTAGATTTTCTAAAACTAATACTTTTTGG
>PCWO01000005.1 GCA_002796205.1 Candidatus Liptonbacteria bacterium CG11_big_fil_rev_8_21_14_0_20_35_14
TAATACTTCTTTTGCTGTAACTGGGCAAGCTTATTCTGTAACTGTTGGAGCAGGTGGAGCAGGTGGAAGTACAAGTTATACTAGAGGTTCTAATGGTGGGAACTCTGTTTTTAGTACTATTACAGCAATCGGTGGTGGTGGAGGTGGTGCATGGAGTGGTAGTACAACTCATGGTTTAAATGGTGGTTCTGGCGGTGGCGCATCATTATATGATGGTATCGGTGGTTCTGGTACAAGCGGTCAAGGAAGTAATGGTGGAAGAGGTAGTTATACCTCTCTTTCAGGTGGTTATGGCGGAGGCGCTGGAGGCGGAGGCGCTGGAGGAGCTGGAGAAGATTCTGTGTATGTAAGTCCAGGTTCAGGTGGTGATGGTGGCCTTGGTTTAACAAACTCTATTTCAGGATCGTCAGTAACATATGCAGGTGGAGGAGGAGGTGGTGCTTGGAGTTCTTCAGCCAACAATGGTGTGGGTGGTTCTGGCGGAGGTGGAGCAGGAGCTTATTCTGGTGTCGCAGCGACTGCCGGAACACCAAATACGGGAGGTGGTGGTGGAGGTGCATATTACCAAGGTAATGGTGTTGCCGGTGCAGCGGGCGGATCTGGTATTGTGATTATTAGGTATTTGACTGGAGAGGGTGGGGTTTCTCCTCTCATAAGCTGTGGTTCTATAGGATCCCCAGTAGCTAATTGGAAATTTGATGAAACGAGTGGAACGACAGCAACTGATTCTATTGGTAGTTATAACGGAACTGTTAATGGAGCTACCGTTAATCAGTCTGGACAAATTATTAAAGCTTATAGTTTTGATGGGACGAATGATTATGTTGCTTTAGGAGATATAAATCAGATTGATGGGGTAAGTAATTTAAGTTTTTCTTTTTGGATATATCCTACTGGAGATGCTGGTACAGATACAATATTAGATAAAACTAATAATAATAGAATTTATTATTTACCTGCAAGTAAAAATATAAGATGGCATATATATACAAATGGTTGGGATGGTGGTTCGGATACTCCAAGTAATAGTGTTCCTCTAAATCAATGGAATCATATAGTGACCACATATAACGGATCTGTTAAAAAAATTTATGTAAATGGAGTTGACCAGTCTATAACTAACTCATCTTTATCGGGTAATACCGGTTTAAACTCTAATCAGTTGTACGCTGGTTCTATTGGAGCTGGTTCTTCTGATTTTTATCCTGGAAAAATAGATGATGTTTGTATTTATAATAAAGCTTTAGATCCTTATGAGGCATCTTCTATTTATAGAGGCGAGGTTCCTGTGTCTTTGACTGGTAATTATTATGTGGATTATACAAGTGGATCTGATACAAATAATGGAACTTCATCAGCGACGGCTTTTAAAACAATAAAAAAGGCTATAGATACGGCTTCTTCGGGTCATACTATTATTTTAATGCCAGGAACTCATACTATTACTTGGGCGGAAGCTACGGCAGTGTCTTATGGAAAAAATAGTATATATATAACAAAGCCATTAACTTTTAAGGGTTATGGTAAATATACTATTATAGATATGGTTGGTAATGGTACTCATGGGGATAATGATAGATTTTATGGTTTATGGTGGAATAGTAACGCAACTATGAGCAGTATGATTATAAAAGCGAGAAATAATTATGGAGCTCGAACATATGAATCTAGTTTATTCGGATCTTATAGTCCTTATGTATCCGGAGTTTTAACTTTAAATAATGTGGCTATGGTTAATTTAGATGGTAGGGGAATTATATATGATAATAGTGGAAATGGTGGTGACGACGGAAGAGTTGAAATGTACAACTCTGTATTAGCGGGAGTTGATTATACAATCCAAAGTTATACTGGGCATGTTGATTTATATAGATCGGAATATAAAAATGTTAATTTAACAAACGAACTACCTTCTTATGGGAGTGTCGGGTCGTTTACTAATACAAGAGCTATAACAGCCACTTTAAATAGTGAAGCTACTTTTGATTCTTATATAGATTCGTTAAAAGCTGAAAGTACGGGGCAAACTAGCGGAGTGAATCAAAATAATACCGGTGTTTGGGGTGGAAGTAATGCTTTATATTGGGGGTATTTTGAATAATGAATTTTTTTAATAAATATAAAAATATTATCCTATGGTTTTTTATTATAGGAGTTATTTTGATTGGATATTATTTTTATAAAAAACAAAATTTTATTAATTTTTCTTTGAACAATAATATTGATATTTATGGTCAAGGCGTTATGGCTTCAGATGTTTTTTTGAAGGATTCGGGTGTTTTGGATATTAATAATAAATCTCAAAAAGATATATATGTATCCACTATTATTTTAGAGATTGAAGGAATTTCTAATGTGGAAAGATATTTGGATAGTATAGTTTTATATAATGAGGATTTAAATTTTAAATTTAACAGTAGATATAGAGATGATGATAATTTAGCACTATATCATGTTAATGGTGATGCCTTATTTGTGAAATCAGAGGGAAGTTCGTCTTTAGTTTTTAAATTTAATTATGATCCAAGTTTAGTTAATAGAAAACTTACTATCAGAAAGGTTATTTATTCTTTTGATAGCAATGTTAATGGCATAAGAGAGCAGAATACTAATTTTAAATGGGCGTTGCCGTTTTTAAGTGATAAGAATAATGATTTTTATGCTGTTATAAATAAAAATGATTTTTTAAATAATTTTGATGATTTTGATTTTAATATAGATTCTTTGGATATAATTGGTTTTATGGCGAATATTGAAGGATTTAGTGATATAAATAATTTTATTGTGAAGATTAATGACGATATAGATTTAGATTCTAGGCCTTTTAATGAATATTATTTAAGACCAGCTTATGTTGTTGATAAAAAAATTTTTAGTATAAATGGAGATGATTTTATGAGTTTAAAATTAAATATAGATAGTGATATTAGTGGTAAAAAAATTAATATATCTAAGATATATTATTCTAAAAATGGAATAGTGGGGAATGTATTAGAAAAAAATTTTAATTTGAATTTAGATATATTAGAGAAGTAAATTAAAATTGATTTTTATTAGGTTTGGGTTGCTTTATTTATAGGTGAATAGTATTATTGTTTTTAATGACATATAAATCTATTGCAATTATTAAAAAAGAAGGCAAATGGTTTGTTGCGCGTGCTTTGGAGTTAGGGATAACAAGTCAAGGAAAAACTATTGAAGATGCCAAAAAAAATCTAAAAGAAGCAGTCTTGTTGTATCTTGAGGATATGCCAAAAAAGAAGAATATACTTACTCAAGATATACCTTTTATTACTTCTATAGAAGTTAGTTGTGGCTAAGACATTCTCTGGGAAAGAAATGGTGAAAATTTTAAGAACATTTCTTGGTATTCTTGAGCTAGCAGAAATAGAAGAGGAGAAATTTAGAAAAGTAATATAATCTCTACTGCGTTTGACATGAATTAACCAAGATATATAATAAGGTTATTATGGAAAAGACAGTATTGAATATTAAAACGGATAAAAAAGTGAAGACTGAAGCGCAAGAAACAGCGCGAGAGTTAGGATTATCTCTTAGTACTATTTTAAATGCTTACTTAAAAGAGTTTGTGCGTAAAAAAAAAGTTATATTTTTAGTGTCGCCTACGCCTAATAAAAGATTGCAAAAACTCTTTGAAAAAGCTAAAATAAATACAGACGAGAAGAATAAAAATTCGGTTGGTCCCTTTAATTATAAAGAGGCTATTCGTTATCTTGATGAACTTTAATATATGAAAGTTTACTTTCATAGGAATTTTAATAAGAGTTATAAAAAATGTTCAGTAAAAATTAAAGACCAGTTCAAAAAGCGTCTTAAAATATTTTTAGCTGACCCTAATAATGTTATATTAGAAAATCATCCTCTTAGAGGGAAATGGCAGAAGTTTAGAAGTATAAATATAACCGGAGATTATAGAGCTATTTATATATATTTAAGTGAACAAGAGGTAGAGTTTTTTACTATAGGAACTCATAGTTATTTATATGATTAATTTATAAAAAAACTTGCCAAGAGCTAGGTTTTTTTATATACTGTTATTCATTATGGAATTAGTAGTAAAGACAAGAGAAATACTAGGTAAAAAGGTAAAGGATCTTAGGGGTTCTGGTTTGGTGCCGGCGGAGCTTTATGGAAAAGGAATTGACAACCTTCATTTAGCGGTTTCGGCGGAGGCTTTTAATAAAGCCTATGAGGAGGCGGGAGAAAGTACGGTTGTAACTTTAGATATTGATGGAGACAAAAGGCCAGTTTTAATTTATGAGGCTAAGTATGATGAATTAAATAATAAGTGGCTGGCGATTGATTTTTATCAGGTGAATATGAAAGAGAAGGTTGAGACTAGCGTAGCTCTTGAAATTGTAGGAGAGTCGCAAGGTGTTAAAAGTGGCGGAGGAGTTTTGGTAACCGTTATTAATGAAATTGAGGTTTCGGCTTTGCCGGGAGATTTGCCACATAATTTAATAGTTGATATTTCTTCGTTAAATAATATTGGCGATGCCTTATATGTGCGTGATATAAAAATACCAAACGGGGTTGAGGTGTTAAGTGATATGGAGTCGGTAGTGGTTATTATCGGAGAAAAACAGGAAGAGATAAAAGAAAGTGAACCGGTTGATGTGACGGCAGTTGAGGTTTCTGATAAAAAGAAAGAGGAGGAATCTAAGGAAGAATCTGAAACTGATAAAAAATAAACACCTTAAGGCGTTTATTTTTTATATTATTTTGGTATAATAATAAATATATGAGTTACGTTCGTAGACCTACGGTTTTGGTTGATATAAAACGTAAAAATAAATCTTATGATTGTCTTAAGACTTCTTTAAATTTAAGAAGTGAAAAAGTGGTTTATATTCCTTTTAAAAATATATTTTTTAGCCTAGTTTTGTTTTTTTCAGTAGTTTATTTTTTCTTTGGTTTTGCGCAGGCACCGATACTTAGACAAACAATTCTGGCGGCTACAAGTAACGAGGAGAGAGCCGAGCTTGAGGCCCAGTTGGCTGACTTAGAAAAACAAATTGAGGAATATGAGTCTACTATTAGTAAATACAGACAACAAGGAACCTCTCTTAAAGGTGAAATTAGGTCGCTTGAGACTAAAATAGATAAGATTAATTTACAGATAAAGGCGGCTAATATTTCAATTGCAAAACTGGATAGCCAAATTGTGCAAACCAGTAACGAAATTCAAAGTACAGAGAGATCTATAACTGATAATAGAGATAATTTAGGAGAGATATTGCAAAATATATACGAAACTGAAAGTGAGGGATTACTCCAAATAATGCTTAAGAATGCGCAACTTTCAGATTTTGTGAATGATGTTAATGATGTGATTTTAGTTCAGGATGGACTGCGAATAACTTTACAGAGAATAATTGAGTTAAGAGATGGTTTAATTGACCAAAAAGAAATTTTGGCTTTAGAAAAAAATGATAAAGAGGCTTTAAAAAATTATCAGGCTAAACAACAATTAGTGATAGCGAGTACAAAAAGTGATAAAGATACTTTACTGCAAGTAACCCAAGGACAGGAGTCTAAATATCAGGAGCTTTTATCTGAAACCAAAAAGACAGCTAGTGAAATTAGAAATAGAATATTCCGTATATTGGGCGGAGGTGAACTTACTTTTGAGGTGGCTTACGCACTAGCCAAGGAGGCATCGGATGCGACTGGAATTAGAGCGGCTTTGGTGTTGGCAGTTTTAGATCAGGAGTCGGCGCTTGGTAAAAATGTGGGAGGCTGTACCTATCAAACAGCGATGCATCCAACGAGAGATATTCCGGTTTTTCTTAAAATTACAGCCGAGCTTGGGCTTGACCCAGCTGGAGTTAAAGTGTCGTGTCCAATTACTCTCCATGGAGCTTATGGCGGAGCGATGGGTCCGGCTCAATTTATACCGTCTACTTGGAATTTATATAAAGATGATATTGCTCGGGCAACAGGAAATAATCCGCCCTCACCCTGGAGTAACGAGGATGCTTTTATGGCCACCGCTTTATATTTAAAAGATTCGTATTACTCAAATTCTTGTAAAGAGTATGGTCAAATTATTCCAAGCGATGCCAAAACACTTCAGGAAAGATGTGCGGCGGCTCAATATTATTCTGGTTCTCGTTGGTATACATATCGTTTTATTTATGGAGAGCCGGTGGTTGAAAGAGCGCGTAATTTTCAAAAAGATATTGATATTTTAAATGGTAATTAATACAATTATATTATGAATAAAAAAGTTATTTGGATTATTATTATTTTGTTGGTAGGGGTTTTATTATATGTTTTTGGGTTTCAAGGTAAGAGAGAGACTCTTCTGTCATCGGTAGTACTTAATAATGCTCAAAATAATTTAGATCAAGTGGAGATTATAAATTATAGTCAACATAATTCTTTTTATATTCACGGTATTATTATGGGTGTGTTAGGAGAAAATGATTTAAAAGAATATTTAGAGGAGACATATATAAACGGAGTAGCGGTTAACTTTAATACTTATTTATATGGAGGAGAAATGGGGGAATATTTATTGCATAATCCAATTCGGGTAAAGGATGATAGTGTAGATTCTTTAACTTTTGTGTTTAATGATGCTTTTAAAGAAAAGTTTGCGGGTAGAAATTTAACTATTAGTAAATTAATTTATAATAAAGAAGCTGGATCTAGTAAGAAACTAAGAGAGTATGATGTAAATCTAGATATGCCGATCAAAGTTTTGGAGGTTGAAAAGCCTTAACTATTTTATGAAAGTCGGTGCCGTCTAGTATTTTTTCAATGTGGGAAAATTTTTTACCGATACGATGATCGGTTATTCTATCTTGGGGAAAGTTATAGGTTCTGATTTTTTCCGAGCGATCGGCGGTGCCAATCTGCTCTCTTCTTAAATCAGACACGGCGTCGACTTGTTGGCGTTTTTTTTCTTCGTATAACTTGGCGTATAAAACTTTCATAGCCAGTTCTTTATTGGCGGCTTGAGATCTTTCGCTTTGACAGGCGACTACAACCCCAGTTGGTTTATGAGTTATACGAACAGCGGTTTCAACTTTATTAACATTTTGTCCGCCCGGGCCACTAGATCTAAAAGTTGAAACATCTAAATCGTTGGGGTTTATATTTATGGCTGTTTCGGCAACTTCCGGTAGAATAGCCACGGAAGCAGTTGAGGTGTGGACTCGACCTTGTTTTTCGGTAGCCGGAATTCTTTGGACTCGATGAACACCAGATTCATTTTGAAGTTCACTATATAGGCCCTCGCCTTTTATTTGGGCGGTCACATTTTTATAGCCTCCTAGAGCGCCTCCGTTTTCGTCTTTGATAATAAATTTCCAGCCTTTAATTTCACTATATCTTTGATACATACGGAGCAGATCGCCGGCAAACATAGCGGCTTCGTCGCCGCCAGTGCCGGCTCTAATTTCTAATATTGCTTTGTTAATTTCATTTTCCATTTTTAGATATATAAAAATCCGCCTCTAAAAGGCAGATTTTTATAACGGGTTAAGATTTTTTAGACTCTTTTTTAGTGGCTCTAGTAACCTTTTTTGCTTGGAGACTTTTAGTATTGCTTTGAGCTTTGATGGTACGTGATTTGAATTTTTCAATACGACCGGCGGAATCAATAATTTTTTCTTTACCAGTGTAAAATGGGTGACAGTTGGAACAAATTTCAACCTTAATTTCAGGCTGAACGGCGCCCATAATAAACTCATGACCACAAACACATCTTACTTTGGCTTCTTTATGGTAATTTGGGTGGATATCTTTTTTCATATTTTTATAGGTCTAGTTTATAAGATATTTGATTATTTGGCAAGCTTAAGGGGGTTCACAAGGGGTTGACAGTTTCAAAAGAGCCTCTATAATTGTTGTCTGTGGACCTTACAAATCATATATGTAAATGAAGAAGCTAAAGAGAGCTTTTTTGTTGTCCCAATTATTCAAAAGTATTTGAGTTTGGTTTGTGAGGTATTCAAGTGAGGTCTGATTTAACTTCAGCTTTCACTTGTTTATCTTTTTTATGAGGATTTGATCCTGGTCCAGGATGAACGCTGGCGGTGTGGATAAGGCATGCAAGTCGAGCGGATTATTTAAAGAACTTATTGGAAAAGATGGATACAGCTTGCTGTGTCTTGAAAAGATAATTTGTAATTTTTTTAATTAGCGGCAAACGAGTTAGTAACACCTTGGTAATCTACCTTTAAGCTTGGAATAATCTAGAGAAATCTAGAGTAATGCCAAATAGTCTTATTACCACATAGATAATAAGTAAAGGACTTTAGTCCACTTGAAGAGGAGCCTAGGTCTGATCAGCTAGTTGGTGAGGTAATAGCTCACCAAGGCTATGACCAGTAGGGGAGGTGAGAGCCTGACCCCCAACGACGGCACTGAGACACGGGCCGTACTCCTACGGGAGGCAGCAGTCGAGAATATTCCACAATGGGCGAAAGCCTGATGGAGCGACACCGCGTGCGGGATGAAGGCCTTCGGGTTGTAAACCGCGGTAGCAGGGGAAGAAGTCATTGACGGTACCCTGTGGAAAGAGGTCGGTAACTACGTGCCAGCACCGGCGGTAATACGTAGACCTCGAGCGTTATCCGGATTTATTGGGCGTAAAGCGTGTGTAGGGGGCACAGTAAGTCAACTGTTAAATCTTGGAGCTCAACTCCAAGCCTGCAGTCGAAACTACTGAGCTAGAGGATGTTAGAGGTGTGTGGAACACATGGTGTAGGGGTGGAATCCGTTGATATCATGTGGAACACCAAAGGCGAAGGCAGCACACTGGGGCATTCCTGACCCTGAGACACGAAAGCGTGGGGAGCGAAGAGGATTAGATACCCTCGTAGTCCACGCCGTAAACGATGCCTGCTAGTTGTTTCGAGTATCGACCCTCGGAGTGACGAAGCTAACGCGTTAAGCAGGCCGCCTGGGAAGTACGAGCGCAAGCTTAAAACTCAAAGGAATAGACGGGGACTCGCACAAGCGGTGGAGCATGAGGTTTAATTCGATATCAAGCGAGGAACCTCACCAGGGCTTGAAGTAAGTGGAAAGCTTCTAGAAATAGAGGCCCTCTTCGGACTGCTTATTCAGGTGCTGCACGGTTGTCGTCAGCTCGTGTTGTGAAATGTTCCCTTAAGTGGGGTAACGAGCGCAACCCTTGTCGTCTGTTATATGTGTCAGGCGAGACCGCCCGGCCCTAAGTTTATAAATTTAATTTTATAGATTTAGGGCCGGGAGGAAGGTGGGGATGACGTCAAATCAGCGTGGCCTTTATGCCCTGGGCTACACTCATGCTACAATGGCTATGACAACGGGCTGCTAAGTCGTAAGACGGAGCTAATCTCATCAAACATAGCCCTAGTTCGGATTGGAGGCTGCAACTCGCCTCCATGAAGCTGGAATCGCTAGTAATCGTGCATCAGCAATGGCGCGGTGAATACGTTCTCGAGTCCTGTACTCACTGCCCGTCAAGTCAGGGGAGCCGGGAGTACCTGAAGTCCTACGTTCGTGGGATAAGGGTAAGTTCGGTGACACGGACTAAGTCGTAACAAGGCACGTGTAGCGGAAGCTGTACGTGGATCAATTAATTAAAGATTTTTTTAAATCTTAGGTTGATTTTTATACAAAAAAGTTTTGATCGAGGAGCTTTAAGTCTCGATTGTTCTATAAAATTTTATAGAATTTCCCAAACTAAATTACTTTAATTAGGGCAACAAAAAAACTCTCTTTTAATTTGACTTATAGTCTATATTTATGTATATTACAAATATGCTAAATCAAGCACCTCAAATACCACAACAACCAGCTACGCAAGAGCCTTTAAGTATACCTTTGACTCCGGCTATACCAGTTAAGCAACCTGTTATTGCAGAGGAAAATAATCAAACAGTTCAAGCGTCTCAAGTTCAACCCCAGATAAATTTTGGTCAAGCTGTATTATTGGTTGAGGACGATCCATTTTTATCATCTCTTATGAAGACAAAACTTGAGCAATCAGGTTTGTCAGTGATATTGGCGACTGATGGGGAGCAGGCTATAGAGTTAGCGGAAAAATATATACCAAGAGTTGTTTTATTAGATTTAATATTACCAAAGAAATCAGGGTTTGAGGTTTTGGAGGCGATTCGTAATAATCCTCAAATAGGAAATATTCCGATTGTAATTTTGTCTAATTTAGGTCAAGATTCGGATGTTTCCAAGGGAAAAGATTTAGGAGCGATTGAGTATTTTATAAAAGCGAAAACGTCAATTGATGATTTGGTCGGCAAAGTACAAGGTTTTTTACAAGGACAAAAATTAAGTTAATTATGGAAAAAGAAATTAGAGAAAAAATAAAACCGGGCGCTAAAATAAGAGTGTATGATGAATCCGGTCGTTTTGAGGGGATTATTTTGAGTGTTAAACATGGAGATGAGGCAGGGGCCTCGTTTACTATTCGTGGTAATGTGGCTGATGTGGGAGTAGAAAAAGTTTTTCCTTTTAATTCACCGGCTATAAAAAAAATTGAGATTATGTCCTCGCCCGAAAAAGTTAAAAGATCAAAAATATATTACATTAGAGATTTATCTAAAAAGAAAACTAGAAGAAAAATTGGGGTCAGTTTATAAAAAAATATCGCCTTACTTGGCGATTTTTTTATTGCTAAAGGTTTATGATTATGGTAAATTCCATTTATTGCGCGGGTGGCGAAATGGTAGACGCACTACCTTGAGGTGGTAGCGCTCGCAAGAGCTTGGAGGTTCAAATCCTCTCCCGC
>PCWO01000039.1 GCA_002796205.1 Candidatus Liptonbacteria bacterium CG11_big_fil_rev_8_21_14_0_20_35_14
ACAAACATTTAATCCCTCAGTCTCGATCAAGAGCAAGGAAGAGATTGGTTTTAATTTTATGTATTTCAGTTGTGTTAAAAGTTGTCGCTTCAAATGGTGGTGTTTTAGCTTGGTTGAATTATCAAGAATTAATCCCCATTTCTAAAAACGCGGTAAGCGCATACTTTAGATACAAGACCTCTTTTTGGTTCATTATTTTGAGTGGTGCAGAATTCATGGCCACGTTAATTCTCGTTACAGCCCTTGAAAATAGATCAAGAATTCTTTCTAGGTTACTCGAAAAAATGGAGAAGTATAATCAAGATTCTCAATGGAAACAAAAACTCCCCCTACCTAGCGAGCAGAATCGTGATGAATTCTCATTGAATATAATGTCTAAATTCACTACCGCTACAGGTGAGGACTCATTAAAACCATCATCTAACGAAGAGTGGTTAACGTTGAATCAAAAAACACTTCTTTCCAATATGATGATTATTGCACCTACTGGTGGCGGTAAAACTCAATCCATTATTCTTCCAATCATTGAGCAGGCGATAGGTTGGAACAAATCTGATTTAGAAAGAAAAGCTACTTTGGCGATTTATGATCCTAAGGCTGAGTTAACAAAGTATGTGGAAGAAATTGCAGAGCGACATGGCAGAAGTGAAGATGTTGTAATTCTATCGTTAACTTCAAAGAGCCATACGAATATTATTAAAGTTGATAAGGTTTGGGACGGAACAACGAGTTGGCGCGTAGCTGGGTGGATTGTCTCTGCTTGGCAAAATTACCAAGGCAAAAGCTCTCCAGAACCATTCTGGGAATCTCAGTCTTATCAGCTAGTTCGGAATATTTTAGTTATGCTTTATGTTGAAAAAGGTAATTCAGCGACAATTGCTGATGTAAGTAGATCATTCCTTGATTTATCTGAGGGTGTATTTAAGAAAGTGAGAGATCCTAATTCGGGCAAGGTTGAAAAACATGTTACCCAATTTGGAAGACGAATTCTTTCGGTAAAACTAGCAGTAAGTCGATATTCAGAATTAGCAATGCGAGAATTGGATGAATATAGGTTTACAACAGAATCTGAAGAAGTCTTCGATGAATCTATTAAAGAGCTAGCACTTGAAAGGATAGATGAAATAAAAAATTCATATTTTGAAGAAATGGAACTTCAAAATCCTGCGTTACTAAAGGAATCGATATTAATAATAGAAACTCAATTGAGCAATGTAGTCGATGAAGGTTTGAAATCAAGTTTACAGTTGAAAATTCTCGATTTAAACGACAAGTTGAGAAAAGTACGATCTGTAATCTCTAAAAAAGAGAAAGAATGGAAAGAGCAGTACGAGTCTTTTTTGATCCAAGAAAAAATCAAAAAAGACTCCGAAATAATTCATGAAAAACTGTCGTTAAACATAAGAAATGAAAATTTGGATAAAGATGAGGAATCTCAATTGTTTTCGATTCAGAACAATATGACTATGGTTCATGAGGCTGTTACTGAAATTATTAAAGGATCAAATACTTCTGAAGAACAAAGATCAAATATTTTATCTAATATGCGTCCCTTCTTGCAACTATTCCAAGGACAAGAATTAGAGAGATCAATTTCTAACTCTTCTGAAAATGTTGATTTTCAAGAAATCATTAGGAATGGAAAAATCTTAGTTCCCGATTATCCTGGAATATCTGTTGGTAACGAACTTTCAAACGCCGTTATCACACTTGTAAAGTCAAGATGGCAACAAGCTTCGATTGATGAAGGTAATAATCCGGGGCGAAGTCAGAATAGATTAAAGTTTCAAATTATGGACGAAGCTCAAAGAATTATATCTCTGGGTGATCAAAAACACGCAGGTGATTTTGATTACATGGAAATTTCTAGATCTATGGGTGGGATTACTGTCATGTGTTCGCAATCTATCGCAAGTCTGAAAGCTAAAGCTTCTCGTGATATTGATTGGCAAAAGGTTCATGGGGTAATTAGAAACATTATCTGTTTTGGTACAAATGATACTAATGCCTTAAGGGAAATGCGAGAAATAGCTGGTCAATCAGTTGTCAAAAGAATGTCAAAAACAATTTCAGAAGGTGCAAGCACACCAACTTTAGATGTTATTTCAGAAAAATATAAAGGCGACAGTAGTTCAATGAGTGTTAGTTACACCGAGTCTGAAGCAAAGGAGGATCGTGTAGCAGAATCAGATATTCAAACTTTGCCGATGTACACCTCAATTGGTTACATTTTTGATACCACTAATAAAGTTTATTGCCTTGCTCATAAGCCATACTTCTGGCCACATATGCGAGACAAATGGATTTTGATGCAAAAATGCGAATACTCACTATCAAAGAGATTTACTGTCTTATATGGCCAATTTCTTGGTGGAATTTTACAAAGGCTTTATAGATGAATTTAATTAAAAAATTAAACCTAAAGACAAGTGAACTATACAAGGGTCAGGCACGAACCCTTCGAGAAAATGTCAAAAAAACAACCAAGCGAATCGACATTGGAGGAATTGAGGTAGCAAGAGAGCAGATAGCCAAAGAAGTGCTTGAAAACCGTATCCAAGGCCAGAAAACCTATCTTGAAACAAAGCATCAGAGAGATACAAAGGAGGAATTAAACAAGCTATCTAACAAAGAGCTGATCGAGCTATTGCCATCCGACAAAGACGTACTGGCCTTGAGAACCTTAAGCTCGCTACAGTATTCTGATAGATTAGGGTTTGAAGAAGAGTGTCAACGGTTTGATATATCACAAGACATTCTAGAGGAATTAGAGAATAGAGGCTATATAGCCCTGCCACCAAAATATTCGCTCGATTTCTTGAAGAGATTGCCAAAAACGGAAATTGGATCAGTCGAAATGAGGAGGATTGCCCATGCATGCAATCTTGATGAAAATCATTTAAAAGACTTAAGAAATAGAGGTTTCATAAAGTACATTTCAGAACAAGAGCAGAAATTTTTATTGGATTTACACAGTAGCAAGAAAGATGTTTATAAATTATCCGAATCATACGGGATATGTTCAGATGATTTTTTATATTTAAAGAGAAATTCATTTTATGAAAAAAAGGTTCATTTCAATGACAACAATGAGTATTCAAAAGAAGAACTAAAAAAGTCGTTTATTGAAGGTGATCTTAAAAAAAATCCAGCTTACGACAGAAACCTAGACCCAATGGTCAATGGTGCAATAACATTGAAAAAAACTGAGATTGATTTATCTTGTGGTATCAAGACTCAGATTAAAATATTTTATAATGAGAACGAAGATTTTTCCCATCAAATTAGAGGAGAAAAATTTTGTAACAGTATAAAAATATTTAGCAAATCCCATTTTGAAAAAATAGATAACAGTGCCCCTCATCGTGCGGTTTATGATGTTAAAAATTCAGAAAAAGGACTTCTGCTATCAATTCCTAATCAATATTTAAGCAAAGCTTCGTTACTTCAGAAAGAAGAGTTTATAAATACATTGAAGATGATTGATCCAGAAGATTTTTCCCATTTCCTTTGTGGAAAATATGAGTCAATTAGTCATGAGTCGCTCGAGTTAATGAAGAAAGTTGGCATCATTGAGGTTCTTAATGAAAAAACAGTTGAGTTAATTAGCTCTATTCCTAAGAATCAGAAGGACAGTTTTAAACTCGCCAATGTTAAAAACCTTGGCTTTATTAAGAACGATTTTAGGGAAAATCTCAATGGCTTAAGAAGAGATTTCCTTTATAGGAATGTCACAAAAGAGGAAGTTTTAAGCAATCTCATAGAAAATTCACATATGGGAAATCAGATTAACTCAAGAAAACTTGAGTCGCTTCTCAGGAAAAATCGACTCGATGTTCTCAGTAATATGGAGGCAGAAGCACTCCGGAATAATAATTTAGAATCGATTCAATCAGAAGCAAGACGTTATCAACTATCCAAAAGAATTCAATATAAATATCAATTGAGCGATCTTGCAATTTCTTCAAATAAAAAAATTAATAGTTTGAAAGAAATTGGATTATTGAAGGATCGGAGTTTTACGGAATCTGAATTACAGGTGCTCGCAAAAGAGAATGGTATAAATTTCAGTTCTAAAGAGCTAAACATGGCATTGTCCCTCTCTTCTATTGTCAGCAAGGAGATTGATTATAAAGTTTTAGATAAGGACGATATTTTTTCAACCTCAAAAAAATCACAGAACGAAAAACTGAGTCAGGTTATAAGTAGGATTTATTTCAACAGAGAGTTAACTAGCTCTATTTGTAGCAACCTAAGTGTCCAAAATGTCCCTCTTACTCGCCAAGATATTACAAATTATTTAAATGCTTGGATGAGAGATTTTGAGAAAATGTCACAAATAGAAGCTCGTTCCGTAATGTTGTTTAATTTAAATCAAGGCAATATTGAAAATTTAAAAAAAGTAATTGCAACAAATATTGAGTTAAATTTCATTGATTCTAAAAACTACAGAACAATGAAAAAAGAAGATCTTTACAAGTACGCTCTCGAAGAAGGTGACATTAGTGAAGATAGATTAAACGAACTTATTGAGCAAAAATATCTTAAATTAACTGATACCGAATCGGGGGTGAAAATTTTCTCAATGACTCACGAAGGTTCTCTAATGACTGACTTGAGAAGTGGGAAAGATCTCTCTTTTTTCAACGATATAAAAACTGTAAATGGCTTAAGGTCAGTTATTGATAATGGAAGTGGTTTTGAAAATTTCATCATTAAAACCGAAGCTGTTCCTCTTTTATTTAAGATGTACAAAGGGGAGGAGCTCTCTCTCTCTGAATCTGATCTTGCTACTTATTACACTCGAAATGGATTCTACAAGGGTTCTGAAAGATTAAATGAGTTTGTACGAAATGTACCTGTTTCAAGTAGATTGAAAATATTACATAAAAATATAAGAACTTTGAACTTTATCGATTCATATAGCGTGAAAATTGATGCGCTGAAATTTGTAAATACATTTAAGCAAGTTACAAAAGAACAGCTTAATAAAATTGGCGTAAGCGATCAGGAGATTGAGAATTGGGTGGGAGGTATGGAATATGAGGGGCACAATATCAAATTACTTAGAACTCACAGATTACCAACGCCTCGTGGCTTAATTATTTATTATTCTATTCAACATTCAGGCTATGTATCAGGACGAACTATACTAGAGAAAGACTTGCAAAAAAGCGAAATAGCCTCTTCGCCTCAAGGAAGGCAAGACTTACTATTTCACGATTTGAAGGTTGTTGACTGTGTCTTAGATGCTAAGGAAAGACTTGAATCCAAGGGTTACAAGATCGTTAGTGTAAAAAATGAATCAAGCCAGTTTTCAAGGGAAAGGCTAGGCATTGTAAATACCGAAAGAAATGAATTACCACATTTTATGGATGCAGTTTTAGAAGTTGAGGGACCAAATCATGCGCCAGGATCAAAGACAGAAGTTATTGCAGTAGAATATGGCAATTACACAAATGATAGAATGAAATCAAAGTTAGAAAATTCAAACTTCGACAGCGCTTTAGTTTATTCAAATGCAACCACAATGAATAAATATATTAAATCGATAGAAGTAAGCGAAAATGTGCAATTTTTCACAATTTAACAAAAACGGAGGAATTATGGAAGGCAGTAATGAACAAAACCAAGTGGAATTAACAAAAAGAGGTCGCAAGAGAAAGATAGGCAAGGGAGACAAGGTAGATGATTTCTCATTTAGGGCAACTAGAGACCGTAAATTAGATTCTAAATTTTTAGATGCATTAAATGAGATTATGACAGAGTTGCTAAACTTTCCCGTCAGTATTAACCCAACGCCAAAAGACGTTGTACAAATGATTGTTACTAAGTTTAAAAGCGACAATAGAACTATGGATGAATTAAGGTCCGTATTTATTGATGATGAAACAACTTTCGACTTGTGGCTTCTAGGCTACAACAAAATGCAGTTGAAAGAGGGTTATCCAGAAGTTGATAAAGTTTCTTTTACTGTTAATGTTATGCCTAAGTTGAAAAGTTCTGATTATCAAAGATTAATTAAATATGCTCTAAATGGAGTCGATGAGCATTGAGTAAAAGTCATTGTTTAGTTTTAATAAAAAGGGCCAAGTTTTACTTGGCCCTTTTTTTGATGCCTTACTTTACAGTAGAAAATCCGTATGGATTAGGTGACATGAATGGTGAAGTTGGCATCATGTACTGATAAGGATTGTACATTCTTCCCATGTTAGACATATAATATGGGTTTTGCATCATTGGAGAAGCTCCCCATTGTTGCCCCATTTGATTCATCATTGCGATCTGAGCAAGTAAGTCGCTTGAGCTTGAGCCATAGCCGTTTGTATTTTGACAAACACCATTCATACAAACACCGCCCGCGACTCCGCCTTGTGGCACAGTTGATGCGACAGCTCTTTCTTGCTCTTGCTTAGCGAGCTTCTTACAAAGTTTCCCAAATTTATTATAATCACTAACTTTCTTATCAATTGATTTATTTCCAGAATCAATTTGATCCTCTCTTGTACTCATGACTTCATCGCTGAAATATGATCCCAATGCTCTAGCTTCACTTTCCGAAAAAGATGGACTTGAACCGTTACACTTGCTGATTGCAGAAGTAATTACGGTCTCGCTGTCTTCAGTGTCATTACTTCTTCTTGTATAAGCCCTTGAAGATGATCTTGAGTAATAGTCTTTTTCAAAGCTTTGGATTTCCTCAGAGAAGGCAAGGTGACTTTTATCAGTAGCCTTCTTTTTTGAATTCCAAGTCCTGAGTGAGCTACAAAGAGCTTCGCCGTCATTGCCAGCATTTAGTACTTCAAGAACAGCAAGGGCAGAGCTATGTTGAGACTTACTGTTTTTATCGAATTTATCAAAAGTATTTTCAATTTTCCCTAGTTTTGATTCCATTGTGTCTAAAGAATCATCTGAGCATTCTAGAGCGAAGACATTTGAAGCAATTAGTAACAATGAAAGAGTAGCCAAAGTTTTTGTTTTCATAATTTCTCTCCTCGTAAGTTGTTCTGTTACAACCATTTTGGAGCAAAAATGAATCTGGATCAGCAAGCGACAAGGGTAAGTGTAGAAAATCAAATTTCTACACAAAGACACCCCTAAAATGCAAAAATCTGTGTAAGTACCTAGTAATGGCCTCTGTTATTTGGATAATTTCATATGAAAAGTGCCAAAAAATGTTGGCACTTTAGCGGTAAATCACATTTGTTCCCGACCAAAGACCAGCCGCGCAATCCATTGGATAAACCTGCTCCTCTGGGATTAACATTCCTCCAGAATAAACATCCTCTACCATCAGTAAACATGTATCCAAGAACTCTTTTCCAAGTGAGCTATAATCTTCAAAGTTGTTCCTCATCTGCTTGTAAAAGGCAAAGAAATCAGTAATCTTGCTTAATAATATCGTAAATAAGTTTAAGAATTTATACAAAACAGTTATCAGGAGGAAGGATACCAACATTTGGAATAATATTTGAAAAATTCCCTTATCGGAATCAATGTTATCAATCGCGATAATTCCTGCAAGAATTGCAACAATCTTTGGAAAGAATCCAAAAACAGTTTCTTTATATAATTCATAACAATTATAGAGATAATACTCATTAAGATTCATATACTTTATTAGAGATGCTTTTAGAATTCTGTCTATCGAAGTGTTGTTATCCTTATAGATTTCCAAATACATTTGGTTGAAAATGATGATTTTTTTCCCAAACAAACCATTAATTCCCCACGAGCCTAATCCATCCCAAGTGCTTTCAAGTGCAGTAATTTTGCAATCTATACCTAGTTCTTTCGCAATTCTCAAAAGCCTTTCGTTTAATTCTGATCTTAGTGGCAGTGGCTCAAAATTTGGATTTTCAAGCATCTTATGGACCTTAAGACTTTCAAGTTGATAGCTTGAAAGTAAGCATCTAAATAGAGTTAGAGCAATTGTTATCGCAAAGTATGCACTTGCTATTGTGAAAATCGCTCTTGATAGAGAGCTATAATGCATATCAGTCGATAACCAGTAGAATACTCCCGAAGCCGAGATTGACAAAAAATAAAGCGTAAAAAGTAATTTTCTCATAATCTTACCTCACAGTGACTTGCGAATTAATTCATATTCGCTTGGGTATAAATTGTACGGAATCTTCCGCAGTAATTCACCCGCTTCTTTTCTTTTGTTTTGTATTATTAACAATGAAGCAGTGTTAATTCTTGCAGCTTGTGCAAAATCGCTATTGTTTTGACCTTGTGCCACATTATTTAGTATCAAAATACTGTCCTCTATGCGGTTCTGTTTTGCCATATTAAATGCATTCATAAGTTCGAGAGAATCTTTTGGAGTAATAAAAGGAAGGCTAATTTGAACAGACTCGCCAAAAAGCTTAGCTTCCAAATTGGACACAATTTCTCTCAATACTTTATTTGTTAACAGGTTTTCAGGTTCCAATGTAGTTCCCTCTAGCATGGACCCAATGTTGTTGTCGGAAATAATTATATCGGAATATATCACTTTCTTCGTTACTTTGTCCTTGACCAATAAGTCGAGAACCCCTAATGCTCTCTTGCAGTTTGAGCCTGATTCACATTCGTAATTGATATACTCAATATTGAAATTTGTATTCATTGTTGAAATCTTGTCACTTCGCTCTTTAGGATTGGTGGAATCGGCCAGCCTCTCCTTGATAGACTCAATGACCGAATCTGTGACAGCGACATTGATGTTGTTGCGTTTTAGCATGTTAATAATCTCACTCGCGATCAAATCTTTGCCATTGCCTTTTTGTATATTGATCTCGATTACTCGGTCTTGTTGATTATTAAGCACTCCGTTTTTACTAACTACAGTTGTTAAAATCTTCGTGCTTGAACACGAAAAAAGAAAAAACAAACAGAAGATTTTTGTTATCATATTCATTTAATTTCCTCCTTTGGATATACTCCAAATAGATACTTCTTAGATATTTTGCCAAGCTCTATTTGAGCTTTATCAAATGATAATTTAAAACTTCCCGTTCTACCTTCACTAGACCCCGTTTCTGGATAGAATCTCAAATCCTTATGAAGATCGCTCGGTTTCAAGCCTTTTGGATTAATCATACCTTCACCAATTAGTTCTTCCGGAATATTATCTATCGTGAAGTCAATGATTCTAAACTCATTACTCGAAACGGGTTTCTCTTTGTATAAATTAACCTTCGGGGTAAATTCCGGCCTTGGCTTAGCCTTGTGCTTGCCTATGAAAGATTCATACATAGCATTGGCGGTATAATTGCAATTTCTAATATAGAAAAGAGTTGGTATTTTTACTTGAATTGTGAAATCCGAAACAGAATTAAGACGAGCTGGTATAGTAATTAATGTGCAATCCTTGCCGAATTTAAAATTATTACTGTAGTTATCAATGATGTATTTCTTCCCATTGTAAACAAATGGTTCTTCTAGGTTTATGATTTCTAGATCTCTAAATTCAAAATATAAAGCAGATAATGTTGCGAGAGATAAGATCTCTCTTAAGTTTTTAGGATTTGAGAATTGTGGAAGATTCATCTCGTGCGAAAAATAAAATTCTTTTTCGAGTTGAAGAAAAGTGCCCTTAGATGAGGAAAATATGATTTTGTAATGTGATTTATTAGTATGTCTTTGCTGTAGAAACCAATTGCGAGTTTGGTTATTGCAAGCGACGGAATGAACAAAGAAATATCCCCTACAGTATTTCCCAATCTTTTTTAAGTACTTAAGAGATTCT
>PCWO01000050.1:0-3046 GCA_002796205.1 Candidatus Liptonbacteria bacterium CG11_big_fil_rev_8_21_14_0_20_35_14
GGCGGCATCCAGATTGCGTTCTTCCAAGTCGTGGTGAATGGCAAGCAAAGCCGCCTTCGCTTCCTTGTACGTGGGTTTTTGATAGGCTTGCTGCAAGCGTTTCCGCATTTCAGGCTGCTCTTTTTTCGGCAGGTAATTCACAACATTCTCCCGCTTATGCCACTGACACCGCTGCACGAAAGCCTTATCTTGAAAGGCTTTCTTTACGGCGGCGCGCAACCCCTTACTGCCGTCAATGACCACCAGCACACCTTCTTCTATCCGCAATCCCCGCTCCAGCAATTGCCGCAAGAACGGCGTCAATGCTTCCGCATTTTCGGTCCCGGTTTGCACAAAACCCAACAACACTTTGTCTCCTGTTAGGGTCACACCCAGCGCGATCACCATCATATCGTTCGCAAAGGTCTTGCCATCCAGAAACACCGCTGCGATGTCATAAGAGGACAAATCCCTTTCTTGAAAGGCTTTCAGGTGTTGGGTGCTGGCTTCAATAAACTGCCGGGACACCGTCGAGGAAGACAGACCAATCGCTCCCGAAACCGATTGCGCCGCCGCCTCATAGTTTCGGTTCGATATGCCATACAACACCTTTTTCATGAGCGGTTCATCGAGTTCCCCGGTTCCCCTCAACTCTTGCCAAGCCTCCAACGGGATTTCTTCTTGGGTTCGGCGGTTGCGCACCCGCGGCACTTTAACCGGATGCCGTTGACCCGCCAATTTCACGCTCCCTGGATTGCTGCCATGCCGCACCACATCTGGATTCGGCTTCTCCCGGCTGTACCGTTCGCCCGCCAACCAGTCCACTTCTTCTTTCAGCAGGTCTCCTACGCGCATCAATCCCAGCGTAACCAATTCTTTGATCACTTCCACTTTGCTGTTCACTGCAAGGGTTGAGTACTCTTCCGCCGTGAGAATCTTGGGCTTGCCCAATACTTTTGACTTGCTCTTGGATGGCTTTTTGTTTACTCTTTTCATCGTGGCTCCTTCTTTCTTGGTTTGAGTTTTTTCTGGTGAATCTAATTCAACCAGATTATAGGAGCCACTTCCTTTTTCCACTAGAATTGGGACTTCGCCCTCCTTTTATTTCATTATAATAGTTCAATTGAATCTATTATATATTGTATATTTTGACTATCTAATAAACTGCCATAAAAGTAAATATTTATAATTTCACTTTTAGATTTAATAAATATTAAGAAATATGATACGCCATCAATAAATCCAAGTTGATGAAGATATATTCCATTTTTATAATTTTCACGAGTAGTAAACGGTCCTATATTATTTTCTAAATTATGAATATATTGCTCAACGGAATTTGTTGAATCTTTAGATATTTCTAAATAGTTTCGAGAAGTATTAATTTGATCTGTATGATATAAATTTAAATTACCATTACCATCCAATTGAATAATATCCTGTGCTGGATACTTAAATTCAATTCCATACTCCTCATTTCGATATGTTTTCCAATCACTTATATCTATATTATTTTCATTCAATAATGGTTGCTCAGGAATTTCCTTCATTTGGGATATTGGCTGTGATTCAACTACGTTGTCATCTGGTTGAAGATAAGCAACAATTTCTTCTCCCCAAACAACACCTACTCCAATGAGTACAATTATACCAGAAATCCAAAGTCTTGTGTAGAGTATTTTATTCATAAAATATGATTACATTTAATGATTCTAATATACCATAAATCAGTGAGTTAGGTCAATATATTCTCTATTCATATAGTAACACACCCAAATTAACGCAATGGATTTAAACACGCTCATCCGTGTATCCTCACTCATCCAGATTTTGCGCTTGGGTGGAAGAATCCGCTTTAACACATCGTAATGACTGGCTATCACTTGAGCGATTTGGTGCAGAGGTTGAATAGGAATAGTTCTTATAAGTTGCTTCAAGACATTCAACATAATTGAACATTTTATATTTATTTAGTACTATAAATCTAGTGAAAAGATCAATATCAAAATATTTAAGTTTAGTAATATTGTTCATTCTGGCTTTAGGAGTTGGAGTTATAACTAAATATTATATAGACATAAAACTCAATTTTGATTCTGTATATAAAAATACTGATTTAGGAATTACTTTTAACTATCCGACAAACTGGAGTCTAGGACCACCTGGTGAGTCATTATATCCTCCTGGTATGGAATGGGGTTATTCATATTCTGGAGATATTAAGATTTCAACTATAGAGAAGACAGATCAGAATATAGTTCATTATGGAAACGGTGAAATAATGAATAATTATTCAATTGTAACTTATGAAAGTGGAAATAATGCGTTGGGACAATCTGTTATACGATTATATATAGATTGTATAGATAAAAATAATAGATATTTTATTAAAATAGAAAGTTTAAAAAGAAGTAAATCGGTAATGAAAGATATAATTGAGTCATTTCAGTGTCTTTAATATAAATAATAATAAATTCCATTGATCAACTAATATTATTTCTTGCAGGTATTTATTGTTACATAATATAACCATACCATTGAAACGGCTTTAAACACACTCATCCGTGTATCCTCACTCATCCAGATTTTGCGCTTGGGTGGAAGAATCCGCTTTAACACATCGTAATGACTGGCTATCACTTGAGCGATTTGGTGTTTGTTTCGGGCGTTGTGCTGTTTGAAATGGGTTTGGATATCGGCATTCGGTAACAGTATGGTTTCTATTTTCATTTGCTGAGCCTCATTGATACTCAATTCAATAAGTTGTTGGATACGGGGACGGCGGCGACTCTTGGATGATACGCAGTCCTCTACGACCAACACATCCGGCTTATAGAACTTCAAGAGTTAGTTGAGTTTTTGGAGACTACTTTCGTTTTTGTTGTCTTTAGTATTTTTTACCCCCAATCAATCAAATTGTTGACTCCCTCCATTACCACATAGCCGAAACCTTTGGTGTTGGGGTCAAAGGCAAAGATACGTTTAGGATTCATGGACATCGAAGGATTTAAGTTTTTCTAACAAATAATCAGTGTTCTTGAAGATGGAGTGAATTAGAACGGTTTTG
>PCWO01000050.1:3089-36037 GCA_002796205.1 Candidatus Liptonbacteria bacterium CG11_big_fil_rev_8_21_14_0_20_35_14
TGGCTTGATTTTCCACTTCGTTTTTGACTTCGTGAAAGATGCCGGAAAACAACTGGCTGGCTGGAACACTGAATATGACTTCATAGGCAAAGACGGTTTCGAGATTGGGAATCCGTTTGGCGCTTTCATAGTGCGATACCTTTGAACCGCAAAGTGAGCCAAGCAGTATAGCCACTTCTTTTTGCGAAAGACCCGAACGTTTACGGAAAGTGCGCAGGTAATTTGAAAGTTGTTTGGCGGACACAATATTTAAAATCAATTGAATTATATGATCTCATTGTAGTGTGAACGTACCTGTAAAATAGGACGTGAAATATGTTATTGACGGCAAATAAAAAATACGGGAATACCGTACCGTTTCTTTATTTCATTGACAATTCGTTGCTTTTTCATCATATCATACAACCGGATTTATCCGTTGTGGATTTAGGGGATTTGGAAAACATATACCCATTTTCAATTTCAAATCTTTAACATTTCAGGAAAAAGCGTTCATTTAACCTATCAAGAAAATGAACAACATCCCCATCATCCCCAAAGTCCACTGTATAATTTATTAACTGGAGGATTGTTTATTTTCTGATTGCGTATCCAATCCATACTTTTCCAGCAAGATACGAAGTTTTGGTTCCTCTGACGGTGGAATAATGTAGTTGCCGTTACTTTTAGCCGTCTTGAGGTTCAGTTTGGAGCGGATAACAAAGCCAATCCACTTGGTGGTGATTTTGCGTTGATACTCATCGCCATAGCGGTCGGTAAACCAGTCGGTGATATCTTTGACGGTGAGTTTGGTGTTTGGGTTTTGCAGTATGTCTTTGATGATATCGAGTACCTGCCCCTCTACGGCGGTTCCCCTGTTCATAACGAGTTCTTTGTTGAATTGACGGGCTAGTAAACGGATTTCGTCTCTCATGGTTTCATCTTGAATCACGCTCAAGAGCGGGATAAAGATTTGATTAAGACGCGGTTCAATTTCCCAATCAATCATATCAGTATGTATATATACTTTATGGAAGTTACGGATACGAAAGAGCAGAAGTTTGTTACGCAACCTTTGGGCTTCTTCTTGATGTTCTTTTGAAAGATTGATCGGGATGTCCCGGCGTAGTTTGTTCTGTCCGGTGTTGTGAGTCAAAAAACGGCTTTCGAGTGCCGGGTCTTGGAAGGGACCGCATGTGGCAACCAGTTTTGGACCAAAGACGACAAAGGCTCTTGGATTGAACTCACGGGTGTAGTTGGTTTCACTCCTTAATACCGGAAACCCTCTGGCGTTGCCGTTATTTAAGATTTTAACAAACTCGGTTTTTTCATCAGAGAAACGGAAATCGCTTTCATCTATGATGAGTGTGCCGCGAAAATCATTCAGCAGACGAAACAATGGTGAAATGGTTGAGGCTCCATTGGCAAAAATCGGTTTGTAACATAAAGAGCCGATGGTTAATAAAAATCTTGTTTTTCCGGTTCCGTAATCGCCCTGAACGCGAAGGTATGGTAACTCACTGAAACGGTCGTATACCCAACTTAACAAGATATAGTAACTGGATACCTTCTCGAACAGTTCAGGGATATCCATGTATTTATGAATATACGATTGTATGTCGGCGATAAGTTCCGTTTCAGAGGAATACTCCTCCACATCCGAAGGCAAGAGTACGATTTTGTTCTGTATGAGATTGTTTTCCGGCTTGTAGGGGGCGATGTTCAAGGTGTCGGATTTGTAAAAATCGGCATAATGCCATTTACCATCCCTCGCCACACAATACATGGTTTTGTGATTGTCCGGCTGATAGAGCATCTCAATCAGTGTGCCGTTCTTGAGCAAAGCGGATGCTGTTGACTTGGCATAATTTTTTTTCTTGTCTTCTATGGTTTTTGAAAGTTTTGTGAGCATTAGGATGAGTAAATCACAATGGGCGGTAATCAATAGAATGAAACATCTGTGTTCTTTAACAAACTTGTACTTCTACTGAATGTTTTGATTCTCAATAAAGTTGAGATATGGAAAAAACCTTTTTTGAAGAACAGGATGGAAAAACACTTAAAGAGTTATTCCCTCATTTGAACGATGATGAAATACACCGTTTTGAGGAAAGTTTAGAAAAATATGTGGGGTTGGTATTACGAATTTTTGAGCGTACTTATCAACAAGATTCAGATTTGACAGAGTAATGGATACAGCTCTATCCTAGATGATTATCATTAAACAAAATGATCGTATGCCTTCCTACTTTGGTTATATACGTGTCTCAACCGTGAAACAGGGTGAGCACGGCGTATCGCTACAAGAACAAAAAGATGCCATCGCACGATATGCCCTTGCAAAAGGATTTGAGATTATCCGCTGGTTTGAAGAACGCAAAACTGCCGCCAAAAGCGGTCGGCCTGAATTTGATTTGATGCTCAAGGAACTCAACAAAAGCACGGCAAAAGGGGTCATCATACACAAGATAGACCGAAGCGCACGAAACTTAAAAGATTGGAGTAACCTCGGAGAACTGATAGATTCCGGCGTAGACGTGCATTTCGCTAATGAAAGCCTTGATCTTCATTCACGGGGTGGAAGGCTATCCGCCGACATTCAGGCGGTAGTAGCGGCGGATTATATCCGCAATCTCAAAGAAGAAACCAAAAAAGGCTTTTACGGGCTAATCAAACAAGGGTTGTATCCCCTGCCCGCGCCATTAGGGTATGTTGACTGTGGTAAAGGCAAACCGAAAGAACTTGACCCGGAGAGAGCCCCATTGGTCAAAAAAGCATTTCTTCTATACGCATCCGGTCAATTCAGTTTGGATACCCTAACGGCTGAGATGTACCAAAAAGGTTTACGGAACCGGAACGGTAGACCTGTCTCAAGAAGCGGATTGGCAAAAATGTTTAAGAACCCATTTTATATCGGCTTAATTCGCATACACACATCCAATGAGTTGTTTTCAGGTATTCATCCGCCGCTGATTAGCAAAACTCTGTTAGACCGGGTCAACGATGTATTACAGGGCAAGCAAGTTAAAAAAATTGTTCAGCATGAATTTGTGTTTCGTAAGTTATTTTCATGCCGGCAATGCAATCGTCTTATGACAGGAGAAAAACAAAAAGGGTTTGTTTATTACCGCTGTCATACGCACGGCTGCAAAACATCCATTCGGGAAGACAATATAAACCAAGTTGTACAGGATAAATTGAGACGGATTATTTTCAATCATGAATTGCGGCACGTATTGTACAAAGCCCTACAAAAGTTTAGAGAGACTTGGTTTGAGGAAAGAAACAACAATATAGCGCAAATGGAACTTCAATTGAGTCATGTTTTAACACGCCTTAACCGCTTAACGGATGCCTATCTGGATGGAACGATTGACACAACTTTATACAAAGAAAAGAAAGAATCGTTGCTCATAGAACGAAAGGCTACGGAAGAAAAGTTAGCCCTTATCAAGTCAGAAAACATGAATATACCGGACAGGATACAAAAATACTTCGAACTGGCAGAAAGCCTTTATTTATCATATAAAAGTGCAAATTTGGACGAAAAACAGGAATTATTGAAAATGGTGAGTTCGAACTGCGGGGTAGAGGGAAAAAACGTAGTATTTATGCTGAATTTTCCGTATTCTGAGCTCGAAAAAATGGCTAGCGTCTCCAGCGGTGGACCGTAGGAGATTCGAACTCCTGACCTCCTGCTTGCAAAGCAGGCGCTCTACCAACTAAGCTAACGGCCCAATAAGTAATATATAAACATATAAAAGCCTTTTGGGCAATATTAATAAAAAACCTCCCGCTTATTAAGGGAGGAATTTGGTTTGTAATTGACCTTTTGATTTGTACTAATAATACAAAGATGAAAAATAAATATTACAAAAAAGGGTTGGGCGTATTTGCACCCAACCCTTTACAGGAGTCAATTCATACTAATAAATAATCCTTTAAAATTATTGGATTAAACCCTGGATATCACTAGGTCTAAGGAATATCTACAAAACCTTAGAATTTATCCGATATCCATACAATCCGGAAAGGAGACGGAGTTGCCCTTTGTTTAGGCTTAGTATGAGTTGAACATTATTTAAAAGTGCTAATGTGCGCACGTCTGGATTTGAACCAGAGACCTCTTGCGTGTCATGCAAGCGCTCTAACCATCTGAGCTACGCGCGCTGTTATTGTTTTGTGTGGGCGTGCCTGGACTCGAACCAGGGACCTCAGTCTTATCAGGACTGCGCTCTAACCACCTGAGCTACACGCCCCTTATTCTAAATCCTCTCTTAAGGTATTTTTAGCTCCTTCAATATTGAACTCTAAATTGTTTTGATTTTTCTGAATATCTATATTAAAAGCTTTATTGAATCCGGTGACTAAGAAGCTAATATTACTGACAACATACCAGATAATAATAATTAATATTAAAAACCCAAAAATGAAAAAAGTCAATTCTTGGCTTTTTTTAAAAAGTTTTTGAAATAAATCTTTTATATTTATATTGGAGTTTAATTTAGCCATATTATTTTCTAAATATAACACTACCTCTAGCGAATAATCTAAATTCATTACTGTCCTTTAATTTGGAAACGTCAAAATTTTCATAGGTTATAAGAAAACGACTTTCCTCAACTAATTGCATAAAATTTAATATATTGGAGAAATTACCATCAACAGTTAAAGTCATATTGGCACTGCCAAAAAAATTTGACTCATCTTTTGATTCGCCGGTAAAGGCGGGGACGACGTTAACACTGGCTGTTTTACCAATAACACCAATGTCTCTGGTAAAGCTAATTAAGTCGTCTTTGCTGGCTAATTTCTTTTTTAAGAGAGGTTCAAAAATTTTAGCCTCGTTTTGTTGTTTGAGAAGATTATCTTTTTTTTCAAATATTTGGGCCTCAATTTGAACTTTCTGATTTTCATTACCAAGAATGTTAATTTTATCTTCAATTTTATTTTTTAATATGCCAATTACTATAAGTTGCGCTACAATAATTAAGATAGCGATAATACTACCGATACTAAAAATTTGCTTCCAATTTTTTTTAAATTTTGCAAACATATTATTACTTATTAATAATATCACGATAAAGACAACATGTTTAGAGAAGAACAGATATATTACAACGCCATAAACATAGCTTTAAATAGTAATTTTAGAAAAATAAAAGAATATTTAGAAATTTATGGTTCTTTTAAAAAAAGTTTTGAGATTTTAAAAACTGCTTTAAATCCTTTTGAATTAATAAAAGATGTAGAGAAATTAAATGTTAGACTTATATTGTATAGTGATGAGGAATTTCCAAAAAGATTAAAAAATATACCAGATAGCCCAATAGGGCTTTATGTTTTAGGAGAGGTACCTAGCGAAAGATGTGTGGCAATAGTAGGGACAAGAAAACCAAGTAAGTATGGAGAAAAAATAGCTTATGATATAGCTAAAGATTTAGCCAAAATAGGTTTTGGAATTGTGAGTGGATTAGCTTATGGGATTGATACTAAATCCCACTTTGGGGCAATTAAATCAAAAGGTAAAACTTGGGCAATATTAGCTAACGGCCTGGCGCACATATACCCAAAAGAGAATCGTTTTTTGGCTCAAAATATATTAGAAAATAAAGGAGGAATAATGAGCGAGTATCCGATTTTAGATAGGCCTATCCCATATAGATTTTTAGAGAGAAACAGAATTATTAGCGGATTATCAGAGGATGTTATTATAATAGAAGCGCCACAAAGGAGTGGCTCTATATCAACAGCCAGGCACACACTGGAACAAGGAGGTAATGTGTATGTAGTGCCGGGAGAAGTTTATAATATTAATTTTAAAGGAAGTCATGAGTTAATAAGAGATGGAGCCAGACTGATAACATCATCTCAAGATCTTTTAGATGACATGGGGGTTAATATTTGACATAATGCTTATTATACGTAAACTCAAGAAATTATAGATGACTAAAACATTAGATAATAAAACTCTGGTAATAGTTGAGTCGCCCACAAAAGCAAATACCATTGCGCGTTTTTTGGGTTCCGATTATATAATAGATTCTTCGTTTGGACATATAAGAGACTTGCCTAAATCAAAATTAGGGATTGACTGCGAAAAAAATTTTGAGCCACAATATGTCATACCGACAAAATCTCGCAAGCAGGTTAATGCTTTAAAGAAGGAAGTAATGAAAGTAAAAGAAATAATACTAGCCACTGATGAAGACCGCGAGGGAGAGGCAATTGCCTATCATTTGGTTGAGGCGCTTGACTTGAAAGATAAATTAGCCCAAGGCGATGTTAAAAGAATTGTTTTCCACGAGATTACAGAAAGCGCCATTAGAGAGGCTTTAAGCCACCCCAGATCAATAAATATGGCTATGGTTGATGCTCAACAAGCTCGCCGAGTTTTAGATAGATTAGTTGGATATAAACTATCTCCCTTTTTATGGAAAAAAGTTATGCGCGGACTTTCGGCTGGTAGAGTGCAATCGGTAGCGGTCAGATTAATAGTGCAAAGAGAAAGCGAGATAAAAGATTTTAAACCGGTTGAGTATTATACCATAGAGGTCGAGCTTGAGGCTTATGATAAAGAGTTAAAAAAACATATTATTACTTTTGCTTTAGCTAAAATAGGCGGTAAAGCTATAGAAAAACCCGGCATGACCGATAAAGATAAAGTAGAAAATATAATATTAGATTTACCAAAATCGGTTTGGAAAATTGAGAATATTATTAAAAAAGACACCAAGCGTAATCCCCTCCCTCCTTTTATTACCAGCACTCTACAACAAACAGCGGTAAATAGACTAGGATATTCCTCAAAAAAAACTATGATGCTCACCCAAAGATTATATGAAAAAGGATATATAACTTATATGCGTACCGACTCGGTAAATTTATCTAAAGAAGCCACTTTGGTAGCGAGTGAATTTATTACAGAAAACTACGGCAAAGAATATGCGCTTTTAAAACCGCGCAAGTTTTCACAAAAAAGTAAGTTAGCCCAGGAGGCTCATGAGGCTATTAGACCAACCAATCCAAAAGTCTTGTCTGCCAGTTTAAATATTGAACCAGCCGAGAAAAAAGTATATGAGATGATTTGGCAGAGATTTATGGCTTCACAAATGCAATCAGCTTCAATTACCTCTACCACTATAGAGGCTTTGGCTAAGGGAAAAGATAAATATACTTTTAGAGTGAGTGGCTCTATGATCGCTTTTGATGGATTTTTGCGTGTTTGGCCAACAAAGATGCAGGAGATAACACTACCCAATATAGATGAGAAAAAGGAAGTACTTTATAAAAAATCTTCTAGTAATCAACATTTTACAGAGCCACCAGCTAGATATAATGAGGCTAGTTTAATTAAGGCTCTAGAGGAACATGGGATTGGTAGACCTTCAACTTATGCTTCTATTATTTCTGTAATTCAGGATAGAAATTATGTGATTAAAAATGAGGTAAAAAGATTTGAGCCAACCGAGATTGGTGAGATTGTTAATAATTTATTAGTGGAACACTTTCCTAAAATCGTGGATATTGGTTTTACCTCTGATGTGGAGGAATCACTAGACGAAGTGGCGCTCGGAGTTTCTAATTGGAGAGAGGTTATAAAAGAATTTTATGAACCGTTTAATAAAAATTTAGAAAAAAAATATGAGGAGATACAAAAAAGCGAGATAGTACCCGAGGAAAAAACCGATAAAAAATGTCCGGAGTGTTCTAAGGATATGATTATTAAAAGAGGTAGATTTGGAAAATTTTTAGCTTGTAGCGGATTTCCAGATTGTAAACATACCGAAAAAATTGAGGGAGAAAGCGGAGGCGCAAATACCTCTCTATTCAAATCGGTGTCAACTGGTATAAGGTGCCCGGAGTGTGGTCAGGGAGAGCTTGTCTCTAGAAGAGTAGGCAAAGGAAGAGCACGAGGTAAAATATTTTGGGGATGTAATAGATATCCAGATTGCAAACATGCGGTTTGGGAAAATCCATTAGCAGAAAAGAAAGAGAAAAAAGAAAAAGACGCCTAAGCCTTAAACTAGACTTATGATGTTAAAAAAAGTAATACAAAATAATCCTCAAGGAATAGTTTTTAGAGCGCTAGAATTTACAAAAAAGACTCACGTGGGACAGACTAGAAAAACTGGGGAACCTTATTATATACACCTGGAAGCGGTGGCCGAAACACTACTAGAATGGAATATGGATGAGGCCTGCATAGTAGCAGGTTTACTACACGATGTTTTAGAGGACACAGAAACGACTTACGAGATGCTTAAAAAAGAATTTTCAATTGAGGTAGCTGACTTAGTTAATCAGGTAACAAAATTTGGCATTGTTAAATATAGAGGAGTTGAGGCGCAAGCCGAATTACTGCGCAAAATGATGTTATCTTTAGCCAAAGATGTGCGCGTGGTTTTGATAAAGTTTGCCGATAGATTACATAATATGAAAACATTAGGGGCTCTACCTCCTCAAAAACAAAAAAGAATTGCGCTGGAAACGGCTGAAATATATGCCCCACTGGCCTATCGACTCGGAATGCATAGATTATCGGGAACTTTTGAGGATTTAGCTTTTCCTTTTATACAACCGAAAGAATATAAGAAACTTTTAAAAGCAGTGGGTCAAAAATATGGCGAGAGAGAGGCATATCTTGAGAGAGTAAAACCTGTGCTATATGAGGCGTTGGCAAAAAATAATATTGAGGCAGTTGACATAACTTTCAGAGCTAAAAGACTTTTTAGTTTGTATAAAAAATTATATAAGTATGATATGGATTTAGATCGTATTTATGATTTAGTGGCTTTTAGAATTGTTGTAAAAAATATTGAGGATTGTTACGCCGTGCTGGGAATTGTTCATAGTTTATGGAAACCATTACCGGGCAGAATAAAGGATTATATAGCGATGGCCAAACCAAATGGATATCAAAGTTTACACACCACTGTTTTTTGCTTGGATAATAAAATAACCGAATTTCAAATAAGAACAGACAATATGCATACCCAGGCCGAAAATGGCATCGCGGCTCATTGGCTTTATAAGACACAGCCAAACAGAAGACAGGATATAAATGAATTAATAAAAGAATCGGAGTGGGTGTCTAGAGTCAAAGAGTTTAATGAAAACGAAAAAGCCGAAAATTTTATTGAGATATTAAAGACGGACTCATTTTTAAATAGAATTTATGTGGTCACCCCGCAAGGAGAGGTGCGGGATTTACCATATGGCTCAACGCCAATTGATTTTGCCTACAGAATACATAGCGATTTAGGCAATGAGGCAGTGCGGGCGCGAGTCAATGGAAAAATAGTGCCTTTAAATTATTGTTTAGAATCGGGAGATATAGTTGAGATAATGCGCCAAAAAGGAAAATTACCGAGCGAGGATTGGCTTCTATTTATTAAAACACACTCAGCCAAAGACCATATTCGTCAGACACTAAATAAAAAAGGTAAGCGGTTAAAAAATAGAGTTAGAGGTTAGATATCGCCCTCGGGGATGACGCGATCAATGATGCCTTTAAGCTCGTCGGCGGAGTTGAAAGAAATAGTAATTCTACCGGTGTCGCCATTTTTTTCTACTTTAACTTTGGTGCCTAATAATTCGGATAATTTTTCGGCTAGATGTCTTAACTCTGGGTCATCGTTTTTAAAACGCTTAATAGCATTTTCGCGGGCGTTGGTGTTGGCTACTTTGTTGCGTAATTCCTTGACGGTTAAACCTTTGGTTATAAGTTCTTGAAAAAGATTTTGTTGAGTGTTTAAGTCGGGAACGGTTAATAATAACCGACCTTGGCTTTCGCTTATCTTGCCTTGAGAAATAGCTTCTTGAATATAGGTGGGAAGAGATAATAATCGCATAGTGTTAGCGACGACTTCCCTACTCTTGCCCATACGAGTAGCTATTTCTCTTTGAGTCATCCCATAATCGTCTTGAAGTTGAGCAAAAGAACGAGCGGCTTCAATCGGGTTAAGATCTTCTCTTTGAATATTTTCAATAATAGCGAGCTCAAGTTTTTCTTTTTTAGGTTGGGCTTGTTTGATAATAGACGGGACTCTTTCTAGGCCGGCCAATTTAGCGGCTCGCAGTCTTCTTTCGCCAGCGATAAGTTCATATTCAACATCAGTGCCGTATGAAGTTTCTATAATTTTTTTAGAAACAATTAAAGGTTGAATAATACCGAATTCGGCAATAGAGGCTGATAATTCTTTTAAGGCTTCTGCGTCAAAATATCTACGAGGTTGATATGGGTTGGGTTTTATTTTTTCAACTTCTAATAAGAAAATATGGTCGCTAGGCTCACCTTTAGAAAAATTTTTTGAGATAGTTGGTTGTTCTTTTTTAGGAGTAAAGTCGGCTTTAACAAAATTAACCTGATAAGAAGGATTTTGATTGTCTATTGGCATATCGTTTACCGGATAAACAGGAACTTGAGGAGCTGGTTCCGGTATCTGTTCTTCCTGATACTCCTCCTCTTCTTCTTCGGGATAAACTTCGGTGTTTGGGGCTATGGGGGTGGGAATTTTTTTAGGAAAGCTAGGAATTTGGTTTTGAAAACTCTTAGGCGGCTCGGGATTAATATTAGGAAAATTAAAAACAGGCTCGCCTGCTTGGTTTATGTTTTCTTCATTAAGGTTTTCGTTAACCTGATGATTTTTATTGGGTATAAGTGAATTTAAGCCGTCTCCTAACATATTAAAAGTTTACGCTATATTGTTTTTCTTGGCTAATTATTTCTTTAGCCAGACGATTGTAGGCTAGGGCACCCGGCGAGGTATTATTATATAAAATAACCGGTTTACCAAAACTTGGACTCTCGGCTAGCGCGACCGACCGAGGGATTTCTGATTCAAATACATGGTGTCTAAAATTGCGTCTAATTTCTTTAGCGACCTCGCGGGATAACCTTTCTCTTTTGTCGTACATAGTAATAACAGCGCCGGCTATTTGTAAGGGATGACTTAAGTGCGACTGTATAAGATAAATTGTTTCCAGAAGTTGTGATAGACCCTCTAAACTATAGTATTCGGCTTGGACGGGTATTAAAACTTCGTCACTGGCGACCATACCATTAACTGTGAGTAGACTTAGGCTAGGCGGAAGGTCTATTAATATATAATCATATCTGTGCCTTAGGCGATGAAGAAATTTTCTTAAATAATATTCTCTTTCGGGAAGATTGACTAATTCAACCAGAGCACCGGATAAATGATTATTGGCGGGAATAAAATGAAAGTTTAAAACGCTTGAGCCTTTAATAACACTTTCCGGTTCAACTTTACCGACCAGGCCGTGGTAGATGCTAATATCCTCTAAATTGTGTCTATGCCCCAAACCGGAACTGGCATTACCTTGCGGGTCAAAGTCTACTAATAAAACTCGCCTACCAAGCGAGGCTAAATAAGCGCCTAGATTAATAGCCGATGTTGTTTTACCTGTACCACCTTTTTGATTAATGATTGAGATAACGCGTGCCATTGAATTGATTTTGTGTTTCTTTTTATATATTATAGCAGTTATAAAGATTTGTTAAAAGAATTTAATAAGCCCAGGTGGCGGAAATAGGTATACGCGCACGACTCAAAATCGTGTCCCGTAAGGGATGTGGGTTCAATTCCCACCCTGGGCACAATTGACTTTATTTTTAAAATGAGTATTATTAATTGATACCTATTTTAGGTTTCAGTATATTTTAATTTAAGGAGGATGGTTATGGTGATGGTTGTAAATCTAGATAAAGGCATTGAGCCAGGAAATGCAATAGTGTGCGGTGGAAAAAGTATATATGGGAGCGATAAACCTATATGTATTTATAGACAAAAAAATGGTCGACGAAAGACATGTATAAATCAACAAGCCAAAACAGAAACTATCATAGATACAAATGAGTGTCTATATTATCAACCAAAAAAATAGTAATAAAAACCCGGAAAGTTTTAACTGACTTTTACGGGTTTATTTTTTTTCGTAAATAATAAAAGGTTTGAGGGCTAAGGGAACTATAACACCAATTAATAAACTGATAATTATATCCGATGGCCAACTAACGCCGGTAATGATTCTAGAGAGAGCGACTATTATAGTGATGGCTAAAAATATACTCCCCCATTTTTTATTAAAAATAAATATTGAAACTCCGAGGAGAGAAAGGATGGTTATATGGTCGGAGGGAAAAGTTGAGGTGTTAGCCGGTACAAGATTTTGAATATTATCTAATACTTCAAAAGGAGCTTGTCTTTTAAAAATGAATTTTAAGGCTTGGCTAATTATACCCCAACCAATGAAAATTGAACTTAATGATAAAAATATATAGAGGTAAGCATCTTTCCAAAACTTAAGGTGCAAAATAAATATAACAGCGGATATAATTAATATATGAGGAATAAATCTAGCACTAATAATAGACAGACCATCGATTAGCCAATGGATACCTGAAAGACCATATATAAAATTTATAAGGTTAATTTCTAAAGACATGGGAAAAACTTTTAAAGAAAGTCTATCTATTTATAAATGGTAAAAGAGCCATAAAACGAGAACGTTTAATGGATTGACTTAATAGTCTTTGGTGTTTAGAACAAATATTAGTATGTATTCTACTAATAATTTTTGCCTGACCTGATACAAAACGCTTTAGAGTTTCTGTATCTTTGTAGTCTATATTTTTAACGTTTTGTGAACAAAAATAACACTGTTTCATAATTAAAATGGTAAATCTTCATCTTTAATTGAATCGCTAACATCATCTAATTCAATAGTTGGGATATTTTTAGATGATGGCATATTAGCTTCCTCGTTAAAGGGGTTATCTATACTTTCATCTGAGGCGCTACTATTTGAATTTGAGTAATTGTTGGCAGTAGAGCTAAGAGGAGCTCCGGCTCCTTGGGGACGTGGGCCTAGTTGAAGACGTTCGGCGATTATTTCAGTGGTACGCCTGGTTTGACCTTGAGCATCTTGCCATGACCTTGTTTTAATACGACCTTCAATCATAACTAATGACCCCTTAACGAGATACTGTTTGGCAACCTCGGCTTGTCTTCCCCAAACAACAATATTATGAAATTCTACCTCTTCTTTTTTTTGATTATTTTGATCACGCCAAAATCGATTAGTAGCGATACTAAATGTAGCGACGGGGTTGCCCGATGGAGTACTCCTGACTTGTGGGTCGGCTGTAACTCTGCCTATAATTATAGCTTTATTAAGATTCATTATTTTAAAATTTCTTCTAATTTTTTTTCTAAAGCTTCATTACTTAAAACTTCTTTTCTAAGGTCGACTGTTTTGGGTTTGGCCTCTAATTTAATTTCTTTAATATTATCAGTGGTAGATTTTGGAATAACTTGTCTTACTTCTCTTGGTTTAATATCTTGATGTTTTATAATTATGAATCTTAAAACTTCTTTATTCAACTCAAGGGCGTTGTTTAGTTTAGCAATTGAATCTGCGTTTTCGGTTGATATATATAAAACAGAAAAAAAACCTTCGCTAAATTTATTAATTTTATAAGCAAGAGTTAAATGTTTAACTTCTTCTTCTTTATCAATTGAAAAACTAAAATCTTTAAGTATTTTAGGAATAGACAAACTAGCCTCACTTGAGATTGTAATGATGCCTAATTCATATTTTAATTTGTCATTTTCTATAGCCATATTTTGCTGAACAATAGCATTCTTTGTTCTTTGGGTCAACCCCTAGGATTCATCGTCTAAATCATCGGCATAATCATCTTCTGAAAAGCCCTCGGCGTGTTTTTTAAAACCGGTTCCAACCGGAATTAAACGCCCGATGATAACATTTTCTTTTAGACCTCTTAAGTAGTCTACTTTTCCAACAACAGCGGCGTTGACTAAGCTTTTAGCTGTTTCTTGGAAGGAGGCAGCTGATAGGAATGAATCGGAAGAGAGAGAAACTTTAGTGATACCCATTAATAACTGCTGTGATTTAGCCGGAGTGTTACCGGCTTTTTTAACTTTACGGTTAACTTCCATAAAGCGTGATTTATCTACTATATCACCCAATAAAAAGTCGGAATCGCCTGTTTCGGTTATTTTGACACGAGAAAACATTTGTCTGATAACACACTCAATATGTTTATTGTTAATCGGCGCACCTTCTATGCTATAAATTTTTTGAATCTCGTTAATAATATAACGTTGCACTTCATGTGGTCCTTTATATTTAAGAAGCTCTTTAAGATCTATATGCCCTTCGGTTATTTGATGGCCTTTTTCTATAATATCTCCAGCTTTAACAAATATTTTAATGGCCCGATGGACCGGATATTCAATAACTTTAGATTTTTTACCATCAGTCATTTTGAAAATAATAGTTCTAACTAAATCATCTTCTCTGATATCTTCTATTACCCCGTCACCTTCGGCAATTATAGCTTTGCCTTTGGGTGAACGAACCTCAAATAACTCCTCAACCCGGGGAAGTCCATGGGTAATGTCGGCGCCGGCGCTGCCAAGAAGATGGAAGGTTCTTAAAGTAAGTTGGGTACCCGGCTCACCGATTGATTGAGCGGCAATAACGCCAACAGCCTCTCCAATTTCAACATCGCGACTATTAGCAAGATCTAACCCGTAACATTTAGAACAAATACCAAATAATGACTTACAGGTAATAGGAGATCTAACCGAGATTAAATCAAGGTTAGTGGCTTCAATATTTTCGGCCTCCTTGCGTCCGATTGGAGCGCCGGCTTTAACGATAACTTTGTGACCATCTTTTATATCAATAGCGGCGGTGCGACTATATAATCTAGAAGAAAATGTTTGCCCGAAAGTTTCACCATCTTTACGAATGATTTTAATACTGTCTTTGGTGCGACAATCTTTTTCACGAATAATAACGTCTTGAGAGACATCAACTAAACGACGAGTTAGGTAACCGGCTTGGGCAGTTTTTAAAGCAGTGTCGGTTAAACCTTTTCTTGAACCATGGGTGGAAATAAAATATTCAAGCACTTTAAATCCCTCTTTTAAAGAAGATTTAATTGGAAGCTCAATAGCATCACCTTTAGGCGAAGCCACCAGTCCTTTAATACCCATCATTTGGAGTGGTTGCATCCAAGAACCACGAGAACCGGAGTCAATAATGTAATAAACAGAACCAAATTCATCAATAGTACTCGGAATAACTTTAGCAATTTCTCCTTTCACTTTATTCCAAACAGCCATAGATTTTGTTTTCTTTTCAGCGACTGTCATCAGACCTTCTGATAGTTGGTCTTCAATACGCTCAATTTCTTTTTCAGCCTCAATCATAATAGCCTCTTTTTCTTTAGGAGTTATAAGGTCAGACATAGCCCAGGAAATACCACTTTTAGTAGCGTATTTAAAACCAAGCATCTTCATTTCATCAATAACCTCGGCGGTTTTTTCAAAGCCGTATTCACTAGTTATGTCACTTATAATATTAATAACATCTTTCTTTTTGAGAATCTTGTTAACTTTATGTCCTTTGGGAAGAATTTCGTTAAATATAACCCGTCCACATGAGGTTTCTTTATTCTTTGGAGAACCGATTTTGATCGGAGCGTTCAAGTTAATATAACCAAAATCCAGAGCCATCATAGCTTCATTATCACTAGAAAAAACAGAATTTTTTCCTTTGGCGTTGGGATTGATTTTAGTTAAATAGTATATACCTAAAATCATATCAAGAGTGGGGTGAACAACTGGTTCTCCGTTGGCTGGTAATAAAAGGTTGGCCGAGGAAAGCATTCTTTCTCTAGCTTCGGTTTGAGCCTCATCGCTTAAAGGTAAGTGAACAGCCATTTGGTCTCCGTCAAAGTCAGCGTTAAAAGCTTTACAAACTAGCGGAGGAACTTGAATAGCTAAATTTTCTGTTAGCACAGGCTTAAAGGCCTGAACAGACATACGGTGAAGAGTCGGGGCACGATTAAGAAGAACTTTGCGATCGGCAATAACTTCTTCTAAGATAGACCAGACTTCGGGCGGAGTTTGCTCAATAAAACGATTAGCATTTCTAATATTGTGAGCTAATTCTCTTTCAATTATTTTTGAGATAACGAAAGGCTTAAATAATTCAAGAGCCATTTTTTTGGGCAGTCCACACTCATGTAAATGTAGAGAGGGGCCAACCACAATAACTGAACGGCCAGAGTAGTCTACGCGCTTGCCAAGTAAATTTTGACGAAAACGTCCTTGTTTACCTTTAAGCATATCGGAAAGTGATCTTAAAGGCCGACGGGAAGAGGACATTTGTTGAGTTGAACCGGTGCGAGCGGAATTATCTACTAAAGCGTCAACGGCTTCTTGAAGCATTCTTTTTTCGTTGGTCACAATAACTTCAGGGGCGCGAAGTTCCATTAACTTTTTAAGACGGTTATTGCGATTAATAACACGTCTGTAAAGATCATTTAAGTCACTAGTGGCGTAACGACCACCATCTAACGGAACCATCGGTCTTAAATCTGGTGGCAGAACCGGTAAATAAGTCATAACCATCCACTCTGGTCTTAAATTATTTTTCTTCATAGCCGTCATTATTTTAAGGCGCTTTAAAAGTTTTATTTTTTTAGTAGCATCCCTTATACTCTCTAAATCTTTCTCAACCTTTTCTATTTCATCACTAAGATTTATATTGACTAATATTTTTCTAATAGCGCTTCCACCGGTGCCAGCCTCAAAAACGTTACCAAATTTTCTAGCTAAGTCAAAATAAGCAACCTCTGAAATTACTTCGCCTATTCTTAATAATTCTAAATTTTCTTTAGTGTATTCGGCGGCTTCCTCTAAAGATTTGATTGATTCTTTATCTTGTCCGTCCTGGTTTTTTCTTTCTTTAAGTTCTTTATTGATATCTTCAATCGCTTTGGCTCGGTTGATTTCATCTATTTTAGTAACAATATAAGCGGCGTAGTAGACAACTTTTTCCAGTTTACTGGTTGAAATATCTAGAATTAAACCAAGTTTTGAGGGAATGTTTTTAAAAAACCAAATATGACAAACGGGAGTGGCTAATTCAATATGACCCATACGTTCACGACGAACAATAGCCCGAGTAACCTCAACACCACACTTATCACAAGTAACACCTTTATAACGAATGCGACGATATTTACCACAGTAACATTCATAATCTTTAGTTGGTCCAAATATTCTTTCAGAGAAAAGTCCATCTTTTTCCGGTCTTTGAGTACGGTAGTTAATTGTTTCCGGTTTTATGATTTCACCATGCGACCATTTTTTAATGTCGTCTGGTGAGGCAATGGTTATTTTTAATGAGTCAAAGTATTTCATATTTATTTATCTTCATTATTATTTTGGTTTTGACTTTTTATATATTCGGCGTCTCCTTGTTTTTCAATATTAAATCCTAAGGATTTAAGTTCGCTAATAAGCACATTAAAGGAGGCTGGAAGATTGGGACTTTTAATTTTTTCACCACGAATAATAGACTCAAAGGTAGCAGAACGACCAATAATATCGTCTGATTTAATAGTTAACATTTCCTGTAATATGTGGGCAGCTCCGTATCCTTGCAAAGCCCAAACCTCCATTTCTCCAAATCTTTGTCCACCAAATTGAGCTTTACCACCAAGTGGTTGCTGGGTAATAAGGGAGTATGGTCCAATAGAACGAGAGTGAATTTTATCTTCTACTAAATGGTTTAGTTTAATCATATAAATGTAACCGACGGTAACTTTATTATCAAACTTTTCTCCGGTTTGACCGCTATAAAGATCAATTTTACCATCTTTAGGCAGACCGGCTTTGGTAAGTTCAGCTTGGATTTCTGTTTCGGTAGCACCAGAGAGAGAGGGAGTAATAGCTCTATAACCAAGCCGGCTAGCCGCCCAACCTAAATGAGTTTCTAAAATTTGTCCAAGATTCATACGAGAAACAACACCGAGAGGATTTAAAACAATATCAACTGGTGTTCCGTCAGCCAGATAAGGCATATCCTCAACCGCTCTAATTTGTGAAATAACGCCTTTATTTCCGTGACGACCAGCTAATTTATCACCAACTCTAACTTTTCTGATTTGAGCGACCTCAACTTGGATTCTTTTAATAACGCCCTGATCTAAGCTGTCTCCATGTTCACGAGAAAATACTTTTATACCGATAATACGTCCATATTTACCGTGCGGAATAGTAAGAGAAGTGTCTTTAACATCACGAGCTTTTTCTCCAAAAATAGCTCGTAATAATCTTTCCTCTGAAGTTAGTTCGGACTCACCTTTTGGAGAAATTTTTCCAACTAAAATATCGCCAACCTTAACTTCAGCTCCGACTCTAATAATGCCTTCTTCATCTAGGTTCTTTAACTTATCCTCACTAATATTTGGAATATCAGGAGTAGTAATTTCAGGCCCTAATTTAGTATCACGAACATCACAATAAAAATTTTCAATATGAATAGATGAAAATACATCTCTTTGCGCCGCGCGTTCAGAAATAACAATAGCGTCCTCAAAATTAGCCCCTTCAAATGATAAGAAAGCCACTAAAAGATTGTGACCCAAAGCTAAAACTCCATTCTCGCTTGATGGACCATCTACTAAAATATCACCCTTTTTAAAAGTAGATCCTTTTTTGACTAATGGTCTTTGTGAGATAGAGCCAAATTGATTAGAGCGCTTGAATTTCTCTATTTTATATTCTTTATTACCGGCTTTTTCATATTTTACTTTAAGACCAGAGGCATCAACTTCTAAAACCTCACCTTTTTCTTCAGCGATAACTAAATAACCCGAATCACGAGCGGCTATTTCTTCAACACCAGTAGAAACAAAGGGAGACTCTGGTACTAAAGGAATAACAGCTTGTTTTTGCATATTTGAACCCATAAGAGCACGGTTAGCATCATCGTGTTTTAGAAATGGAATTAAGGAAGTAGCAATACTGACAAACTGGTGGGGAGCTACGTCCATAAAATCAACTTCTTTATTAGCACAAGTTCCAGCTGTACCTTTAATACGGACTTCAACTAAACTACTTAAAATTTTTCCGTCATCAGACAGTTTAGTATCAGCGGGAGCTATTTTATATTTTTCTTCATTAAAGGCATCTAGCCATTCAATATTTTTTGTGACTAGACCATTCTCTACCTTATAGTATGGGGTTTCTAAAAAGCCTAAAGAGTTAACCCTAGAAAAATTGGCTAAGTGATTAACCAGACCAATATTTGAACCTTCGGGGGTGTGGATAGGGCAAATACGTCCATAGTATGAACTATGAACGTCACGAACCTCAAAACCGGCTCTTTCTCTTATAAGACCACCTGGTCCCATAGATGAAAGCCTGCGTTTGTGTTCAAGTTCGGCCAAAGGATTAATCTGATCCATAAATTGAGAAAGTTGAGATGAGGAGTAAAATTCTTTACTAATAGCCATTAAAAGTCTGGGGTTTATTAATTGAGCCGGGTTAAGAGAATCTTTATCTAAAGTAGACATTCTATCTTGAATAACCCGACGCATACGAGCAAAACCAACGCGAAGACGGTTTTGGAATAACTCCCCGATTGGCCTAATACGACGATTACCTAAGTGATCAATGTCGTCTGGAGCCTCTGTTTGAACATCGTTTAAATGAATAATTTCTTTAACAATATCCAAAATATCCTCCTGACTTAAGAGTCTATTAACTCTATTTTTTACTCCCAATCTTTGGTTAAGTTTAAAACGACCAACTTCTGATAAATCATAACGGTCATCATTTTTAAACATATTATCTATTAAGTTTTTGGCGTTTTCAACGGTAGCCAGATCGCCCGGTCTAATTCTTTTATATATTTCTAAGTAAGCGGTTGAAACATCTTTAGCTGAATCTTTTTCTAGAGAGGCTTTAATAATTTTTTTACCTAATTCACTCACTTTATTAAAGGCTTTTAAAATTTGCTCATCTGTTTCAAATCCAAAAATACGCAAAAGACTAGTAACCGGAACTTTGCGATTACGATCTATTTTAACTCCAATAATACCAGTTGATTCAGATTCAAATTCAATCCAAGCTCCACGGTTGGGAATAATTTTAGCGCCAAATAATTTTCGCCCACGAAACATATTGGCAGTAAAATAAACACCGGGAGAACGAACTAACTGACTAACTACCACTCGTTCAACACCATTTATAATAAAAGTGCCCCGACCGGTCATAATAGGAAAATCACCCAAATATACTTCTTGGGTGTCTGCTTCTTTGGTAATTTTATTAACTAAACGTAATTTAGCTCTAAGAGCGGCTTCATAGGTTGTATCTTTATAGCGTGATTGTTCTTCGGTGTATTTGGGCTGGTCAAAATAATAATCGTCAAAGAAAAGATCAAATTCTTTTCCAGTATAATCGCTAACTGGGGAGATTTCAGAAAATAATTCCTTTAACCCCCGACTCTCAAGCCAGGCAAATGAATTTTTTTGAATAGCATCTAACTTTGGCTGTGAATTGAATGACTCTTTAAATGATGAAAAAACTTTAGTGGTATTTTTGGTTGGCATAACTTTTATATGTTATAATTATTGAAAGAAAAGAGGGCGACTATATGTATTTATTAATAAATATTTGTGTTTAATCAAGTAAAAAAGCCGAAAATAATCTATAGATTTTACTTAAATAAAACTTTAGCGTTTATTTTATATTTTTTCGGCGATAACTCATTGAAGAGTTTTAATACTTAATGACCGTTAGTTTAAATATTTGTAGCGGTTACTATTATGTTCTTCAAGCGTGCGACTAAAAATTGTTTTACCAGTTTTGGGGTCATTTAGGTAAAACCAATATGGGGATTTTTTAGCTTCTATAACAGCTTGAAGAGCTTCTGACCCGGGATTTGAAATGGGCGCTGGGGGCAATCCTTTATAGAGATAAGTATTATACTGCGAATCTATCTCTTTATCAGACTTGGTTATAGGGTAACAGCTTTCACCCTCTAAGTCAACAGAAAAGTCCCGATAGAGTTTAATATAACACAAGGTAGCATCTAATTGCAAGAGCATATTAATAGATAGCCTTTTTTTAATAAGTCCAGCGACTATTTTTCTATCCTCATAGTCGGGCACTTCCTTCTCTATTATAGAGGCAATAATTAAATTTATATCAAAATTATTTATATCTTCTTTAAGAATGGGTTCGGCTTTATTTTGAAAATTTTCTAAAAATTTATTTTTTATAACTAAAGCGGTAGAGCCTTCATAAAATCTGTATGTATCCGGGTATAGATAGCCTTCTATATTATTATAATTTAATAAAGTTTCACCATCGCGTAATACTCCGTTTTGAGTTAAAAGATTATTTATTTCTTTAACAGTTTTACCTTCATGGATAACAACTGATATCTCTTTGTTAATTTTAGAATTTGTGACAAAAAAAGACTCTAATAAAAAAGAGATAACAAAGGTTGATAAAGCTATTATTAGTAATGATTTAATTAATTCTTTAGACACGGGTGGTGATAGAATTGATTATAGCGATAAGAGTAAAACTCATCAACATATTAGAACCTCCATAACTTAAAAATGGAAAGGGTATACCTATAACGGGCAGAAGTCCTAAAACGGAGCCTGTGTTTATCGTAAAATGAATAAGTAATATTACCACAGATCCTAAACAAAAAAAACGTATAAAATTATTTTCAGCTACATTGACGCCTATATTTATTATTTCACGGCATAAAAAAGAAAAAGCTCCGATTATAATTAGCCCACCTAACAATCCCCACTCCTCTATAAAAGCTGGTAATATAAAATCATTTTGAGATTCTGGTAAAAAACCTAATTGAACTTGAGTACCTTGGCCAAACCCTTTGCCTAAAAAACCGCTTGAACCAATGGCTATTTTAGATTGAATAACATTATAGTTAATACCTAAAGGATCGGATTCGGGAGAAAATAAACCAATAATGCGATCTTTTTGATAATTAGCTAATAATCCCCAAGAAATAAAAGAACCTAATATTAATAATATAAGGCCGATAATAATATGCTTTTTAGTTAGACCAGAAAATAGGATAAAACTTAACCACATACCAAACAAAACTAGAACCGAACCTAAATCTGGTTGATTTAAAACTATAACACTCGGAATTAATAAGAGAATTAGAGGAGTAATTATATTTCTAATATCCGCTAAAGAATTATGTTTTTTGGCAAAAAAATAAGCATACATTAAAAGTAAAGATATTTTTATTAATTCCACAGGTTGAAGGGCAAATATTCCTAAAGGAATCCAGGCTTTAATGCCACGAATTGGACTAAAAAATAAGGTGGAGAAAACTAAAATTATAGATAAAATATAGATTATAAAAATAAATTCTCTATTATTTAATAGCGCTCTAACATCAATATATTTAAAAGATAAAATTATAATATTTCCTAAAATAATCCACATGAGTTGGAGATAAAAAAGTCTTGTATTAATAGAAAAAAGTATTAATAGGCTAGAGGCAGACAATATATAAATAGGCAGTAATAGCTTAAAAGAATGGGTCAACATATTTTAAATTAATATAATATACCTTGTATATTAGGGCGTTTGGCTTCTATAAAAATTCTTGTTTTAGATAAATCAGCGCCAACATCTGGATGAGTTATATCAAATCTTCTTTGTTCAAAAGATAAAACATCAAAAATAATAGTGCGCGAGGCGCCTATAATAGTATTAACTTCATTGTAGTATAGGGCGTTAATAATAATTTCTGGAAAAGGGTTGGTTTCATTATTAGAGACTAGGCCGTTGGTTTTAATAAATTGCCCATCGGTTGAATGTGTTACTTGAATAGTACCAACTTTAGGAAGGCTGAAATTATTTCTAGATTCCCATAATTTTTCCCTATTAACAACAACGCTTATCTGGTCGGATATAAATTTATCTATAGCCGGATGAATAATATATTTTATTTCAGAGGGATAAATAAATGATTCATTTTCTATTATATTTTTATCGTTGGAAGGATCTTTAATTGAGTATTTAAAATTAACAACCCCATAGGTGCTATTAGGATTTTCTATGCGTAAAACTATGGAGGATTTTTGATTACCGGAATCCAAAACCAGGGCTTCTACCACTTTAATATCGGATAGATTTTTAATACTACAAGCAATACAACTGCCACCACAATCTATATTTTCTTCTAATCCATTTAATTTATTATCAAAACAGGATGGGGCCGGGGAGGCTATATTATATCCCCCATATCCAATTAGTCCTAGGATAATTAAATAAAAAATACCGTATAAAAATTGTTTTAGAAGGCGGTTTTTCATATAAACATTATAGTACAAAAAAACGACCTTAGGTAGTCGTTTCTCTGTAGTTTTGAGCAATGATATCCCGGCAAATCCTACTTTCCCCACATTTAGAGTATCATCGGAATTATATGATTTCACTACCGAGTTCGGAATGGAATCGGGTGGGACACACATAATTAAATCACCGAGAAATCATTGCTCAAAACTAATACGTTTAAGTAAATAACAAATCAAACCGCTCATGGTTGAGACGACTGCTCGTTCATTAGTACTCCTTGGCTAAACACATTACTGTGCGTACACCTAGAGCCTATCAACGTGGTAGTCTTCCACGAGAACATATATCTTATCTTGGGAGAGGCTTCCCGCTTAGATGCTTTCAGCGGTTATCCCGTCCGAACATAGCTACTCGGCATTTCACCTGGTGGCAAAGCCGATAGACCAGTGGTTCGTCCAACTCGGTCCTCTCGTCGCTTACACTTAATTAGTGTTTATTCCCCTATTTCTAGGGGCGCAGACTATATCTTCACCCAATCTTTGGAACTTAGAAGTTTAACTTCATATTCTTTAAATTTCTCTTAAATTTTTAAGAGGATTGGGGACGGCGTATTAGTATTATTAAATAATACTCTCTCCTTTCGGATCAGTCGTTACGGGGTCAAACCTAAAATTTTCACAAGGTCTTCTTTACTTTTCTTTCTATGTGATTTGTAATTTTCACTTTGAATAGACAAAATCCAATTTATAATTTTTTTAAGATCCGATTTGTTTAAATCTGATATTTTTTTGGATTCTAATAAAGATGATGTTTTTAACATAATTTCAGCCTGTTTTTTCTTAAACTTAAGATCTCGTCTTTTTTTAACTTGAATCATTAAACTACCATCTCCATCAAGAAAGCCTGCTATATATGCCATATTTATTTTAGATTGACTTCCCACGGTATTGCCTTAAAAATTATTGGTCCTCAAGTATTATACCATAAGAGACGGACCGTTGTCACTTATGAGCCGTGATACTGACCATATAATTTATGAAGGTTTCACCGTTATTAGCCGTTTTGTCATCATGAATTACTTCATGAAGTAGCAATTTTTTACTAGAGTCAGCTTCCCTCAAATATTTAACGCCTGCAGTAGATAGAGACCAACCTGTCTCACGCATGTATTCCCATTATTACTAATGGCATTGGACTATAAATTCATCCTTAATCTATTAAGGAGGCTAACGTTTAGTCTCTACGGGTGTCATTATACGTTTTTTTCTATTTTTAGAATAATTTAAATCTTTATAGATATAAATTAAATCTAAAAGTTTTTGAAAATCATTTTCATTTTTAACAGATTTTTTAGCTTTTATAATTTTAAGCATTAAATCTGCTTGTTTTTTCTTAAGAATTAAAAATGGAGAAATATTTTTAATAAAAGATTCAATGTCATCTATACGATTTATTGAATATTCTAATATTCCATCTTTTCTTAATCTTAATTTTCCAAAACCAATTAAGTTGCATATTTTCTTAAAAGCTTCTTTATCTTTTTGAGCTTGAAAAAGAACTATATATAAAGCTATTTAAAAATCATATTTATATGATTTATTAGGTTTAGCTCTAGCATATATACTACCGTCTCCATCAAGGAAACCGGCTATGTATGATTTCTTAATTGGTGTAAGTGATTTTAACATATAAGACTTCCCTCGGTATTATCCTAACATATGACAGGTTATTTTAAAATAACTTATCACTAGGACTTCACCGATATAAGTTAGCTTTACACATAGAAATTACTTTCTATGGCCGCCGTGTATGATGTCATTTGCCTCGGGCTCAGACTGTTTAAAAGCCGATAAATATCCGCTTCTAAACGGTCTGAACCCAGCTCGCGTACCTTTTTAATTGGCGAACAGCCAAACGCTTGGGACCTTCTCCAGCCCCGCGCTAAGATGAGCCGACATCGAGGTGCCGAACCTTGCCGTCGCTATGGACGCTCGGGCAAGACTAGCCTGTTATCCCCAGGGTAGCTTTTATCCGTTGTCTCCGACCTTCCTGTAAAGGTTCGTCGGGTCATTAAGTTCCGCTTTCGCGTCTGCTCGACTTGTAGGTCTTGCAGTCAAGCCAGCTTTTGCCTTTATACGACCAACTCGATTTCCATCCGAGTCTAGCTGACCTTTAAACTCCTCCGTTACTTTTTAGGAGGATTCCGCCCCAGAAAAACTGCCCACCAGGCACTGTCTCCATAAGGTTTACCAAATAGATTCCTTATAGGTTAGACCTTGCCCCAATAAAGAGTGGTATTTCATATTGCGACTCCATCCCGACCGAAATCGGAACTTCAAAGTCTCCCACCTATGCTACGCATTAAAAGAACAAGACCAATACCAAGCTACAGTAAAGCTCCTGGGGTCTTTTCGTCCCACTGCAGGTAACCCGCGTCTTCACGGGTATCGTATTTTCACCAAGCTTCTCGCTGAGACAGTTCTCCAGTCGTTACACCTTTCGTGCGCTCCGGAACTTACCCGGAAAGGAAATGCGCTACCTTAGAACGGTTATAGTTACCGCTGACATTGACGAGGGCTTCGGTCAGTCAGCATCTACCCGAAAGCAGATACCGCCAACGTTAACCTTCTCGCATCGGTCAGGTGTCACCCCCTATACATCCACTTACGTGTTAGCAGGGAGCTGTGTTTTTGATAAACAGTCGCCAGAGATTCTTTAGCTGCGGCCACCCGAAGGTGGCAGGCCTTATTGCGAACTTACGGCCGCTATTTTGCCGAGTTCCTTAGCGAGATTTCACTTGTTCCCCTTGGGCTACTCGCCCTACCCACCGGTGTTGGTTTGCGGTACGAACACCTATGCCTTAACTCTAGAGGCTTTTCTTGGAAGGCTCTGCGATTGAATCACTTGAGGGGCTTTAGCCCTCAAATTTTCGCCGGATTTTGGAGGTTGCTATTAAAAGCAGATAAGTCGATTTACGGCTTACCCATCCTACAATCAAGCGACGCCAAACCATTAAGGCGATCAATCTCTTTTCCTCCGTCCCCTCATTGAAAAACATAGGTGGGGCTGGAATATTAACCAGCAATCCATCGCGTGCGGCTTTCGCCATACACTAAGGGTCGCCTAACCCGTGGCTGATTGCCAGTGCCACGGAAACCTCGGGTTTTCGGGGTGCGGATTTCTCATCCGCATTGTGGTTACTCATGCCAACATTCTCACTTCTATACGCTCCAGCAATTTTCACAAATCACCTTCAGTGCATATAGAACGCTCTCCTACCACTTATATTTTAAAAAAATATAAATCCGCAACTTCGGTACTACGCTTAGCCCCGTTACATTCTCGGCGCATCTTGCCATTGAATAGTGAGTTGTTACACACTCTTTAAAGGATGGCTACCTCTAAGCCCACCTCCTATCTGTCTATGGCACTATACTACCTTGCATGCACTTAGCGTAAATTTTGGGACCTTAGTTTGCGATTAGGGCTGTTTCCCTTTTGACCACGGAGCTTAGCCCCCGCAGTCTAACTCCTGAGTTATATTGTATGGTATTCGGAGTTTGATTGGTCTGGCGAAGTTTCCTCCTACTCAGACCATCCAGTGCTCTACCCCCACACATAAACACTCAAGGCTAGTCCAAAAACTATTTCGGAGAGAACCAGCTATTACCAGATTCGATTAGCTTTTCACTCCTTACCACAGGTCATCCGAAGGCGTTAAACGACCTAACGGTGCGGGCCTCCCCCTACCTTTCGGTAGGGTTCACCCTGCCCATGGCAAGCTCATCTGGCTTCGGGTCTTATCCATATCCTAAACGCGCTATTAACACTCGCTTTCGCTACGCCTTCCTTCCGTAGAAGTTAAACAAAGGATATACATAAACTCGTTGGCTCATTCTTCAATAGGCACGGCGTCATCCACGATAAATCGGGACTCCGCCTCCTTGTAAGCATACGGTTTCAGGTTCTATTTCATCGGCCTCACCGGCCTGCTTTTCACCTTTCCCTCACGGTACTTGTTCACTATCGATCACTAAAGATATTTAGCCTTACGAGACAGTACTCGCAGATTCCCTCAAGGTTTTCTGCCCTCGAGGTACTCAAGAATATATACAAAAAAGTGAGCACGTTTTCGTCTACAGGACTTTCACCTTTTTTAGTTCGGCTTTCCAGCACGACTCGACTAACGTGTCCATTTATAACTTTTCTCTTTCCTCAACCTAAATCATTAAACTAGGGTGATCTAGGTTGAAAAAAGAATGTATATACCTTACAACCCCAAAAATTAGTAAACTAATATTTTGGTTTGGGCTCTTCCCTTTTAACTCGCCGCTACTCAGGGAATCACTATTTGTGTTTTCTTTTCCTCCGCTTACTGAGATGTTTCACTTCAGCGGGTTTGCATACATAAAATGTATAATACAGGTTTACTGTACTGGGTTTCCCCATTCGGAAATCTCCGGATCGTAGGTTGCTACACACCTCCCCGAAGCGTATCGTCGTTACGCCACGTCCTTCATCGCTCTTTTAGTGTCTAGGCATCCACCGTATGCCCTTATGCAATCGTCTCAACATTGAGAAGTTTGATGTTACTTACATAAACGTATTTTGTTATTAAGCTTCAATCTAACGCTTGTAACTCCTATTAATAAAACAAAAACCGCGACTAGCGCGGCATTAGCAAAAAACAGATGCTTTTTAGCCGCTTGTTTTAGTTAATATACCTTCTCTTATCACAAGAGAGATTATAGAGTATAAGGGGTATCGGTGTCAACACCTTATACGGCGGATAATTGCATAAAATAAAACCGCTCAAACGAGCGGTTTTATTTTTATCTATTTTATCTATTTTCTTTAATCTTAACCTTCTACTTTGTCGCGGAATTTACCAATCAAGTGAGCGGCATAATCTTTACCACCAACCCCAAAAGCGATACCACCAGCCAAAGCTATCATAGCGATGAATCCAGTGATTAGGGTATTGATAATAGTAGTAGCCACATTCAACTGGGAAAGAGCAGATAACAAACCGAAGATAACAATAGCGTACCAAGTTAAAGCTCCTAAGAACTTAGCGGCGCGTAATTTGGCCGACAAGACAGAGCCTTTAACAATTTTCTCAAAGAAGTTAGCGATAACCACAGCAGCCAACATAATGATGACAGCGATAACGATGTTTGGAATATATACCAAGACATCTCTTAAGAAAGCTGAAAGGGCAAAGAACTGTAGGATATCGGTAGCGGCTAACAAGAAAGCGATAACTAAGAACCAGAACACAACGCGGTCAAAAAATAATCCCGTATCTAACTTAATACCAGCCCGATCAAAATATTTTTCAAGACCGAGTTTCTTTAAAGCGGAATCGATTTGAAGAACATTAATAATTTTACCAACCAAGGTACCAAGAGCCGAGGCGACAATAAGACCGATTATAAAAACTATGATCGCCCCAAGAAGAGTGGGGATAAAACTAACTACATCAAGCCATAAGTTCTGCAAAGAACGAGCGACAACATTACTCCATGCTTCTATAAACATAATACTTTTTAAAAATCTTTACTTTATAATATTTAAGGCGACCTTTTTATGAATAACGGATAAACCGTTTTTGTTTTTACACTATTTATTATACCAAAAATATATTTATGTTTTGTAAAGTTGTGTGGAAAACTATGGAAAAACGATTTTGAATGATTTTAGTTTTATGTTATATTTTTGTTAGTAGCTTTTTTATGTTCTGAAAATAAGAAAGGAGAAAATAAATTTATGATTGAAAGCGCAGGAATTTTTTATCCTACCAAAATTACCCTGCGCCCCCTCTAAAAAATATGGGCCACCTCCAAGGCCCAACCCCCCTCAAATACCCATACTGCGGGGATCCTTTCAATAACACAGCCTGTATAAAAAATATGGGCTGTTCTTTTTTTGACTTTTTTATTTTTTGTGTTTTAATAATATAAGCAAATTTTAATAATTGAAAAGGGAGAAATTTAATGGCTCAAAATGAAGTTTATATTGAAAATTTTGATGTATCAAAATGTAGATGCAATATAGCTTGTATTGCTATAAGAAATTTACTTAAAAAAATTGAATGGGCACAAGAAAAAGGAAAATCTCAAATTGAAATTATGCCAATTCAATATGGAATAAATTTTTTTCCAACCAATGAAGATTATGACAATATTGAGTCTGGTAAAAGCCATGCTGCAGAAGATGAAAATTATGGGTCGTATGCAAAGAAAAAATCTTCATCCTCGGGAACTAATGTAATTAGAGTTTTTAGAATAAAAAAATTAGTCGCAAGACTAAATAATGAATTCAAAACTATGGTTTATAAGAAAAATGGTCTTTTCTGGATTGGGCAATATATTTTTCATATTGGATTTAATATAGAACATATTGAAATACAAAATTTAGGTAAATACCCAAATCAAATAGAAAATAAACCAACAGCCTATAGAATCGTACTTATCCTTAATCTAAACACCTAGCTGGCATAAATTAGGTGTTTTTTATTACTTTAATTTAGCTTGTATTAGTCTTTCTACTTCGTCCTTAGAAATAAGATTTCTGCTTTTTATTTCCTCCTCTACTATTTTTCTAATTTGGCCGTCAAGCATTTTTTGACTTTCTTTAGCCTGCTCCATCATTTGTTTTATTTCCTCGGGGCTCATATTTTTCATCATATTTTGAGCCATTTTAAATTGATCAAATATACCCATAGATTTTTATTATATATAACTCTTAATTATTATCAATATTCCGACGACTTCTATAATATTCAACAATGCTTGGGACTATGGAAAGAATAATTATTATAAGTATAACTACAGAGAAATTGGCTTTAACTACTTCTATATTACCAAAAACGTAGCCGGCTTCGAGAAACAAAAAAACCCAAATAGTGGTGCCTATTATATTATAGAAAGTAAAAGTTCTATAAGACATTTTGCCAATGCCGGCTACAAAAGGAGCAAAGGTTCTAACTATCGGTAGGAATCTGGCCAGGATAATAGTTTTTGAACCATACTTAGCGTAGAAGTCGTGGGTTTTTTCTAGATATTCTTTTTTTAAAAATCTGGAGTCCTCGTATTTAAAAACTTTGGGGCCAATGACTCGGCCTATCCAATAATTAATAGCGTCTCCTAAAACTCCGGCGATAAATAGGAGGACAATTAAAAGTTCAATAGATAAAGCACCTTGAGCGGCTAGAGCTCCGGCGGCAAATAGAAGTGAGTCCCCTGGAAGAAAAGGCATTATAACGAGACCAGTTTCGGCAAATATAATGACAAATAAAAGGGAGTAGATCCAAGGGCCGAAGTCTGTAGCAATAAGACTTAGATATTTATCTAGGTGAATAATTATGTCTAAACTTTTTAATATAATTTCCATTTTATTATTTGTTTAAAAAAATTGTTTGAGTTGGGTAAGCAAACTCTATGCCATCTTTTTCAAATATTTCTTTCATTTTTAAATTAACTTCTTGATTAGCGTCCATATAATCATTGTATTCCGGAGAGTTTATAAAATAGACAGCCTCAAAAGTTAGATCAGACGGGCCGAAAGAAATAAAGTGAGTGCGGTCAAAGCGTAATTTATCAACGCTTTCAATTATGTCTTTAATAATTTGAGGGATTCTCTTTAATTTATCATTATCTGTTTGATAGACAACTCCAAACTTAAAAGCAATCCTTCTTTCTTTCATTTTTTTAAAATTTTGAATACGGGCCGAAACTAACTCTTGATTACTAATAACCACCTCTTCGCCTTGAAGAGCTCTTAGTCTGGTAGTTTTAATACCTATTTTTTCAACAGTGCCCATATTTTGACCAACAACTATAAAATCGCCAACTTTAAAAGGCTTATCAAAATAGATAGCAAAAGAACTAAATAAATCCCCTAATATATTTTGAATAGCTAAAGCGACGGCAATACCTCCAATACCAAGACCAGCGATGAGCGAGGTTATATCTATACCGAGGTTTGAAAGAACTAATAGACCGCCTGTTACCCAGAGAATTATTTTTATAATTATTTTTAAACTTTGGACGGCCGATTTAGAATCTTTATCTTTTTCTCCACTTGAAACTTTTGATACTACATATTCGGCTATTATTTGAAAGGCTATTATAAATTGATAAACAATCCATATTATTAAAATAGTATCTATAATTTTTTGAGCAGTATCATCTATTGATATAAATGTAAGGGCGAAATATAAAGCTAAAAATAAATAGAATGGAGGTTTTAGAGTGTCAATAACTTTAATAACGGTATCATCTATGTCGGTCTTAGTTTTTTTAGCCAGACTAGAAAGTTTAAAGACTACAAAGCTTTGTATTATTTTAAATATAATAATAAAAGCTATTAAAGCGATTAAGGCTATAAGATATTCTTTATATGTATTATGCCACAAAGATGTTTGTAAAATTGGAAGATTTAAAAAATTTATTATTTTTTCAAAATATTGAGTCATGTATACATACTAACTATTTTTGATTTTTAGGTCAAAAACTAACTATCATTTTATATAAGATTTTTTAATATTTTTTCTACATCTTTGGAGTTTTTGGCGGTCATTAATTTTGCTCTTAATTCTTTGGCGCCTGCAAAGCCTTCTATATATGAGGCGAAATGTTTTTTCATAATATTAAAGTTTCGATGCGAATGAAGCTTGGCAAAAAGCTTGGTGTGTTTAATTAGTGTTTTAGCTATTTCGTTAAAAGGTAAGTCTTCTTTTTTGTGTTTTGAGAAAAGCCAAGGATTACCAAAAATGGCGTGACCGAGCATAACGCCGTCTAGATTATATTTTTTAGCTATCTCTTTCCCCTCTTCAACTGATTTAATATCACCATTGCCTAAAAAAATAATATGGGGATTTTTAGCTTTTATTATTTGAGCGACCCGGCCTATCTCCTCGAAGTTATTTGGAACTTTAGACATCTCTTTTGAGGTGCGCCCATGAAGAGTTATAGCGGCTGGTTCAACCTCAATTAAAGTTGAAATCCATTTGTCGATTGTATTTTTATTAGTTCCTAATCTAGTTTTTACAGAAACTGGTAAGCCTCCAGCACCTTTCTTGGTTGCTAATATAATTTCTTTGGCTAATTCTGGTTTATCTATAAGAGCAGAACATACTCCTTGTTTAATTACTTTTTTAACGGGGCACCCCATATTTATATCTATGCCATCAAATTTCATTTTTTTGAGGAGTTTAGCAGTTTTATAAAAATTATCTGGATTGTTGCCAAAAATTTGAGCGATAATAGGGTGCTCTTTTTTATCAAAATATAAATCTTTAATTACTCTTTCTTTACCCTCGCTTATTAAGCCGTCGGTTGAGACAAACCAAGTGAATAAAATATCGGGTCTACCCTTCTCTATTATGATTTGCCTAAAAGCCGAGTCGGTCACCTCCTCCATGGGAGCCAAAGCGATAATTGGTTTTTTAAGTTTTTGCCAGATGTTTAGCATATTGATTTATTAAACAGGAGTTTTAGAATTTGGCAAATTTATTTTAATTTGATATATTAAATTTGCAGTTTAAAAATTTAAAAGGAGGTTTTATATTATGATGTATGTATCACGCCTTAAAAAAATAACTAATTTATAGAAAGGGGGTGATCTATATATCTTTTTTATAAGTTGAGGGAGAAAGGTAAAAAAACAAAAGCCCCGAGAAGTATGCGGGGCTTTTTTAATTTTTATATTTAAATTATAAAGGACTCACTGTACCTTCTGATGGCTCTG
>PCWO01000046.1:0-5072 GCA_002796205.1 Candidatus Liptonbacteria bacterium CG11_big_fil_rev_8_21_14_0_20_35_14
AAAATAAAATTTCTTTTTTTGATTCACAAAAACAAATTTGATCTCCAGCACGTATAAACTCGTCTTTAATCATTTTTTACACTCCCCTTTCTGTATTTGCTTTTTTTATTATATATAAAATATATTTTTTGTCAAATATATTTATACATTCCTCAAAGACTTCTATATAAATATAAAGTATTATAAACCTTATATGAAGTACAGGTCTTCCTCAAAAATAAAAAGTAAACATGGGTTAATAGATGGCTTACTGCTATTTCTTAAAAAAATTGAGGTATTTGATGAAATTAGTGCTATAAACCTGGGAGAAATTAGACCGGGAAGACTAAATGCTCATAGCGGGTTTAAGGTAAAAATTCAATATAAAACAAAGTCGGGCTTAAAGTTAATTGCTAGAGGCCAGGGCGTGCAGGAGGTTTTTATCGTTAGTGACAAAGTTGATGATTTAATAAAAAAATTAAAGTCTATGCCAGAAGTTATAAAGTTGATATAATGCTTAAATGTTTGAATATATAATACTCGGCATAGTTCAAGGATTAGCGGAATGGCTCCCGATAAGTTCGGAGGGCTTTATTGTTTTAATCCAAAATACATTCTATCAAAGTGGGAGTACTTTTGATTTTATTGGAGTGGCTTTATTTTTACATATAGGCACATTTTTAGCAGCTATAGTTTATTTTAAAAAAGACGTAAAGCAAATTTTATCTACACTGTGGAATTTTAAAAAGGCAAATTTAAATGATAAAAAACTTTTTATTTTTCTTTTTATTTCAACTCTAATTAGTGGCGCAATCGGAGCTTTAATATTATTAGTTCTGCTTTTAATTGAAAATTTATTAGCCTTAACCGGCGAGATATTAGCTATTTTAATCGGATTTTTACTTTTATTAACATCTGTTTTGAGTTTTAAAACTAAAGAAAGTGGTCATAAAGAACAAAAAAATTTAACAATATTTGATGGGGTTATTTTAGGAATATCCCAAGGCTTAACCGCCCTACCCGGACTTTCAAGATCAGGAACGACAGTGGCTTTTTTATTAATGCGCGGATTTAAAGACGAGGAGGCACTACGTTTAAGTTTTTTAATGAGTATACCGATTGTGTTAGTAGCCAACATAGGACTCAATTTAATCGGGGGCTTCTCCCCTACCCTTAACTCGTTAGTTGGAGTTTTATTTGCTTTTATATTTGGACTTCTAACAATTGATTGGCTTATGCAAATAGCCCGCAAAATTAAATTTGCTTGGTTTACTTTAATATTTGGTATTTTGATTATTTTATCTGTATTTATTTTCTAATGTATTATAAAGATGAGTATGAATTTATGTCTGATTCCGGTCATGAAATTGAGGGAATTTGGTATCCAAGAGTAACGACTATAATGGATATAAAATCAAAGCCAGCCCTATATCATTTTTATTCGGCCGTTGGCTTTGCTAATGGAGAAAAAATAAAGGAACAATCGGCTAACGAAGGCACCTTGGTACACGAGGCTATTGAGGCTATTTTAGTAGGTGAGGAACCTATAATTGATGCCTCTATAGAGCCTTCTATTTTGGCTTTTAAGACATTTTTAGAGAAAACTCCGATAAAGACACGCCCGGAATTAATAGAGCAGAAGATTATACACAAAGAGTATAGATATGCTGGCACAGCCGATGCAGTAGTAACTATCGGCGACAGGCTTGGAATACTGGATATAAAAACATCAAAATCTATTTACCGAGATTATAATTTACAGACGGCCGCCTATTTTGATGTTTTAAAAAAAGATTACCCCGAGCTTTCTACAAGATGGATTATGAGAATAGATCAGGTTGATGTTTGCGAAGTGTGCGGAGCCACAATGCGACGCAAGGGAGGAAGAGATAAAATTACAAAACCTTGGCCGGCGCAAAAAGCCTGCTCCCCTGCTAATCATGTCTGGAAAGATACCGAGGGTATAGTTGAGTTAAAAGAATTTCCCGGAAGCCACACAAATGATTTTGAGGCTTTTTTGTCGGCTAAAAGATTATGGGAATGGGAAAATGAATTTTGGCTCAAAAGAATTGGGTATTTATAAAAAGGACTTAGGTTTAATTTGAGTTTTTTTCTATTATTATTGGAATTGGTTCTATTTGGGTAGCATAAATATACCCCAAAGCAAACGAGGCACCCGATATAAGAGCAAATAATATAGCTATTATGATAGTCTTAACTTTTTTAGAATATATTTTTTGTTCTACTACGTCCATTATTTTAAGCTTTAAGGCTGAGTAATTTTTTACATTTATTATTTTTGAGTCAAAGCAACCTTAATCCCTAAAGCAATAAGTAGCCCACCTAAGGTTTTATTAAATACGTTTTGAAATCTTTCAAAAATTGAGCGTATTCTTTTTTGCGAAAGAAAAATAGCCACAAGAGAAAACCATAACATTGTATTGATTATCATTATTACGCTCATAATGCCCATTATCAACAACGGTGTTTCTGGAGATATTACAAACGTAAAAAGACTTAAAAAAAATAAAGTTGCTTTTGGATTAAGCACATTGGTTAAAAAACCAATTCTAACTGCCGTAAAAGAAGTAATATCTTCTTTTTTATCATGTTCGCCGAGCTCAATTTTTGAAGATTTAGATAATATAGATTTAAGACCGATATAAATAAGATAACCAGCTCCTAAAAATTTAATGACATTAAATAACAAAATAGACTTAGAAATAATTAAAGCTAGACCGGCTAATGAATAAAAAACGTGAACTGCAATTCCAAGACCAAAACCAACCGCTGTATAAATTCCAGTTTTACGCGAATAGGTAAGCGAATTTCTACACGCCATAATAAAATCAGGACCAGGACTAATGACGGCCAATAAATGAATAATAGTAACTGTACCTATGAGCGCTAAATATTCCATAGATTTATAATAATATATAATATTAAAAAATCAATTTGACTTATTTAAAGGATTTATAGTATAATTTTTCTCGTATGGCACATACTAAATCTGGAGGTTCTACTAGACTTGGACGAGATTCTGAATCAAAACGATTAGGAGTTAAGCGCCAGGATGGGCAAAAAGTAAAAATTGGAGACATTTTAATACGACAACGAGGCACTAAATATGGAGCTGGCGTAAATGTTCGTAAAGGATCCGACGATACTTTATACGCTGCCAAAGAAGGATTAGTAGCCTTCTCCAAAAAAAGAAAAATAAAATTTGACGGAAATCATAGAGAGATAACTGTGGTGTCTGTAAAATAAAAAAACCGCTTTGATAAGCGGTTTTTTTTATTACTCTGACTCTACTTTTATTTTTACTTTAGCCTCAATTTCTTCAGTTAGCTTGATTACCACTTCATACTCCCCTAAATTTTTTATAGGACTCATAAAATTTATATATTTATAAGGCACTTTAATTTGAGTTTTAATATCATTTTCAGATACAGCCTTAAAAAGTTTACCATTATCCCCGGCCTTAGTTTTTATAATTAAAGTTGTGGCCTCCAAAATATCTTTATTTTTTTGAGCTATCTCTGTTTCTATAACTTTATTTTGAGATTGCTTGGCTTTTTTAATATTTATTTGTTGAATAGAAATTTGATCAGCCGGCTTAGCTAATTTTCTAGCAAAAAGAAAATTTTTAGCATAACCTTCTTTAACCTCAATAATGTCGTTTAACTTACCAATTTTTTTAACGTCTTGTAGTAATATTACTTTCATTTATTTATTTCTGATTTTAATACCTCAATCGCTTTATCTAGCTGAGCCTTTTCATCCTCTTTAACCTCAAAATCTGGAGCGATACCCTCCTCATCTATAATACCTCCATTTGGAAGAACCCAGTGAGCCGTGGTTAATTTAACTAAAGAGCCGTCGGATAAAGATTGTAGTTCCTGAACCGTACCTTTGCCAAAAGTTGTTTCACCAATCAATTTTGTATCTCTTAAATCTCTTAGGGCGCCAGCTAGAATTTCCGAGGCCGAGGCCGAACCTTTATTAATTAATATAACGGTTGGCATATTTTTTAGAATACCATTACCTGGAGCCTTAAAATCCTTTGTTTCACCTGATCTAAATTTTTCGGAGACTATCACGGCGTCATCGTCTATAAACCAGCCTGACAGCCTGGTAGCTACCTCCAAAAATCCGCCCGGGTTATTTCTTAAATCTAAAACTAAACCCTGGGCTCCGGAAAAGCTTGATTTAATAATAGCTTCGTAAAAGAGTGGTAGAGAGTTACTATTAAAACTCATTAATTTTATATAGGCTATATCACCTTCTAGCATCTCCCACTCTAAAGTCGGTACCTCTATATTAGCACGAGTAATATTAAAATCTTCCGGCTTATCAAAGCCTTCTCTAAATATAGTTAGTTTTACTTTGGTACCAATTTCGCCCCGAATTTTTTTAACAGCCTCCTCTACACCTAAATCAAAAGTATTATCATCGTTAATAAAAATAATTTGGTCACCAGCTTTAACCCCAGCCTCATAGGCCGGCGTACCATTTAGAGGAGAGACAACCAAGAGTCTTTTGTCACGAACCTCAATTTCCATACCGACTCCTCCAAAATGACCCTCCACATCTTCCTGAAATTTTTGAGAATCCTCGGGCTCAAAAAATACAGAGTATGGATCATCAGTTGATTCAAGTAGTCCGGCGATAGCGCCATAAAGCAGTTTTTGATTATCTATATCCTCTCCCTTTAAGTGTTTATCACGCACCAAATCCCAAGCCTCCCAAAAAAGATTAAAGTTTATATCGTCATATTTACCCTCGGTATTAGATACACCTATAACCTCAATTTGTCTCGGCGGCTGATCACTACCTATAATATAACCGGCGTAGAAAACAGTCACGACCGCTATAACTGCAAGGACAGAGTTTATAATTAGATTTTTATTCTTTTTATACATATGTCATCCTATTATAATCCGTATTTCTCTCTAAGCGCAAATATACGTATAATAAGAGCAATGAAATCAGTTTTCTCAAGTGAATATTTAGATAATTTAAAGAAAAAAGCCAAAAAATCTAGAATAAAAACAAAACATCAATTAATAGGTCTTGAGATAGCCATGCACCTA
>PCWO01000046.1:5103-5270 GCA_002796205.1 Candidatus Liptonbacteria bacterium CG11_big_fil_rev_8_21_14_0_20_35_14
GGAGGGTATTTTATGAGAGTTGTAACAGAGGAAAAAAAGAAAAAAGATAATATTGTAAAAGTTAGAGTTAAAAAGAAAAGCCGATAGTATTTTTAGTAGACATTTATACTAAAATATTGTATTCTAACTTTAATGAGAATATATATGATTTCCGATAAAAAAGATGA
>PCWO01000046.1:5305-13933 GCA_002796205.1 Candidatus Liptonbacteria bacterium CG11_big_fil_rev_8_21_14_0_20_35_14
GTATTCTAACTTTAATGAGAATATATATGATTTCCGATAAAAAAGATGAAAAAGTGCTTAGAAAAAAAGCCTCTGACTTTGATTTTAAATCACGTTCAAAAAAGGATATAAAAGATTTAATAAGCAATATGAAAAAGCTAATGAAAGAATATGACGGAATCGGATTAGCGGCCAACCAAATTGGATTACTAGAAAGAGTTTTTATAGCTAACGGAAAAGATAAGCGAGGAAAGTTAAAGTTTTACGCTATCTTTAATCCAGAGATTATCAAAACATCAGAAACTACCAATATTGATATAGAGGGCTGTCTTTCTATACCCGGCGTTAACGGAGAGGTTGAGCGATTTGATGAAATAATAATTTCAGCCCAGGATGAAACTAGTAAAAAAGTTAAAATAACAGCCTCAAAGTTATTAGCTAGAGTCTTTCAGCATGAAATTGATCACCTAAACGGAGTATTATTTATAGATAGGGCTAAAAAAATTAATGTTAAAGAATAATAAATTAAAAGAAAAGAAATATGCTTTTTTTGGGAGTCCCAAATTTGCCGAGATTGTTTTAGATAATCTTATAAAAAAAGAAATAAAGCCGGCAGTTGTTATTTGTAACCCCGATAGACCAGTTGGCCGAAAAAAGATTATTACTCCCCCACCGACAAAAATATTAGCTTTAAAAAACAACATACCGGTTTATCAACCGGAAAAATTAAACCCTGAAGAAATTAAAAAGAAGTTTGGCCAAATTGATTTTGCCATTATAGCCGCCTACGGAAAAATTATTGAAAAAGAGATTATTAATTTATTTAAAGACGGAGTTTTTGGAATTCATCCATCGCTTCTACCAAAATTTAGAGGCGCCTCCCCTATTCAATATGCTATTTTAAATAGCGAAAAATACTCGGGCATAACTATCTATAAGATGAATGATAAAATAGATCATGGACCAATATTAATACAAAAAAAAATAAAAATTATAGATAAAAACTATTTAGAGGTTGAGGAGTTGCTCGCCAAAGAAGGAGTTATAATATTATATAAAATTTTAAAAAATATTATTAATAATTCTTTAATATTAAAAACACAAGACCATAACCAAGCTACATTTACAAAAAAAATTAATACCGAGGATGGTTTTATAGAGCTAGATGATTTAAAACTAGCCTTATTAGGACATAAAGATATGGCTCAAAAAATATATCAAAAAATATTAGCCTTAGGAAATGAACCCGGAGTCTACACTCTTATAAAAGATAAAAGAATAAAACTTTTAGATGCTTTATTAGAAGAAGAAAAGTTAATTTTAAAAACTATTCAAATTGAGGGAAAAACTCCGACAAACGATTTTGATAAAAATATTTTTAATATTTAAAAAATTTAGATTAGGTGTAAATAGTGTAAATAAAAAAAGCCCAAGATTTCTCTCAGGCTATATATGATGTTATCATAGGGATATGAAAATAAATAAGAGTATTTTAACGACTGGTATTGTGGTAGTTGTTATATTATCGGTTTATTTATATGAGAACCAAGGCAGAAATATTATAACTCCTATTAATATTCAAGCAGATAAATTATCCGAGGCTTATTTTGCGGGCGGATGTTTTTGGTGCGTAGAGTCTGATTTTGAAAAATTAGACGGAGTTAAAGAAGTTATATCGGGCTATATGGGCGGGGAGGAAAAAGATTCAACTTATAAAGATGTGTCTAGTGGATTAACTAAACATCGTGAATTAGTTAAAGTTTTATATGATCCATCGTCTGTATCCTACGAAAGTTTAGTTTGGTGGTTTTTTAGACACATAGACCCGACCGACGAGGGAGGTTCATTTTATGATAGAGGCCATCAATATACGTCAGCTATATATTATCAAAATGAAAACGAAAAAATAATAGCTGAAAGCGTTATAAAAGAGTTAGAGGAAGAAGATGTTTTTAAAAAACCAATCGTCACAGATATTGAAAAGGCTTTAGAATTTTATCAGGCCGAGGACTATCATCAGGATTATTATAAAAATAACCCACTACGTTATAGATATTATAGAGAAGGGTCTGGCAGAGATAAATATATAGAAAGTATTTGGGGGTCGGGAGAATTTAATGATTTAGGTATTACAAAAAATCCCTGGTCGGATTTTAAAAAGCCCAGCGATGAGGAATTGAAAAACTTATTAACAAAATTACAATACGAAATAACCCAAAAGGAAGGGACCGAAACGCCTTTTAAAAATGAGTATGACCAAAATAAAGAAAAAGGAATTTATGTAGATATTATTTCGGGAGAACCACTATTTTCCTCTACTCATAAATATGATTCGGGCACGGGTTGGCCATCGTTTTATAGGCCAATCAGTGATGAGTTTATAGTTAAAAAAACTGATTATAAACTTATACTACCTAGAGTTGAAATTAAATCTAAATATGCCGATTCACATATAGGACATGTTTTTAAAGACGGACCAGAACCCACAGGACTTAGATATTGTATGAACTCATCGGCTATGAAATTTATTCCGCTTGAGGAAATGGAGCAAAAAGGATATTTAAATTATTTATATTTGTTTAACTAAATAGAGTCAATGCCACTGTCGGTCGATTCCTCGCAGATAAGTTCAAGATAATCATCTTTTATTTGATAATATTTTCTTTGAGTTAATTCTAAATATGGTAAAAGATCTTTATCTACCGGATTAGGAGTATTTTCTTTTGGGTTTAAAATAAAAAGTGTGCTGTTAGGAGTAAAGAAAGCGCCCAACTCTGAATTTAAGCCATGGCTAATAATATTACCCGTTTTAATATTGGTAATAGTATAAGCTTGACAACCAATACCGCAACCAAAACTAGCAACGTTAAAGTGGCCAGCAAAATTAACTCCTTTTTTATACTCCTCGGTTATTTTAGCTTTAAAGGTTTGAGCCTCTGGCATAGAATTAAAATTTATATCGGCTAATTCTCCATTATAAATATCAGAGACTGCGTATTTATTTTTATCGCCTATCTTTTCTAAACAAATTGAATCTATAGTATGAAGCTCACCTATCTCTGGTTTAGGTTGAATTTTTTCTAGCAAAAAAGATATACTCCAAGCAAATGGAATAGCTATAATAACTAAAACTATAATTATATTTTTATTTAAAACCATAATTATATTGTAAATCTTTAAATAAAATAAAAATAGCCATTTTAGGCTATTTTTATTTTATTTTTTAACTATCTTTCTAACTGTTTTCCTTCTGGTTGTTTTCTTTTTAGTAACCGGTTTTATTTCAAACGAACTAGTAGAACTTGATTTTTTATCTTTAAGCTCAAGACTTTGATAAGCCATATAACCTATTAAAACAACGACTATCCAACTAACATAAATTGGAACGGTGTAGCCATTAATAACTAAGAGCCAACCAGCCGAGGCTCTAACTAAATGCAAAATAGCTACAACTATAAAAACTAATCCAGATATTTCAATGTACTTTTGAGAGTTCATGTATTTAAAAAATTAATTGTAATATAAAAAAATTTTTATACCTTTATTATATCACTTTAATTTTATTTTAACTCTGTGCAAAAGTATTTTTTATTTTTTTAAACTAACAATCATTAAAAGTGAAATCAAAATAAAAGCACTTAAAGCCATCATTGGAATTGTAATGTAACCAAATTGCATTATAAAATTATCTGAACAACTAACGGAATATCCAACCGTACTACAAGATGTAAGCTTTGTGTTAGAAAGCTGAATATAATAATGAAAGAGAGCCAGCATACCACCCAACATTGATAAACTTAAAGCATAGATAGCGATACCTTTATCTTTTAAGAAAAGAGCAATACTAAAAAGAATAACTTGAGGATACATAAATATTCTTTGATACCAACACAAAAGACAGGGCGTATAGTTGACTATTTCGGAATAAAACAAACTACCAAGCGTAGCGACTAAAGCCACCACTAACGACAATTTAAAAGACTTTTTTTTAATCAAACTAACAGCTTTATCAAATTTTTTAGTAGACAAAATTATTAATAAAAATAATATTATAACTTGAGACACAATTGTTAAATAATCCAACAACGAACTTATAAATTCTATTTTGTTCATATTTTTATTATAACTTATTTCTTTTTTAAATTAATTATATTGTTTAAAATAACTTTTACATCCTCTAAACTTTTTTCATCTAATATAGAAAGGGCTTTAATATTTTTATTATATTTTTTTAAAGCCTCAAGACGTTTTTTTAAAGTTGCTTTATCTACCCCGTCACTTTTACTTAAAAAAATATACTCCGGCTTGGCTTTAAATTCAGGGTTATATGTTTCTAATTCTTTTCTGATTGTTTTGTAATCCGTAACAGGCGAGGATGATTCGGCTGATATAAGATGAAAAATAATTTTTGTTCTTTCAATATGTTTTAAAAATTTAAGACCTAGCCCCCGACCATGATTAGCGCCCTCAATAATACCCGGAATGTCGGCTATTAAAATTTCGTAGTAAGCACCGAGGTGAGGTTCAAGAGTGGTGAATTCATAATTAGCTACTTTACTATTAGCGTTAGTTAATTCATTTAAAAGAGATGATTTGCCGACATTTGGAAGACCAACTAACCCGACATCGGCTATAAGTTTTAACTCAAGCTTAAGAGTAAACTGCTCACCCGGCAAGCCAGGTTGAAATTGTTTTGGGGTAGTATTGGTTGATGATCTAAAATGAAAATTACCTCTCCCTCCATTACCACCCTTAGCTACTAATATTTTCTCGCCTATCTTTATTATTTCTTTTGGCTCTTTAGTTTCTTGATTAATAATAACTGTACCGGTTGGAACTTTAATAACTATGTCTTGTCCGTCGTAACCATCATTAAATTGAGATTTTCCATATTGACCAGCTTGAGCCTCAAAGTCTTTTTTAAATTTAAGTTTATTTAAGGCGCCAATATCGGCTACGCCCTCTATATAAACACTCCCACCTCTACCGCCCGAGCCACCCGTCGGGCCTAGAGACATTACATTTTTATTAAAAGCCACCGCTCCTTTACCGCCAGCACCCGCTTTAACGTTTATTATTATTTCATCAACTAACATATTTTATTTATCCTCTTTTTTAAAATCTAAACAAACCGAATTTATACAATAGCGCTTTTTTGTTTCAGGTGGTCCATCATCAAAAACATGACCAAGATGTGAACCACATTTTCTACAAGTAACCTCAACTCTTTCCATACCATAACTTATATCTTTTTTAAGCTCAACTTTTTCTTTATTTACATCAGAGAAGCTAGGCCAACCGGTACCGGAATCAAATTTTGCACCTGAAAAAAACAACTCATCACCACAAACCTTACATTTAAAGACTCCCCTTCTTTTTTCATCCAACAAAGAACCGGAAAAAGGAGATTCTGTCCCCTTTTGTCTTAAAACATCATATTCGGCTTTGGTTAATTTGGCTTTGATTTTCTCCTCATCCATGCCTTTATTCTATATGAATTTGAGATTTTGACAATTTAAAGAAAAAAACAGCCCTTGAGCTGTTTTTATTTTCATTTAATACACATCAAATCTTTTAATATCTAAAAAAAGAATTAAAAGACCCATAATTAAAAAACCGAGAAAAATTATAAACATTACAATAGATGGATTTTCATATATTTTATTTTTCCTTTCCTGCCAAAGAACGGATTGATTAAATAATCCTAAAACTCCTAGAAATACAAAAATAAATCCAGTTACTGCTAAAAATAAATTATGATCCTCAAACACTTTATTTCTCCTTTTTAAATAGAATTGATAAAAATTTTAAAAACAAAAATAAAACTATAGTCATTAAAAAAATACAAAAATATCCTATTAACTCGTAAAGTTCCATCATTTTTTCCTTTTTATAAAATTTGCTTCTTTTATTTTATAACTTTATTATTTATATGTCAATACAGCGTGGTATATATATGATTGATTTATATACCAAAATTTAGTATTATGTTTATGATTTTGCCCGGTCGTCTAATGGTAGGACACATGGTTTTGGTCCATGGTATCGGGGTTCGAATCCCTGCTGGGCAGCCAAAAAAGTTTTGATAAAATTCTGATTTTTGCTATCATATAATCTATATGAAAAAAATAAGCATTATTATATTGGTTTTAGCTATTATTATAGGCGGAGCATATTATTATTTAACAAAGCCGGTAGCCTCGCCTAGCGAGCCCAAGGAGATAAATTATGAATCGGCAGATGGAATGATAACCTACGCTATTTCTCCTGAAGAGTCGGAGGCGAGTTTTGCCATAGATGAAATTTTAAATGGTAAAGATTTTACGGCGGTTGGAATAACAAAAGATATTAAAGGTAGTATTTTGGTTAATTTAGCCGACATATCAAAAATACAGGTTAAAGATGTGTCTGTTAACGCTAGAACATTAAAAACAGATAGCAAAAATAGAGACGGGGCTATAGCTCGCTTGATATTAAAATCCGAGGATGCCCAAAATGAATTTATAACCTTTGTACCAAAATCTATTACCGGACTACCAGAGGCCGTGGTTTTTGAGTCAGAGGTATCTTTTAGTATTACAGGAGATTTAACTGTTTCCGGAGTAACAAAAGAGGTTACTTTTAGCGGAAAGATTAAAGAGCTAAATGCAGAAAAATTAGTCGCCGAGGCGGAGACTATTGTAAAAAGATCTGATTTTAATTTAGTGGTACCCGATTTGGCTTTCTTAGCCTCGGTTGATGATGAGGTTAAATTAAAGCTTTCTATAACAGCTAAGCCTGTTAACTAAAATTATATGCATAACTTAATTGTTTTTGATTTAGATGGCACTCTGACAGAGAGTAAACAAATAATTGACTTTGAAATGGCGGAATTATTTTGTTCTCTAATTAAAGAAAAAAAATAGCCGTTATTTCGGGTGCCTCTTTTACACAATTTAAAAAACAATTAATTAATCCACTGGATTGCTCTAATTTATCTTCATTGTATATATTTCCTACCAACGGAAGTGCTATGTATAGGCACGACATGAATATGTGGAATATGGTTTATGAGGACTTTCTTTCGGATTCTGAAAAAGAAAAAATAATTAGTGTTTTAAAAGAAGCTATTAAAGATTTTGAGGTTGAGGAAAAATTTGGGAAAATGATTGAGAACAGAGAAAGTCAAATAACTATATCTATGCTTGGGCAGGAGGCTCCAATTGATAAGAAAAAAGAATGGGATAGAGATAAAGATAAAAGGCAAAAAATTATTAATAAAATAAAAGACCAGTTATCTGATTTTGAAATTCATATAGCCGGCACAACCTCTATTGATATAACAAAAAAAGGCATAGATAAGGCTTATGGAATAAATAAAATGGTTAAATATTTAGAGATTCCCCTAACAGAAATACTGTTTATAGGAGATGCGTTAAATAATGGCAACGATAGCCCGGTTAAGTCTTTAGGAGTTAGTTATAAAGAGGTAAAGAGTGTTGATGACACTAAAAATATAATAAAAAATTTATTAAATAAAAGAAAATAAAAAAAATAAACGCCTGCTTTCAAGCAAGGGCGTTTATTTTTTAATATAATAAATTATTATTTCATTTCGACGATAGCGCCGGCTTCTTGTAGTTTTTTAACTAAACCTTCAGCCTCTTCTTTTTTAATTCCTTCTTTTATAACTTTAGGAGCCTGGTCTACCATATCTTTAGCCTCTTTAAGACCTAAACCGGTAACTTCACGAACCACTTTAATAACATTAATTTTTTGATCACCGGCGGCTTTTAATTCAACATCGTAGGCATCTTTTTCTTCAGATGCAACTTCTCCGCTTATAGCACCGGAGGCAGCTACAGCCGAGGCTGAAACGCCAAATTTTTCTTCAAGAGTTTTAACTAAATCAGCTAACTCAACAACAGAAAGATTGGCAATTTTTTCTATTATATCCTTAAATTTAGGGTTAATAGAGACTTCTTTTTTTACTTCTTCTTCACTCATAGTTTTATTTATTTTACTTCTAATGTTTTAGCACGTTCCTTAAGAGCAATCATAAACATCTTAATTGGAGAGGCTACCATACCAACCAGTTGTCCGATAAGAACATCTCTACTTGGTAAGGTAGCTATACGATTAATAGTCTCTAGGTTAATAACAGATTTATTAGTGGCGTCATAACCTTCTAAAATTTTAAATGTTTTGTTATTTTTACTAAATTTATAAACCGGACTAGCTACTTCTGATAATTCACCATCGGTAGTTATAATTCCAAGCTGACCTTCATAATTTTCTGGATTCACATTAATCCCCTCTTTTTCAAAAGCTATACGAAGTAATCTTTTTCGAGCCACTTTAAACTTAGCATTAAAACCAAGCATTTCTTTTCTTAAAAAATTAATATTCTCCGAAGAAACTCCGCTATAATCTGTAAATAAAATCGTATTAGATTTTTTTATGCGATCTATATGTTCGTTTAACTCTTGGGCTTTTTGTTGTTTATTCTTCATTTTTACCTATACGGTATAATATAAAAACGACCTTTTTGTGGTCGCAGACTAATAAAGATTGGCTTGAAAAGCCTTGTCCTCGGTAGGTCTTATATGTACGCCTACTGTCTGCAGATTACTTATATATATTATTCTATATTTAATTTTTTGTCAAATA
>PCWO01000030.1:0-154 GCA_002796205.1 Candidatus Liptonbacteria bacterium CG11_big_fil_rev_8_21_14_0_20_35_14
TATTATTGATATTATTAAAGAAAATATAAATGGCACTCTTATCAAAGAACAAACCGAGGAAGAAATAATAAAAGCCATTAAAAGGTTAGAAAATATAAATACAGATGATATTTATAAAACCGTAGAGCACTTATCGCTAGATAATTTTAAAACT
>PCWO01000030.1:234-1415 GCA_002796205.1 Candidatus Liptonbacteria bacterium CG11_big_fil_rev_8_21_14_0_20_35_14
CCTACCCTCATCCCCCTCTTTTATGTCTATAGAATTTTCAAAATCCTCTAAAACCTCTTTTACAAATATATGTTTTTCACTTTTACCAAAATTAAAAATACCTAGTTTATTATAATTACTTATTTTTATATCCAGTTCTTCTTTTATTTCTCTAATTAATGCCTCCTCAATATTTTCTCCATTCTCAACTAAGCCTCCCCAAAAACCATAAAATCCAGGCATATTTTTAGCATCCTTAGTTCTTTTCTGTAAAAAAATTTTTATTTTATTATTATTTTTTATATAAGGTATAAATAAAACACTTTTTAACATATTTATATATAATTATTAAGCCTCATGACACTTCTTATATTTTCTTTACTATTCTTTGGTAATTTCATATACTAAACTTAGTGAGTGGAACAGAGTAGCCGTCTGACCGCGACCTACGTAGGATATACTCAGAGGCTAGCCACAAGAGTTGAGTGCTTAAGTGCATCAACAGAGTTCTTGTGGCTTTTTTTTATTTTATTTCCCATGACATTTCTTATATTTTTTTCTACGACCATAATTAATTTAACCTATCCATTCAATTAATTCTTTCCAGTGATTATTTAAAATATAATGAATTCGTTTCGTAACCACTCGGTGAAATTCAGGATCTTCTATACCTTTACAATCTGGTATATCTTCTATTTTACCTTCAAGCTCTGATAAGAGGTGTATTTTATTACAAAATTCTGGAAACTGCTTTATTAGAGCGACTTCATGATTTTCTAAAATAACCTTATCAAAAGCAATAATAACGTCGGCTTTATTTGCAACGTATTTGGTAATAGGTCTAGCTTTATGTTTAGTAATATCAATATTTAATTCTTCTAATGATGGTTTTGAAATCTCCCATTCTTCGTATTTAGTAATATTTTTATGCATAGTAGGTCTTGTTCCAGCTGATCCCTGAACCCCTCTTGAAATAACATCGAATTTATTATTTAACCCTTTTTCTTTAAATAACTTCTTTAGTATTTGTTCAGCGATCGCTGACCTATGTATATTTCCCTTACAAACGAAAACTATTAATTTTCTTTTTACAGCACTTTTTAACATGTTTATATATAATTATTAAGCCCCATGACATTTCTTATATTTTTTTCCACTTCCGCAAGGGCACTCATCATTTCTGCCGACATTTTTAAATTTTT
>PCWO01000030.1:1465-9370 GCA_002796205.1 Candidatus Liptonbacteria bacterium CG11_big_fil_rev_8_21_14_0_20_35_14
TTAGATAGTCTGAATATATTTTCAAACAGCCAGCCTCTAAAATTATCAAACAATTTATCAAATAATATTTTCCCCTCTCTTCTATATTCTACTAACGGATCTTTTTGTCCGTAGGCTCGTAGACGCACAGATTCCGCCAACGCCTCCACATCCTCTAAATGATTCATCCAAAGCATATCAAACACGGCTATCATACGACCTCTAAGGCTCTTATCTTCTTTTACATCGTTAACTCTTTTTTCAATTTTTTCTTTTAGAAATTTATTTAAATTTTTAGAAGCATTTTCTTCCTTTATAATTTTCTTTAAAACCTCGTTTTCCTCACCCGATATTAAAGTTGAGGTTGTTAAAAATAAAGCCATTTCATTTGCCTCTTCTTCTTTTACTCCCTTAAAAGGCATAGTTAAGGTTAAGATATTAACATGACTTTCCAGCTCTTCCTTTAGCCTTATAGGCGCCTCCTCACTTGTAAGTTCAAGTATGCTATCTCTAAATTTATAAGCCGATGTTCTTTGTTTATTTAAAACATCATCATAGCGTAATAAATGACGACGGGAATCAAAATGGAAACCCTCTATTTTTTTTTGTGCCTCTTTAACGGCTCGGCTAATAATGCCCATTTCAATTGGCATATCATCCGGAAAATCAAAACGTTGCAATAATCCTTGAATTCTTTCGGCTCCAAAAACTCTTAATAAATCGTCATCTAGTGATAAAAAAAACTGACTTTCTCCCATATCTCCTTGACGCCCACTTCTACCACGAAGCTGATTATCAATGCGCCTCGCCTCATGTCTTTCTGTGCCGATAATAAGTAGCCCTCCAGCCTCGCGCACTTTTTTAGCCCCTTCTTTATCGGGTGGATTACCGCCTAAAATAATATCAACTCCCCGACCAGCCATATTAGTCGCTACTGTTACAGACGCTTCTTTACCGGCTTGAGCAATAATTTGCCCCTCTTGTTCATGATTTTTGGCATTTAAAATTTCATGCTTTATGCCTTCTTTATTTAAATATTTAGAAACAATTTCATTTTTTTCAATAGAGGTCGTACCAATTAAAACCGGCTGACCTTTTTCATAGGCCTCACGCACTTTTTTGGCTATCGCCTTCATTTTAGCATCAAAGTTTTTATAAACCTGGTCTTTCTTGTCTATTCTTTGAGATCGCCTATGAGGTGGTACTTGCACTACCTCTAAGTTATAAACCTGCTCAAATTCCTCGGACGACGATTTAGCGGTACCAGTCATACCAGCCAATTTGGGATACATTTTAAAATAGTTTTGAATAGATATTTTAGCAAAAGTCCGAGATTCTTGTTTAACTATAACTTCTTCTTTAGCCTCTATCGCTTGATGTAATCCCCCACTATATCGTCTTCCGTGCATCATACGCCCTGTAAACTCATCCACGATAATAATTTCTTGATCTTTTATGACATAATCTTTATCCAATTTAAATAAAGCTTTAGCTTTAAGGCTTTCCTCTAAATAATGTACTAGCTTTAGGTTTTGCGCAGAATACAAATTTTCAATAGATAAAAATCTTTCTACCTTCTCAATTCCGTTATCAGTAATAGCCACCGATTTAAACTTTTCATCAACTGTATAGTCGGATTCGTTCTCTAATTTATTTACAATTTGCGCGAATTTTTTATACCACTCACTTGACTCAGTATCAGGGGCTGAAATAATCAAAGGTGTTCTAGCCTCATCTATTAAAATAGAATCTACCTCATCTATAATAGCCATATAATACGGTCTTTGCGCTTTTTGCTCTAGGGAGGCTACTAAATTATCTCTTAAATAATCAAAACCAAACTCATGATTTGTGCCGTAAGTGATATCTGCTAAATAAGCCTCCCTACGAGATACTGGTTTTAAATAATCCTCCTCTACTTTAAAGCTTCCTAGTAAATCCCTTTCTTTATCTATCTCCTCCGCCTTACTCCTCTCTATTTTATATTCCGGATCATACATATAAGCTTTTCCGTCAGCTACTAAACAGGCGCAGGAAAGTCCTAAAGCATAATATATCTGTCCCATCCAAACAGTATCTCGTTTTGCCAAATATTCGTTGACAGTCACCACATGTACGCCTTTTTCTGTTAAGGCATTTAAATATATCGGACTGGTACTCGCCAGAGTTTTACCCTCTCCCGTCATCATCTCGGCTATATTTCCCTTATGCAGAGCTATGCCACCTATTAACTGCTCGTTATAATGTTTTTGTTTTAAGGTTCTTTTAGATGCTTCTTTAACCATAGCAAAAGCCGTAGGTAATATATCATCTAAATTTTCTTTCTCTTTTAATTTTTCCTTAAGCTCTAGAGTATATTTTTTTAATTCCTCATTATTCAACGAAGAAAAACGCGTTTCAAGCGCGTTAATCTTTTCCACCTGTTTTTTATAAATTTTAAGTGGATCAAATATTTTATTAAAAATAGTTCTTATCATTAAACTTTTTGCAGTTCTTTGAACTTACCGACCTCTCTTTTAAGAGTTTGCTTTACAGTATTAATTCCTTTATATAAATCTTCTCCAGTATAATCAGCTCTAATTATATTTCCCCCAAACTCAACATTAGCTACCACCATATAAACATTTCCTTTTTGATGATGTTTGGTAATGCGGGCCAGTTCTAAATCAACTAATAAAGAATTTTCCTTATTATATTGATAGAGTAACTTATCTAATACTACAATTTTACTGTTTACGTAAGCAGATAAAGAGTCCGACAACTCAATATCTTTTGTTTTTATATTAAGTTTCATAGTACTTATTATACCAGTTTAAATACCTAGCTATTTCAAAGATGAGTAGATTCTAACAAAAAAACCGCCCAATTACTAGATTGAGCGGTTTTTAAAGATTATCTTTTCTTTTTAGCAGCTTTTCTTTTAGTAGTCTTTTTAGCAGTTGTCTTTCTTTTAGCTGGGGCTCTCTTCTTGGTTGCCTTTTTAGCCGTAGACTTCTTTGCAGTTGTCTTTCTTTTCTTTGTTGGCATTGTTATAAAAAAATTAATTTTAATTTTTTGATTAACTTACAGTGACTAATTATAAGTAATCATGTTAGAAAAACTTTTTAAGTTTTTCCCCAACTTTTTTTAAAAATAAATTTAAGTTGGTTCACTTCTAATTCTAGAACAAATAAAAAATAAAAAATATGTGGAAAACTAAAAAAACAAAATTTTTAAAAAATATTTTTATTTTTATTTTTTATAAAATATTTTTTAAAGGTAATTATCTAAATTAATATTATTTATATCTAATTTAAAATATTATTAAATTAATTTATAAGAAATAAAATAAACAAAAAAACGCCTGGCTAAAGCAAGGACGTTTTTTTGTTTTGCCTTAGTCGCCTTAAGCGACCGCAAATGTTGACCTCCTGTTGTTTGATTTAAATGAGTGTGCAGTTCGCGATCGCTTAAGAAGACCAAGTCACCTATATATTATAAATAATTAAAATAATAATGCAAACAAAAAACCCGTCAAAGACGGATTTTTTGCCAAACAACGAGGCATAATTGATTTTGGGTCGAAATTCGCCTAAAACCACTTAACACTCTCATTCACTAATAATGTATACACCCTAAACCATTATTTGTCAACCCTGTTAAATAAAATCTTAGATTTTAATTTTGATTTTTCAAAATTATTTAACAGGGTCAACACCTTTCTTAAACACAAAGATTTTATAACCAAAGAAATTCCAAATAAGTGATACGGCTGTAGCTGTTAATCCCCCCACTCCTGCCCATATTTGCTCCACAGACATAAATACTTCTATAAAACCTAAAGTAGAAGCCAAAGGAATTATAACTATTTCTAAAGGGTTAATTCCATTAACAACGAGAGAAGCTATGCCTACATTTATCAAAAGACCGATAACACTTACAAATAAAAAGTCTATTGCTTCTTTTGAATTTTTTTTACTTCTATCTCTAAATGTCCAAGATTTATTTAGTAAATAACTATTACCAACCGCTACTAAAAATGATATGCCTTTAAACAAGCTATATCCCATACCGCCTGTAATGCCAGTTGAAAAAATTAACAAGTATAGAACTGTAAAATCAACCAAAGTATTTATTCCTCCAACTATAGCAAACTTAAAAAATTGAATCATTTAATTTTATAAGTTACATTAACATTAACGTTTATTTCCTGACTACCAGGCTCAATTGACGGTGCTACAGAAATTGCAGATTCCGCCCCTCCATACCCATAACTATCAACCGATTTTGTGTAAGGAGAATAACTATTTTCATAGAAACTAATTACACTCCCTAGTCTAACCTTAGCTGAACTTGCCATTGAACGAGCTTTGACCCGAGCATCCTCAAAAGCCTCTGCGCGAGCCTCGGCCATATATTGCTCTCTTTCCTCATCTGTCACATCAAATGAAACAGAATTTATTCTATTAACTCCTAAACTATTAGCTGTAGATACAATCTCGCCCACTGATTCCAAATCGCTAATTATTACAGTTACTTCTTGAGTTAAAGTGTACCCATCTATATAAGAAGCATTAAATCTATTAACAGATGAATATTTTGGATTTAAATTAAATTGAGTAGTTTTTATATCCTTGTCCTCAATGCCTTTACTTTTTAAATACTCAATCACTTTATTCATTTTAATAGCGTTATCCGCTTGTACTTTAGCTGGATTTAACCCTTCGGTTATTAAAGACAAACCAACCTTAGCAATTGTCGGCTCAACTACAACTTTTCCTTCTCCACTAGCTGTAAATGTTTTAACAGCATATAAAGAATCCTCATAAGAGGCTATTGGACCCCAAAAAAATGAATAAACTGCTACTAGCATTATAAACACGACAAAATATTTTAAATAACGAAATAAATTTTCTTTTTCTCCCATATATTTTTTTAATTAATTTTACTAATAATATTTTTGACTTTTATAGATGATAAGCTGGCTCCGCCGATTAAAGCTCCATCTATACTCTCACATTCTATTAAAGATTTAATGTTTTGGCTAGTCACCGACCCTCCATATAAAACCGGCGCTCCAAATTTTCCTAATCGCCTAGATATAACTTTTATATGTCCTAGGGACGGATTTTCACCCGTGCCAATAGCCCATATTGGCTCATAGGCTACTATAATTTTTCTCATTGAGGAGACTCCGATTAACGCTCTATACAATTGATACTGCACATATCTTTCTGAAATAAATAAAGGCCACTTACTTTTTTCTCCCACCGCCACTATCACATTAAAATCAGCCTTAACTGCTTCCTTAACTTTTTTATTTATTAAAAAATCACTCTCCCCCATTTTTCTTCTTTCAGAGTGTCCTATTAAAACATGATTAACTTGAATACTCTCAAGTTGTTTTAAAGATATCTCACCCGTAAAGGCGCCGTTTTTATGATAAAAAACATTTTGCGCACAGAGCTTTATTTTACTTTTTAATTTTCTTTTTAAATCAACCAAACTACTTAAAAAAACAAAAGGCGCAGTCACCACAACCTCGCCTTTATAATCTTTAATTGTCTCATTGGTTTTTTTAAAAAGTAAAATAGCCTCCGAAATAGTTTCCGGGTTCATTTTCCAATTAAAAATTAAAATATTTTTTTTAAGAGGCATATCTTATATTCATAATATCACAAAATAAAAAACGAGCTATACACAAAATGCGTACAGCCCTTAATCAAATTATTTTTATTAATCAACAGATCCTAACTCTACATCAATTAAAGTTTTTTTTGAATGTTCTAACCAATTTTCAAATCCATTAAAATGAGCAAGTTGATTATCAGTTAATTGATAATCTTCAGGCTTAAGTTCGCCTTCAGCTACTGATAAATAATTTAAAAGCTCTTCACCTTCCTTATCAACTAAAGGATGGATATAAATTTTATTCATAATTTTATCTCCATAATTTATTTTTTTGGGATGTTTAATATTTCTATCACAACTTCTCAATCTCATTTCAACCGGACCATAGAAACAAGTGGTTTGCCCTGTATGCACCGCCCACATCCGGTCGCCATAACAATAGTGCCACCACTCGTCTGTATACCAAACAAATTCTTCATTTTCCATAACAGTTCGTAATATCTCTCTGTTATATTTTTGTTCTTTAGTAATAAAACGAGAAAACATTGGGAATTTTTTTCCACTATTATAATCTTCTTTACTACTTAAATGATTTATCCCCATATCCACGGAAGTCCCATCATTATAAATTAAACCAATATCAATAGCTCCTCCACAGCGATGATTGGCTAACTTAGTTGGTCTGGCTACAAAACGATTAGCCTCTTTTTGAATTTTTTCTTCAGTCCAATTAGGATGAGCCTGCCTCGTTTTAGCGCATTCATCATCCCAATACTCTTTTTGTTTCCATAAAGGCCTATAGCCTTCCAAAAATTTAATTTTATACTCATCAGGTAAATTTAAAGATGCTTTAAGAAGTTTTTTCCATATAGTTTCTCTGACAAATTTATGTGCCGGGTAATCTTTATGGGCGATAATTATTTTATCAGTTGCTTGAACCTTAATCATCGGCTCATGATTTTCCCTAATAATTACTTTGTCATATTTTTCCGACTCTATATATTGAGTAATCTGTTTGTTCATATAAATCACCGCCTTCTTTTTTTAGCCTCATCTGCTATATAAAGTGTAGTTAAAAATAAATTTTTTTCTTTCTCTTTCTTTTTTTCTTTTGGCTTATTCTTAGACTCTTTTACAATTTTATTATTTAAACAATATCTTAAAATCCCTTTTGGGTCTCTGTAAGTACGAGGCTCGCCAACAATCTGATTATCAAATGAATTATCCGATTCATTTAGCCAATCATTCATTTCTTTAAATTCTTGCTGTTCTTTTTTTGTCATTGTTATTTCCCCAGGGTTGTTTGGCACAAAAGCATTAGATTTTTTTATCATGGTTTTCCCTTTCTATTTTCAATAAATTCTATTCACAGAATACAATATTTATTTTTTAAGTCAAACTACCATAAACCACAACTATATCTAAAGTTCTTTCTATATAATCTCTTTTACTTAAAACATTTCTTAAATCATTTAAAACTTTCTCTTTAAAATTATCATTTACTAAATTCCATAAACTAACAGATTGTAAATATAATAAAGCCTCCTCTAAATTATAATTTTCAACTACTTTAAAAACTTTTTTCTTTATACTAACAAAACCATATTGCTTTAATATAATATTTGGTTCATAATCTTTTTTTATAGACGGCAATTCTTCGCTAACATATTTTTCAAGCACGCTTCTATATATATTCTTCAAACCCGACTTTTCTTCCTTATTAATTACGCAAAATATTCCGTTAGTTTTTAAAACTCTCTTAATTTCTAAAATAGATTTTTTATCACAAAACCAATGAAAGGCGCTAAAAGCTGTTACTAAATCAAAATAACTATTTTCAAAAGGTAAATTAGAAACATCTGATACCTTGTAATTAATACTGTCGTTTGAAATCATATCTTCATCTTTATCAACTCCAATAATATATCCACTATAAGGTGCTAATTGCCTAGTTGATATACCAGTTCCACAACCTAAATCCAATACCAAAGGTTTATTTTTATTTAACTTATTAAAAATATACTTAATAACTTCTAACGGAACTCGTCTTCTGCCTTTCTTATAATTTTCTTTTAAATTTCCAAAATCCCCATAATTATACATACTTAACTATCATTTAATTTTTTAAGAACAATTTTTAAGACTTCTTCGTGAACCTCGGTCGGAGACATACAAACCATGCCCGCACAACAAGTTACCTTTTTCCAATTTTTATTTTGTTTTTGTAGGAGTATGGCGCTATCTCTGGAATTTTTTAAATGAATTAAATTATCCTCGGCCACATCTTTCCGGCCTTTTAGATAAGTTTTTTTTCTT
>PCWO01000030.1:9409-9948 GCA_002796205.1 Candidatus Liptonbacteria bacterium CG11_big_fil_rev_8_21_14_0_20_35_14
AGTGGGAGATCTAGATAGATAACTAAGTCTGGTTTAGGGATTTTAAAAATTTCATACTCCATTGTATCAAGCCATTTTAGAAAATCTTTTCTTTCTTTTAAATTAGAAATTTTTCCGCCTTGATGAATTTGGTTAGCGGTGGCGTATCTGTCGGCCAAAACGGTAAACCCTAAATTTAACCAGTTTTGTATTTGTTGACTTGACTCAAATCTATCGGCCGCATATAAAACAGAGGCTAACCTTGGAGCAACTTTTATAAAATCTCCATAAATACCCGAGAGATATTTGCCGATCAGTTTTCCAAAAAAATTATCTTGATAGCGAGGAAAATCAATGGTTTTGACTTTAATTTTTTCTTTTTTTAATCTAGTTTCTAAAAGTTTAATTTGGGTGGCTTTGCCAGAACCGTCAATACCGTCAATTACAATAAGTTTTCCTTTGGTCATATTTTAATAATATACACCATATAACTCTAGGTCAATTGTTAATAATATATAAGTATGTGTTAAAATATATAAAAAATTTATGATAACTTTAAA
>PCWO01000036.1 GCA_002796205.1 Candidatus Liptonbacteria bacterium CG11_big_fil_rev_8_21_14_0_20_35_14
TGTGCTAATTCATCGATGGGGCGGTTACTGTCGATTGCTAGAGGAAGATTGGGGTTGGCACCATTTTTTAGAAGAAAATCAATAAAGCCATTAACTTCATCAAGTCTTCCTTCGTCCCACATTTTGCCGTAGATTTGAGTGGCCCAACCAAGACTAGTGCCATGCTTTAAGCAGAGATCGATATCTAAGTTATTTTTTCTAAAAAGATCAAGTTGTGCCTTAAAATTATACTCGCGTTCGAGTTTTCCAAACTCTATGACTTCATCGCGTGTCGGACATCTCCCTGCTCCAAAAGCAGATAGGGAAAACAAAAATGACAATAATAGTGCGAGTTTCATGAAAGCCTCCAGACCATCCCCTTTATGCCTAACAAGGGCCAAAAATGCAAGTTAAGGCATTGAAACCAGTAAAAGATTCAGAGGTGAGTTGATGTTGGTCAATTATGTGTAATTAAACTTGAGAAATTATAGGAATGAAATAAGAATGAATGAGTAGCCTCAGGCTCCATTAGAACGAACCCCAAAAGAGATTCTCCTTGTGGTTAGCTACTGAGGCTTTGAATATATTATCGGTCAAAAATGACCCTTTATCAAGGCTAATGCGAATAGGCGGTAAAAATGATTATTGAAAGAACAATATCTAATAAATACAACAGGATAGAGGAAAATATCCACCCTCACAGACTTTATGAATATACAGGCAGGGGTGGTCATTCCAAAATAAAAACCCTCAGGCGGTATCGGTATAATATTGAATTGTCCTCCAGTATTTATGCAGCATTTTCAGTCTTGGAGGTTGCATTGCGAAACCAAGTAACCGCATATTGGAACGAATATTTCAAGCGAAGTTATAACGGACTATTCAGTGGAACCCTTGCAGAGTGGCCAATGGATAGTCGAGGTCTTCATTATTTTATGGCTCTGAAGGGTTATAGCCCATATGACAAAAAATTTGCGAAACATCTAGGAGGAATTGAACGCGAAAAGTGGCAAATACAAAAGAATATAGATAGGGCCAATAGGCAGCCTGCCTTGCAAAATGCCCAATTGAAGACCATTAGAAATGGTGATGTGGTAGCTTCATTGACTTTTGGATTTTGGCGCAATTGTTTTGAGAACAAATATAATGACATAAATCGATGGGCAGTAAGGAGAATATTTCCAAATAGGCGCTTTAACAATAACGATATTATTCGAGACTTGAAAGTTATAAGTGAAGACATGAAAAAGTTGAATGATCTCAGAAATAGATTTTCCCATCAAGAGAAAATATTTCATTATACAGATCTTGATGTTCATTATGGGAGAATAGAGCAGTACATCAGATTCATAAACCCAGAATTGTTATATTTGTTTGATCAAAATAGATTTAAAAAATTATGGGCGAAACGCTCTCGATATTTCTAATAATTCTCTTGCAAAAAATGAGTCACTTGGAGTGCAATTGTCATTTAATAAGGAAAATGTAGATCGTAGATAATTGACAAAAATATCATTGAATGACGATGCTCTAAATTCAGTGTCATCAATAATTTTAATATGCCCATGCCCGTTTAAATCTTGCAACTCTGATTGGTAGAAATCTTTAAATTCCATATCAACTTCATAAAATACAACGCCATTATATTTAACATCGACAAGCTCTGTCTCTATAACGATTTTCTCTGTGCTGAAATAGTACCACTCGCCATGGCCAATGGTATTATAGAATCTGCCAATCACGATCTTGTTCCACATAGAGGAATCATTGGCAAGAATGGACTGACAGAGGTTACTAATTGTCATAATGTTCAATTCTTTTGAAATTATGAATCTGATCAATAATAACTCTGTCGTGATTAAAGAGTTTCTTGACTCTAAAAAGAGTGATCACCGATGTCTTGGAGTCGTTATTAATCGATAAATAGCAATGATTCTCGATAGCATCCACAGTGTTTCCGCCACTGTAATTTCTGATGTCAATTCCGACATACGCCAGTGAGGCCATACCGGTGTTATTATTTGCTATCTCGTCACACGATTTGAAGCGACCAAGATCGATAATAAAACTTAGATCATCAGTTACCATATTGACAGTAAGGGTGTTATCGGGATTTCCGAATTGGATCTCGTAATTGTTGAGGGTAATGCTGCTGTCTTGTGACATATAAAGAAAGCTGTAGCAAGTTTTTTCATAATCTCCATAAGTCGCGCGAGAAAAAAGCTCAATCCCACCAATTGAGGCAAAAAGTGAATGTGATGTAAAAAACAATGTAAGGAAAATCATAATATATTTCATAAATTCTCCAGTTTATTTATTCAAAGCCTTAGCTAAAAAATGTTCAGCTTTAAAATTTGATGACTTCATTTTTTCTATCAATATATGACGGCACTTACGAGGAGAATTTCTGTATTTATCACGAAATACAGAATAGGCATCATCCCAATCATCTTTTAACAAATCCCTTAAATGTAATTCTGCATTTTTATACTTCATATATTTTAAAAGATGATAAAAACAGAAACCATATTCCTTGCTTTTAGCTCCACCAATTTCATCTACAGGAATATTGAATTTAGTATTGAGAAGAATTACAATAAATTCATTTCTCATTCTTGCGATTACGCTTCTACTTATACTGCAATTCGTCTTCATAACTACCTATCACTTCAGGAAAGTGAAAAAAATCAAGTTGATAATGTGAGCCTAGTCAAAAATATCTTTCATAAATCTTTCAGCTTATATTTAAGATGGGAGTAAATTTCATCTCTGATATTTGGTGAAATATACCAAGATGTCGTCGAAAATATATAAGATGAAAGACCGTAGTTACCAAGTTTAGCAGCATCGGCCAGAAGAGATGCTTCACGCAACAATTTTAATCTAAGACTTGGAAACGCTCTCTTGCGTTTGAAGTCGGGATAAAGGATGGTCCCATCTCCATTTCCTCCAAAATTATACATATCTTTATAAATATTGATTCCTTTCGAAATCAATGACCATTGAGTGATGGAGTCATAGTAGAGAAGCGCGCCAAGATTTAAGTGCCTCCCGATTAAAAAGAAGGCAAAAATATCCGAACTTGGCGCGTCGATTGTTAAATCAGGTGCTCCGCTTCGACTGTGACTCTCTGTTGTAAAGACCTTGGGATCATCCAAATATGCGCGGTTTTCTCCGCATCCGTGTGACATACAAGAAACATAACTCCAAACCTCTCCGCTATACTCTTCGCGATTATCTAGCTGTTCCATCACCGGACAATAAATATCGATTCCCCTAACTGGATATCGGTTGCTGGTCGTGATCATTCTTCTGACGCTTGGATGACCTATTTTTAGCTCGTTGAGTTTATTCTGTATTTGATCTGCTAAAGCTTCCTCTGGCTCGTCCACAACATAGAACCATGGCCTGCTTGAGTATTTTGCATATAAGTTAGCACTCCTTCCTTCTGGTATATTTGTTGGCCCATTTTTGAATTTTCCAACGTAATTCATAAAGGAAAGTGGATCTTTATCAATGGGAGAATTTGAAGAAATCCATGACTTGATTGGCTGGATGCGGTGGTCGTGAAGAAGTTCGAGAGCACTCAATGCACCTTTGTGATTTTCGACATAAGACCCTCTGTTGACACCTATGTTAAATGCGTAAGGCTCTAGTTGAATGAATAGTGGGATTGTTGGTGTTGTTGGTGCTGAGATCGGAAGATGTTTTATCTCAATATTGAGCCCATTTTTAATGTATGACTCTTTGATATCCAAAATTGCATATAGGGTTTTATTACAGTTTTCCATCGTCAGATCTGTTATGGCGTCGTAGTAAACGTCCGATGGATACTCATTCGCAGATGGGTGCTCAATGAGGATAGGCTCTAATCTCTGGGCCTCACCAACGAGCAAACAAAGATTTCCTTTAACGATAAAGAATGTCGATGCATCCTTGAAGATTGTTCTTGAAAGTGATGTTTTCCATAAATCACGAGATGCGTGTTTAGGTTTTTCGAATGAATCGAGTACAAAAATCTCTTGATTATTTGGAGTGCAATGACTCGACTCTGGACAGTCCTCAGATATCTCTGAATCGTTTCCGGTGTCTGTCGAGACTTCTTGTTGAGTTGTAACTGATAACTCTTCTTGGTTTGCCAGTTTGCTTATGTCTGAATTGTTACAAGAAGCGATAATGCAAAATATTGGCAGACTTAAAATAATGCTTTTCATTTTACTCCTCGTCATTTTTTAAAACTTTGATTGTATTTCGAATTATTTTCGCATCATCAAGCTTGATTGATATAACCTCTGTTTTATCACCTTCCGTCACGTCTTCCCTATTGAGAAGTTTTAGAAATGATTGCTCCATTTTGAGATACAACTTTAAAGTCTCTTTGACTCCTGTTGGGCTTAGTTTGAAATTTTTAACGCCGATAAGTCCATCTGTTAAATAGATACATCCAGCGACTCCGGGAAAATAGGGAGCACTAATTTTTTCCATGCCAGATTTTTCAGGGTAGTATTTTGATGTCATCTCGATATCCAACTCGACGATCTCGCGCAAGATTTCAAGTGCTTTCTCATCGCTTAGCTTGTCAATTAATTCGACTGTTAATTTTAATCCCATAAGCTCAAAGACTAACCGCCCCCTCCAAATATTGATGTTCCATGATAATTATTATTGCAGAAGTAATCTTCTGTTATTTCAATTTCCTCATCTCCGTGTCCACCATACGAAACGATATCCAATGTTAATAATACCGGATATGCGACGATACTGATTAATGTGTCAAAGACTGAGAGGATGAGTATTCTTAATGAAGGCAAGTTTCCCCCTTTGAATCGAATTTCTTATCTAAGGGGAGAGAGCTAATGAGAGTTGAAATGTGAACCGGGACATCTCCTTGGCATTTTTTCAATTCTTGTTTTAACTTCTCTCTATATTCACTCGTGATCTTCTTAATAAGTGGCCCTGCAATGATTGGGTTTGTATGGACAATTTCAGTTTCGCCAAAGATGGTGCGTATAGGATTATCAGACATGTACTTAGCTAAATTTCTGACAAATTTGAACTTACTCACACTTTGCGCAAGAAGGCTGTTTGAAGAATAAATTTTGCCATCTCTAAAATACAAGGCTCCTTCAACAGAAAGCTCATTAAGCATTTCAATTCCAGCACGACCATAACGAATTTCAAATAATTGAATAGGAAAACCGTCATGAATAAGAATTTGCAATAGCATATCGCTAAAAAAGGCTTCGTCTAAATAGTATTCTAGTCTGTCCGTGGGGTGCGTCTTCTTAATCTCTTTTGTTGGCTGTTTGAATACTGAGATACACTTCCCGAAATAAATATTCTCCGAAAACATTTTTACGATTTCATCAGAAGATAAATTTGAAAATTTGAGCTGCAAGATTTTAACGACCGCACCACTGTTTTGTATGGTATTTTGCGCTTGAGATGCCAGATTACAGAGAGTGCTTTTTGGGATTCCTAACAACTTAGAAAGTTTTCTTTTGGACATAGTCACGTTGGCACTTTTACATTTTTCTAAGTACTCGTTAATGATTTCACCTAAGTGAATTGAGCTATATCTTGAGTTATCTAGGGATTGTTGAGAGGTGTTCATATTAATTTCCCCCCAATAGATGAAGTAAGAAAAGAGAGACCCACAGGTGCGCAAAGACGTACCCCCATGTATGCGCCAAAAGATAGGTTTTGAATGATCGATGTGATCTTTTCAAGTGGGTCCTCTGAATTGAACGTACTTTACTCATTTAATACTCTTTCTAAAAAATGACTTCGTCCGTGTCTCAGAAAATGACCCTTCCTTGGATCTGACTTCTTAAATACTGCCCCGCATTATCTTTTTTCTCACGGGAAATTCGCTAAATTTTTCAAAGTGCCACATTTGGAAAATCTAAGCTATCTAACATGTCGATTTTTAGAATCTCGTGTTTTCTGTGGGCCACCAAGATTGGATATATTATTGTCTCGAAAATGAATTAATTACTTTAGAAACCTGCTTAGAGACTTGGTTGATGCCCACAAGTGCCCATGATTGGCTTAAGATGGTGTATTTTGAAGCATATTTAGAGAGGTTAAAAAAAAAATAAGCCCTACATGAGGGCTCATTTGAAAGCGTGGATGTTGTTAGATGAAAAGTGCGTATCTATTCTCACAAGTTTCAGTGTTGTTGTTTGATTAGTCAAGAATAGATGCCCAAGATCAACTACTCTTTTTCAAAGTGCTCGATTAAAATTGAAAAAATGGAGTTTTGATATGCCTTTTCCGAGTCCGATTGAAGGAGCGTTCCCTAAAAAGTGTAGTTCTTGCGGTACTGAGTTTGAGTCAATGATAGGCTTCTATGAAAAAACTCAGTCGCTCGCTAAGGATGGTTCGATTGTTGGTCGAGGGAAAATTCTACTCCCAAGAAATTGCAAATGTGGAACGACTTTAACAATTCAAATTCATGAACGTCGAGATTTAAGCGAAGCCGGAGACTATAAGAGAAATTGGATTGGTTCAGAAATTAAAAGAATTAGAGAGTCCATCATGACGGACTATTTCATCGCAAAAAAATTGGCAATTGAGAATTTTGAGAAGATCCACAAAACACTTTAGAGATATTCAAAAACTATTCCGAGCTGGGTTGCAGATAAGACTTTGCTCATTTCAAATGGATAGTGTTCAAAAAGTTTTGTGGTCATTTTAAAATTTATACCTTCACCATTTCTGAAGGTCATATAAAAAACCTTGCTGTTCATGTTTAAGGATTCGGCCAGCATTGGATGTGAACAGGTTAATAGCTTTAACAGTTTTTCAAATTGCTTTTTAGAAAGAAAATAGTCGAGCTGACATAATTCAAAAAGCTCATCACTAACGATGCCCTTGTAGTTACTAGGACCAACGGCATTTAAAAACATCCTCGCGAGATGTTGTGAAAATGGTTGTTTTTTTTCTCTATAGAGACACATCTGCGCTAGAAAATACTTTCGAGACATTCCCATCTTGTGAGAAATCTCATAATTGTGAAGCCCTGTGCGTTTTACAATTTTCTCGGCCTGTTCAACGGAAATCATTTTTTGAGCCTTATTTCAACTTCCATTCCGAGGGCGGTCGCAATTTTGTGTAAGGTCCGAAGAGAGGCAGTATTTCTTTTTCCATTTAGGATTCTTGAAAATGCACCTTTATCAAAATCGTTTTCGAGACAAAATTTGTCAATTGATGGGTATGATTTCAGAATCTCCCTCTTCATTTGAGTTCTAAAGGTGTCCAAAATATCAGCTAGTTCTTGCATAGATAATAAAATATCAGTTATCATTCACATGAAGGTTGCCATGGTGGCAACACCATCGAGGAACGCGATGAGAATAACTGTTATATCCGACGGTCAGATATTCTTGGACTCAAATAACTATTCTAAAAATGTAGAAATTCAACATGTTGGGTACTCAAATGCATTTGTGAGAATTGCAAATAATCCCGTTGATGTTGTAATACTCGACAAAAACAGTCATGATTATTCAAATGAGAAATACTTGGCCACAAAAATACACTCATTTTTTAAAATCGCTAAAATGCCAATGCCAAAATTCGTTATCCTAAAACATGGGGAGTCGGAATTAAGTGAGACGGAATCAATGTTTTGCGACTATGTTGCAATTGAGGAGATAGAAAACTATGTCGAAAGTCTCGAATGTACACAAAGAAAGAAATGAAGAGCTTACGAGAATTTTGTTAGACATTCACGAAGCAACCGGATTGCCTCTTAACAAGTTTCTATTAAAAATTGAGATGGACATGAACAGATGGAATCAAATTACAATTGGCAACGAAAGTCTCACGTTACAAGAAGCTTTTAAAATTTCCACTGAGATTGGAGTAGCTATTGATTATTTCGTCCACTGTTGTGTTCACACGGGAGTCATTGCTGAGCGATTCGAAAATTATAATTATTCACCCTTTAACGCTCGAAATGAATTCACGAAAAAAATAATAGCTCTTACTGAGCAAGTAAGAAGCGAGAAAGGATTACACCGTCTAAGCAATCAAAAACACCCCCTCCATTTAGCAGTTCAATGATATCTGATTTATTTCAAGAAAATTTATGTATTCAAATGGGGGTCAATTGGAATCTCTAAACCTTAAATAAATCCCCTGCCTATCAAAAAAGGCACTTGTGGTTAAGGTTTTTTAACCATACCTTTTGACGGATCGTGATAACATTGACTTAGGTGTTAATGGTAAACAAACAAGGCCATTTTGCCGAAACATGAGAGAATATGGGCTCTATGAGGTTACTATATCTCGCATCTGCTCTTTTGATGGCATCTTGTATGTCTGAGATCGATGTTAAAAGAATAGCATCAACCGTTAATGGTGGAACTGTTGCAGATTCATGTACAGGACTAGAAACGCTTACGCCTTTTGCCGATGGTGATGGTTCGGTTGGTGATCCCTATTTGATCTGCTCCGCCGACCAGTTTAATGAGATTGGATCTAACTCTACCTATTGGGATAAATATTTCAAAATTGGGAGAAGTATTGATCTGTCATCCTTTACCGGAAATTCATTTAATAAAATATCTGGGACTAATTGTGCAACCTCTTCGTTTACAGGGGAGATCGATGGTGACTCGTTCACAATATCGAACCTAACC
>PCWO01000008.1:0-302 GCA_002796205.1 Candidatus Liptonbacteria bacterium CG11_big_fil_rev_8_21_14_0_20_35_14
AAATAATAATTCCAGTAACGCCTTATCTCTTAAACTTCTAATATCATTTCCATTTGGAGCCGCCAGCATTCTCTCTAAATCGCTATAACGAATCGTCTCTATCTCTCTTTGAGTAGTTTTTGGCAACTCCACCTTGTCGGCCGTTAAGGTTTTAATATCATTTTTAGATAAATATTTTAAAAAATTTCTAAGCGCTATAATATAGTAGCTCTGGGTTGATTTTTTCATTTCTCCGCGAGATAACTCAACTCTAAATTTTTTGACCACCTCAAGTGTTATATCTTTTGGTTCTTTAACCTCCG
>PCWO01000008.1:369-8516 GCA_002796205.1 Candidatus Liptonbacteria bacterium CG11_big_fil_rev_8_21_14_0_20_35_14
CACCTCTAAATAAGTCAGATAGTCGTCTATTAAAGCCATTATATTAGACATATATAAAGTAATTTTATCACATTTTACGACATAACTAATAAATTTGACGAATTAAAACTTTTGCTATACAATAAAGAAAATATGTTATCAGTCAAACAAAAGGTAAATACAATTAAAGACGTTAAAAAGCATACTAAAGATACTGGTTCAGCCGGAGTCCAAATTGCTTTACTCTCGCGTCAAATCAACGAGCTCCAAACTCACCTTAAAAAAAATCGTAAAGATAATCATAGTAGAAGGGGTCTTCTTAAAATGGTTTCCGATCGTAAAAAATTTTTAAGCTATCTAGCTAAAAAAGATAAAAAGGAGTACGATAAGGTAGTTAAAAAACTTGGCCTTAAAAACAAGGCTTAAAAATTTTAAATGGCAAAAGTAGAATACAAGGATCAGCGCGTCGGCATTTTTGTAGATATTCAAAACTTATATCATTCCGCCAAGAATATTTACGATTCTAGAGTTAACTATAATGAAATGGTTAAATCTTTAACTGGCAAACGTCAGCTAGTTAAAGCTTTTGCTTATGTTGTTAAAAGCGATACCGAGGAAGAGACTACAGTTTCACGGACGACCGGAAAATCTGAGGCCTCTTTTTTTGATGCCTTAGAAAAATCAGGCCTTTCTTTAAGGGTTAAAGATCTTCAAATATTTGCCGGTGGCGCCAAAAAAGCCGACTGGGATGTTGGTATGGCTGTTGACGCTATTAGATTAAATCCATCTTTAGATGTCATAATACTCGTTACTGGCGATGGAGATTTTATTCCTCTCGTTGAATATCTAAGAATCGGTCTTGGTAAAGAGGTTGAGGTGGCTGCCTTTTCTAAAAGTGCCTCAGGTAAAATAAAAGAAGTGGGGGATAGATTTATAAATCTTGAGAATATCCCCAAAATTTTAATTAAACTTCCGCCTAAAGGAATAAAGAATAAATAATTATGGATTTAAATAAAAAAATATTTACCACCGAAGTGGCCGGCCGCACTTTAACGGTAGAGGTTTCCAATTTAGCTAGTCAGGCCAATGCCTCCTGTCTTGTTAAGTATGGACAAACTATAATACTAGCCACTGCCGTTATGGGCGGAGTTGATAAGGAAGGAGATTTTTTTCCGCTCATGGTTAATTATGAAGAAAAATTTTATGCAGCCGGTAAAATTATTGGTAGTCGTTTTATGCGTCGTGAAGGTAAATCATCCGACGACGCTGTTTTATCTAGTCGTCTCATAGACCGCAGCATCAGGCCTCTATTTGATCAAAGATTAAGAAGAGAAGTTCAAATAGTTACTACCCCATTTTCTATAGATGAGGAAAACGATCCGGAATTTGTAGCGCTTTTAGGCGCCTCAATTGCTTTAGCTATTTCCGATATTCCCTGGAGTGGCCCGGTAGCCGGCGTTTCTGTCGCTAATATTAATAATGAAATACAAATTAACCCCACCTTTCAAACTCTTAAACAAAACGAAAATAATACTACTTTTAATGCCTTTTTTTCCGGTCTAAAAGATAAAATAAATATGATAGAAGTTGCCGGCAGTGAAGCCAGCGAGGCAGATATAATAAAAGGCGCCGAAATTGCTTTAGAAGAAATATCCAAGCTTATAGATTTTCAAAACAATATTGTTCAAGCCATTGGTAAACCAAAAACTAACGTGGCTATATTTTCTCCTTCGCCAGACATGGAAAAATTCGTTAAAGAATTTCTAGCCTCTAAGGTTGACGAGGCTATATACTCCAAAGATAAACAAATACATTCTCAAAACTTAAATAATCTTAAAGTAAAATTAGATGAGGCGCTCATAGAGGCAAATTTTAGTGATAGTGATGTGAGTAAATCATACATTATTTTTGAGGAAGTTATTGATAAAGCCGTTCACAACGGCGTGCTTCAAAATAATCGTCGGGTTGATGATAGAAAATTAGATGAAATTAGACCACTATATGCCGAGGCCGGATTGTTTGAAAGAAATCACGGCACCGGACTTTTTGTTCGTGGCGATACTCAAGCCCTAGCCTTTACAACCTTGGCCGCCCCTAGCCAGGAAAAACTTGAAGAAACTATGGAGGAGACAAATAAAAAAAGATTTTTCCTTCACTATAATTTTCCTCCCTATTCCGTGGGCGAGATAGCTCCATTTAGAGGCCCAGGTCGCAGAGAAATAGGTCATGGCGCTTTAGCCGAAAAAGCTCTAAAACCCATGATTCCAGACTCTCATGAATTTCCTTATACCATTCGTATTGTCTCTGAAATTTTAGGCAGTAATGGATCCTCCTCTATGGCTACAGTTTGCGCCGGTACTTTGTCTCTAATGGATGCTGGTGTGCCAATTAAAAAACCGGTTGCCGGTATTGCTATGGGCATTATGACCGGTAATAATGGAGACTATAAAATTCTAACCGATATTCAAGGTCCGGAAGATCATTATGGCGATATGGACTTTAAAGTTGCCGGCACAAGTGATGGCGTTACTGCTATTCAACTTGATATAAAAATAAATGGAGTGACTTTGGATATGTTAAAAGACGGTTTGTCTCAAGCTAAAAAAGCTCGTCTTGAAATTTTAAAAGTTATTACAGACACTTTAAATTCTCCAAGACCGGCTCTATCAAAATACGCTCCTTCTATTGAAATTATTAAAATCAATCCGGAAAAAATTGGCGAACTTATCGGTCCGGGTGGTAAAAATATTAACGCTATTATAGACCGCACTGGCGCCACTATAGATATAGAAGATGATGGTACAGTTTTTGTTAGTAGCCATTCAAGCGAATCTTTGCAAAAAGCTATTACCGAAATAAAAATGATTACCAAAGAGTTTGAAGTTGGAGAAATTGTAAAGGGTGAAATTGTTCGGCTTATGGAATTTGGAGCTATTGTAGATTTAGGTGGTGGTAAAGATGGTATGGTCCATGTTTCTGAAATAAAAGAAGGTTTTGTTAAAGACCCGTCTGATATATTAAAACTAGGTGACACTATTAAAGCTAAAGTTATCAAAGTTGAAAACGGTAAAATTGGACTTTCTATTAAATCTTTGCTAAATAATAAATAAGACTTTTCCACATAGTTCTGTACCTAATCTGGTTTAGGGTTTATAATAAATAAAAAGATAAAAATATGCCAGATCAATTTAATAATTCAAATAATATAAGCGCGCCTAACTCAAATCAGGTTCCGCCCTCACCCTCGGGCGGTTCGGTTGATATCAGAACTCAAGCATCTGATATAAATTCTATTAAGCAAAACGGCGGAGCCTCGCCCGCTCCCGCGCAATTTAATTTAGGAGGCGTTACTCCTCCTTATAATATCCCAACCACCCAAGCTCAAAATCCTCCAGGTGGTAATGAGCCGGTTTTTAATCCAAATACACCATCCGCAAGTGGTGCCAAAAAAATAGATATTAAAAAATTAAGTTTAATAGGTATTAGTCTCTTAATTTTAATTATTTTAGGCTGGGTTGGTTATGCTTATATTTATCCCATATTTTTTCCAGCCGTTATTCCTTCAGTTGTTTTAAATGACATTATTCCTCCGTTAGAAGAAGTTATAGTTGAAGAAGAAAATACTCCTCAAATAGAAAATATACCCTACGTTAGCCTGCTAGATTTTACCGGCTCGAGTGGTTCGTATGGCGCTACTTTATCAAACTTATCCAATGATTTAATTAATTTTTCAAACTTAGACTCATTTACACAAGCCACTAATTTTAATGAGCTTATAATTAATAACGCCAACAACCAAAGAACCTCATTTGCAGAATTTTTAAACTCGGCTTTAGGGTTAGATAAAATAACCGCCGATGATTTATTTGAGACGAGCCTAACCTCATTTATATATTTAGATCAGGCTAATAAATTAGCCGTTGGTTATATCGGTAAAATAAAAGAAGCATCTAGCCCAGCTTTAGCTAGAGATTTTATTAAAAACCTTGAATCCTCTAATAGTTTAATAAATATATTTACCTCAAACTCTATTGAGCCCAATGAAGCTGGCTTTAAAGATGGCCAAGTCAACTCTCTACCTGCCAGGTATTTATTATACTCAAACGGCGATGCGCTTGATTATTTCTGGTCGGGTAACCATATCGTTATTACCACCTCATATAATTCGGCTATATTTATACAACCTAAATTAATTAACTAATTTATGGATAGAGCCGAACTGGAAAAAGAAAAAGAAGATTTAGTTAAACAGATTTCTGAACTGGAGGGCAAGGTTGTTGACTATGGTGATGATCATGATGTTGACGGGGGAGATACCGAGTCTCACGAAAGTGAAAGCCTGGCTACTAATCAAGGCATCGTTAAAGTTTTCAGAGATAGACTAGACGAAATAGAAAGAGAGCTTAATCAATAAAAAACACCCTACTCTAACTAGGTGTTTTTTTATTTAACCACAAAAGGATTTTCTGCCCCCTGAACCTCAAAATGTAAATGACATCCGGTTATTCCATAAACATTACCCGTGTTGCCTAAAGTTGCGATTACCTCACCTTGATAAACAATATCTCCTACGCTAACTATATTTTCTGTATTATGAGCGTATAAAGTTTTTGTCCCATTCATGTGTTCAATGATTATATAATTACCATACCCGCTATTAAAACCATCATGTTTTTCCTTAACTACCACTCCATCAGACGCCGCTACTACCGGCGTCTCACAAACCGCCGCTATATCAACTGCGTTATTATTATGTAGTCTACCCCAGTTAAAACCTCTCACTGGCCTAATGAAATATTCTTGAGTTTGGATTCCTTTATAGCCGGTCGGCTCTTTATAATGTGGTACTGGTCTCGCGTTAGGTATCACTATTTTAACGCCATCATAAGCCACTCTATTAACATTATAAATTGCCTCAACCGGCACATCATATAAATGCGCCAAAAATTCTATACTCTCATCAGTCTGTATGGTGTGTAAAACTCCGGTTACAGGTGGAACGGTAATAATTTTTCCTTTATACAATTCATCGTAATCTAAATCATTGGCCCATCTTATAGAGTCTTCACTTATATTAAAAAGCTCGGCCACCGCTAAAATAGTATCTCCCTCCTGAACCTCATAATTTATTACATTGTCTTTTATATAGGCTATTTGCGACAACGGCCCATCAGCGGTTAATATATCACCTTGATAAGCCTGGGGTGTTTTTAAATAAGATGTGTTACTATTTATAAATTCAACATTAATAATATTCGGCTCAACCTCAAAAGATTGTATATTTAGAAGAGGAGTTTGAGTTATAGCCGATGCCTTTGATATTAGAGTGGGCTCATTTTTCTTTAAAATGCCTAAATTTATAACCAGGAGTCCTAAAACAAACAACAACCCGATTGTAAACGGGTTGAATAAATAATAATATTTAATTTTACTATTCCTATGAATATAGAAAGCATATCAAAAAAACTTAACTCAAGTCAACAAGAAGCCATTCAAAGCCCAATAAATAAGCCACTTTTAATAGTGGCTGGCGCCGGTTCTGGCAAAACTACTACTCTGACAGCTCGTCTTAAATTTCTTATTAAAAATGGTATTTCTCTTAGTAACATAGTTGCCATTACCTTCACCAATAAAGCCGCTAATGAAATGAAAGACCGCATTTTAAAAGATAGTTTAGATACCAAAGGTTTATTTGTCGGCACTTTTCATGGTTTCGGGGTTAGTATTCTTAAAAGAGAAGCCCACCACCTTAACCGTAATTCCAGTTTTAGTATTTTTGATAGTAATGACTCTAAAAAAGTCATTAAAGATCTTATTAAAAAACATGCTATCAATACCAAACAATTTAGCCCGGCCATTCTTATATATAAAATCGGTAAAATAAAAAATAATTTTGAAAATTTAAATTATTTAAAAAACAGTAAAAATCAAATTGATAAAGTGGTTGCTAATTTATATGAAAAATATGAAGCAGAGTTAACCAAACTCAACGCCTTTGATTTTGATGATCTTATCCATAAAGTGGTTGTTGTTTGGCAATTAAAAAGAGATGTTCTTAAAAAATATCAAGACAAATATCAATATATATTAGTAGATGAGTATCAAGATGTTAATAATTCCCAATATAAAATGGTTAAACTCTTGGCTGGAGAAAATCAAAATATCAGTGTAGTTGGCGATGATAATCAGGCTATTTATGGTTTTAGAGGCGCTAACTTTACTAATTTTTTAAATTTTGATAGTGATTTTAAAAATGCTCAAGTCATTTTACTTACCCAAAACTACCGCTCTACTAAAAATATTATCGGAGCCGCGAGCGATGTTATCGTTTGTAATAAAATTCAACGCCCTAAAGAGCTCTGGACTAATAATGCCGATGGTTCAAAAGTAAAACTTCAAGAATGTTATAGCAAATATGAAGAATCAAATTGGCTCGTTAATAATTTAAATAAACAAGATTTAAAGAGCACCGCCATTCTTTATAGAACCAACGCCCAATCTCGCCCGCTAGAACAATCTCTCATTGAAAACAATATTCCTTACACAATTTTTGGTGGCCTAAGATTCTACGACCGTCTGGAAATTAAAGATCTGGTAGCCACTATGCGCTATGCTATTAACCCTCAGGATCTGGTTAGCTTAGATAGACTAGATAAAAATTTATATAGAACCCAGTTTAATTTATTAAAAGATAATCTTCCTACTTGGGCTCAAAAATTTGCTCCCAGCCCATTGCTTGAAAAAATAATTAAAGATATAGATTATATAAATACCTTATCTAAAAAATATCCTAATAGTTTTGAGCGCATTGAAAACATAAAAGAGCTTATTAACTTTGCCGGTAGTTTTAGGAGTACAGCTGAATTTGTTGCCAGTATCTCGCTTTTTGAAAGTGCTAGCCCTAAAGAAAAAAATAAAGATGATTCCTTAAAACTTATGACCATTCATCTATCTAAAGGTCTAGAATTTGATAATGTTTATGTAGTTGGTGTTAATGAAGGCCTTATTCCCCACGAACGTAGTCTTGTAAGCCAAGAAGAAATAGAGGAAGAGCGCCGATTGCTCTATGTAGCCATGACTCGTGCTAAAAAAAATCTCTCCTTAAGTTTTTTTAATATTCCCTCTCGTTTCATTTCAGAAATCTCTCCTAAATTTCTAAGTGTCAATATCGCCAGAGACTTAGATGACGAAGAAAGGTATATTGAGATATAATAAGTTTATGGATAAAAAAACCAGCAACGCTCTTATATCTTTAATTATCACTTCTCTCATTGTCGCCTCCATTTTTTGGATCGCTAATATTGAAGATACAAAGCCCTTAACAGAAAATAGAGAATCCATCTTTTCTTTTTCTGTTAAAAATGAGCCAAGTAATATTAAATCAAATAATCAAATCCCAGTCATAGAGGAGAGTAAAATAGTATCTCAAGATATAATATCTAACTCAATTAAAAAAGTTATCACCTCAACTATCTTACCGGATCCGGTAAGTGTAGAAGAGTCTGTTAAAGAACCTAATAAAGATATTTTAGAAGAAATAAAAGTCACTCCTCAAACAAAAACTTTATCCGAGGCTGAAGTTTTTTCTAAACTTTGGCCTAATTACTACCTAAACCATCTCAAAGAAATTCAAAACTATCTTCTAGAGCAAAACCTTATAACCGAATCATCAAGTTTTGAGAATCAAGCTGAGATTTATAATTTTTTAAATTTATATCTTACTGAATACAAAACTTTAGCCAACCTAACAGACGAAGAATTTAATGATCTTCAAAATAAAATAAATAATTCAAAAAATATTAAACAAACCCAAAGAGAGGCCATCATAGGGGATATTAGTTTTTTAAAAATATTCAATAATTTAATAAAAACTGCGGAGGCCAGCTACGTTACCGGCGCCTTCTGGTATAAAGATGATGCCCCAGGCAACGCCTCTCCCGGCATCTCCTCCCCTAATACCTGCGGTAATTGTGGTATAGAAATAAGAAGAGGCACAGATAGGTTCCACCAAAACTGTGGCTCCTATGGTGTTTTATGTGATATTCATTTAGGCTGTTTAAACGGAACCTGCCACGCTTTTCCTAACGCTATTTGGGATCCGTCTACCACTATGTGCGGTTGCGGATAATACTATGCCTCAAAAACTCGGACAACATTTTCTTAAAAAC
>PCWO01000040.1:0-744 GCA_002796205.1 Candidatus Liptonbacteria bacterium CG11_big_fil_rev_8_21_14_0_20_35_14
TCGGCCTATCGTTACCAACTCCTCTCTACAATTACTTCTTAAACAATCCACTACCAGTAGTGAACTTTTAACTAAAATATTTGACCTTTCAGACGCCGAAAAAAAATTTTTAGTTGAAACCGAAATCGGTAGTGGACTTTTCTTTGCCGGCTTAAAACACGTCGCTATGCAAGTGGTCGCCTCCTATTTTGAGGACCAGATAATAACTACCAAGCCGGAGGATATAATCCAAAACAATGGATAAAAAATTTTCCTTTCCCGAAGCTCTTATAATGCTTCTTATGACGCTCACTGCCGATGTTATAGAGCTGTTTATTATGTTTATGGGTGTTATCCCTGTAATAACGCCTATAGCCCTAGGTATTAGTTATCTCATCAACACCTTTGTTTTAGCCGTTATTCTTTTATGGTTTATAATTAAAAAGGAGAAGGGTCTTTGGAACGTGGCTGGCTGGCTTCTTGAATATATTCCTTATCTAAACGCCTTACCTATTAGAACCGGAACTTGTATAGTGGCTATATATTTAGCTAACCATCCAAAAATTAAAAAAATCGCTACTGGTAAATTTAAAAAAGCCAAAGACAACGTAATTCAACTAAAAAAAGATGAAAATCAAAATAAAAATGAGTCGAAAGAACAACTTAAAGAAGCCGCCTAAAATATGAAAAAATTTATACTAACCTTAATAATTTTCATCACTCCCTTACTAGCTTTGGCTAAAATTGAGTATAAGCTTACTATGC
>PCWO01000040.1:768-8491 GCA_002796205.1 Candidatus Liptonbacteria bacterium CG11_big_fil_rev_8_21_14_0_20_35_14
GCTTACTATGCCTATCCCCGGCGTCAGTCAGTCATCTAACGGCGATATCGGTTCGTATGTAGCTACTCTATTTCAATTTGGCCTAGCCATTGTCGGCTTGGTCGCTTTTGCGATGATTGTTTTTAACGGCGTTAAATATATTATGGGTGCCGGTAATGAATCTTTAGTAGGCGACGCTAAAGTCGGTATTTGGCAGGCTATTGTTGGTGTTCTTTTGCTTCTAGCCTCAGTTGTTCTTCTAAACACCATCAATCCCTGTATACTAAGCTCTGTCAAGATATGGGGTGATGGAGCGCAAAGAGATGTAAAGTGCGCCACCAACAATTTTGGTCTTGAGGGAAGAAGTGATGAAGAAATAAGAGAAGCTATTACTGATAATTTATCCAGTGGTCAAATAGAAGGCATTAGAAGAATAGACCGTGGTGGAACTCTTGAAATAGCCGGAACTGACAGCGATAATGGTCATCCTATTAAAATATTAGTTTCTAAAGATGGTAGTTATACAATCCACGAGCTTCAAGGCGCATCTTATATACAAATAAATCAAGGGACAGATATTAATACTCTTGATAAAAGCTTTATAAATATTAAAGAGGGATATAATATTAACGAAGAAGTTAGGGCTTATTTATTAGAAAAAACAAAAGAAATTTATGCCAATGACGGCATTCCTTTATCAGATGATCAATTAGACAGAGAGGCTGAAACTTTAAATATTGAAATAAAAAATGATTTCAAACACAGAGGGTACCTAATAAATGGACGCATTACCTGCGAAAAAATATCAAACTCCATTACGCCATATTATAAATGTCTTCCGGTTTTTATCACTATGACTAACACCTCTATTTCAACTCCTATACTAGAAAGAATTACGATTCCTCAAAATCCAGTTTATATAGAATTTCCGGCCAATAATAGCCGTGACAAAACTATAATAGAAAATTATATTTTAAAATTAGTTAACTCTAACATTCAATACTAACTTAATAATATTTTTAGCTGTATAATAAATATATAATGCTAAAAAATGAGATTCCTCAAAATCCTTGGAGTATTAATTATAAAGATGTTTTAAATATCCTAGAATCAAGCCCTCAAGGTTTGTCTTTCGCCTCAGCCAAAAAACGTTTAGATGATTTTGGTTTAAATATAATACCTGAAAAAAAACCTTTAACTAAATTAAGTATTTTTTTAAATCAACTAAAAAGTCCCTTAATTTTTATTCTTATTATAGCCGTTTTAATCACTCTTGCTTTGCAGGAGATAAGAGACGCTCTTATTATCGGCGCCGCCGTTTTGGTTAACAGCTTTCTAGGATTTTACCAAGAAAATAAAGCTGAAAATTCTCTTCAAGGATTAAAAAAATATATTAAAAATAAAACTATAGTTATTAGAGACAATAAAGAACAAATTATTGATAGCAGCGAGGTAGTGCCAGGCGATATAATTTCTCTTTTTCCGGGCGAAAGAGTCTCGGCCGATGCTCGCCTTATATCCGCCAAAGATTTTTTAGTAGACGAGGCTATTTTAACCGGTGAATCATTGCCTGTAAAAAAAAATATAAACGTTACAAAAATAGAAGCTCCTTTAGCCGATAGATTATCTATGGTTTTTGGTGGAACCTTGGTAGTTGAGGGTATAGCTCGCGCTGTTGTCGTTAATACCGGAGTCAATACTAATTTAGGGCAAATAGCTTTAATGGTAGAAAGTTCAACCGATGATATTACTCCTCTGCAAATAGCTATCAAAGAATTTACTATCAAGCTCTCGGTTGTTTTACTAGCCTTAATAGCTATTCTTTTTGGTATTGGCATTTATTTCGGGCAGGATCTAGTAGATATGTTTATAACCTCGGTGGCTATTGCAGTCTCCGCTATTCCTGAAGGCCTTCCTATCGCTTTAACGGTTATACTTTCTATCGGAGTTGAGCGTATGGCTAAAAGAAAAGGGGTAGTTAGAAGATTATTAGCCGCCGAAACACTTGGCAGCACAACTGTTGTTATGACCGACAAAACTGGCACTCTTACAGAATCCAACACTTCTTTAAGCAAGGTGATTCCATTTAAATCAAATAATTCAGAGTCTATCAATAATCTTCTCATTATGTCCTCCGCTACTATTAATGTAATATCGGAAAACAATAATATAGTCGGTCAATCAATAGAAGTTTCTTTAGCTAAAGGTTTAAAAAAATATAATCTTTCTCTATCTAAAATACAAAAAGATTTAACCATATTAGATAAAAAATATTTTAATTCTAAAGACAAATTTTCCACCTCTCTTTTTATATATAACCATAAAAAGTATATAGCAGTCTTAGGCGCTCCCGACATACTTTTAAAAATGTCTAATATTAAGAACGAAGCCAGTCAAAAAATATTATCATTAATAGATGAGCTCGCCTACTCCGGAGAAAAATTAATAGGCCTTGCCCTAAAAACAACCACTCATGACTCTATTAAAAAAGAAAAATTAAATAAATTTGAATTTCAAGGATTAATTTCTTTTAGAGATCCAATTCGTAAAAATGTCGCCGAAGCTATAAAAAAAGTTCAAAATCTTGGCGTTAAAACTATTATTGTAACTGGCGATCATCAGGGCACAGCCGAATCTGTTGGTACGAGTATTAATTTATTTAAAACAGGCGATAAGTTGATAACTGGATTAGAACTAGACTCATTAAGTGATGACGCTCTTAAAAAAGATTTAGATAATATTAAAATATTTGCTCGCGTCTCTCCAGAGCAAAAATTGAGAATTGCTCGTATATATAAAGAGGTTGGCGAAATAGTCGCTATGACAGGCGATGGCCTAAACGACGCCCCCGCCCTTAAAGAGGCTAATATAGGCATAGCTGTTGGCTCCGGTACCGAGGTGGCTAAAAGTGCCTCCGATTTAATTATTTTAGATGATAACTTTGAAACTATTGTATCTGCTATTGAAGAAGGGCGTAAGACTGTTGGTAAAATTAAAAAAGTTATAATTTATCTACTATCAAGTATAATTGATGAATTGATTCTTATTGGTGGAGCTCTTTTAACCGGCCTAGCTATTCCTCTTAATGCCCTTCAAATCCTTTGGGTTAATTTCTTCTCCGATAGTTTTCCAGCTCTCGGGCTTGCTTTTGAGGACAAACTTTCTGATGTTTCTAAAAAGCCAAGCAATATTAAAAATAATATTTTAGATGAGCAGGCTAAATTTATTATTATGGTTATAGGCGTTTTAACCAGTCTTCTACTGTTTGTCATTTATTATATTCTTATTAAACTTAATTTTGATCAGCCACTAGTTAAAACATTTATATTCGCTACCTTCGGTATCTACTCCCTGTTTCTAGTCTTTTCTATTAGAAGTCTTAAAAAAAATATATTAAAATATAATATATTTGATAACGAATTTTTATCGGCGGGCGTAGGTTTTGGAGTTTTTTTAATGGCTCTGGCTATTTACTTTCCGCCTCTTCAATCAGTTTTAGATACCGTCCCACTTCCACCACTATGGGTCGCCAGCGTATTTCTTACAGGCTTAATAAATATAGCTTTAGTCGAATTTGCTAAATGGCTTTATAGAAATAAAAATTAATATGCTAACTTGGAACATAATTTTATTCTTAATAAGTTTATATATTCTTGTTAAAGCCAGTCAATCGGTTGTTAAATATATTTTAGCCATCGCTGATTTTTTAAATATATCAGACTATGTGGCTGCTCTTTTAATAATGTCTTTGGCCACTACTCTTCCCGAATTTGTGGTCGGTATAAACTCCGCTATCGGCGGATTTTCAAACTTATCTCTTGGTAATTTATTTGGGGCTAATATAGCAAACATAAGTCTTGTTTTGGGTCTCTCCGCCTTTTTAAGTGGTAATATAAAAACAGTTGGGCGGGCGCCTAAATATCATATATGGCCAGCTTTATTAACCTCTATTTCTCCTATTATATTACTCTTAGATGGTAGTCTAACCAGAAATGACGGACTAATTTTGATAAGCATATTTTTTATCTACTGCTTTTTTCTTATTTTTGGTAGGAGTTTTATTAAAAAAGAACATGATATTCTCTCTAAAATTAGATCATCTAAAGAAAAAACTACTCATCATTATCTATTTTTAAATAAAAATATTGGCGGATTTATTATTTCAGTTTTTTTACTACTGCTAAGCGCCTATGTCTTAACCTTAAATGCCTCTAGTATTGCCTTAAGTCTTAATATCTCAGAAATTTTAATTGGTATTTTTGTTATAGCCATCGGCACAACCCTACCTGAATTATCAATCTCATTACGTTCGGCCTTTTCCAAGCACCCGGGGCTTTCTATTGGCAATCTTGTCGGCGCCTCGGTTTTTAATAGTACCCTTATTTTAGGAGTTGTCGCTTTAATAAATCCTATAGCTATTATCGGTAACGATTTTAAATCTTTTATAATAGCCTCTATTTTTATGGTATTATGTATTATAGTAGCCAATATATTCTTAACTACCGGAAGAAAAATAGGGCGCTTTGAAGGACTAATGCTAATGTTTATTTATGTTTTATTTATTTTTTCCAATATTATTTTATAAAGATGTATAAAAAATTTAAAAAGAAAACCGAATCAATAGAGTTTATGTCACCCGAATTTGAATTTTTTGAAAAAGATATTATTTGGTACGCAGTTTCTATATTTGTATCAACTATTATAGTTCTTTTTGCTATTTGGCAAAAAAACGTTCTTTTCGCTGTTTTTATTGTCATCGCCGAATCAATTCTTTTATTTTTTGGCAATGATCAGCCAAGATCTTTTAAAATTACTGCCGACAAAACCGGCCTAGAGATAGGGCCAAAGTTTTATTCCTGGAACCAACTTGAAAGTTTTTCTATCGGGCATGAAAAAAATGAGACCCACTCCGACTTGCATTTCTATAAAGTAAATCAACTTGGATTAAAGCTTCATTTAGACATAGAAAACAAAGATGTTGCCAGAATCAAATCTTTCTTGCATAATTATCTCACCGAAGTAGAACACTATGAGTCTCTTTCCGAGACTATTATGCGCACTCTTCGTATTTAATCTCTTGTCCCTGTCGTTCAATGGATAGGACGCGGGTTTGCGGAACCCGTAATGAGGGTTCGATTCCTTCCAGGGGCACACTTTAGAAAATGGCAAGCCAGAGGAAGCCGCCTCGCTTCGCTCGGCGGTCATTTCGTATTGAATTTTGGGGGCAAAAACGAATTGGCGGTTTCGCAAAATATGGTTCGAGCCGATGTTTTTCAGAAATGTTGTCATTTCGGAAAGATTATTCTCCTCAATCAATTTTGTGGCTTGATTCAAAGACAAAATGAACTCACGAGCCTGTTCGAGCCAAGACAAACCTTTCTGCTCAAAGTCAGTGATTTTTTCGTTTAGCGCGACCTTTTGGGAGACGAACATATTCTTTTTGGCGGCGTATTCCTTTTGCGTGAGCGCATCTTCCAAATACACATCAAGCAATTTTTGAAGTTTCGCCTCAATTTGAGATAACTGTTCTTTGAGATTTATTACTTCGCTTTTCGCTTGTTCTTTCGCTTGATTTTCTTTCGTGTCCAACGCCGCCAAAACTTTCTCGGTGTCTTGGCTCGAACCGGCTCGTGAGTTCCCTCAAAAATTTCCCCTTTGTATCTCATAAGGCCGACATAGAAAGGATTTTGAAGAATATGCTGAACATTGCTTAAAGAAATTTCCTTACCGAGGTTTCCTCGTAGATTTTTCTCTTTGCACCAATTTGCGAGAGAGTTAAATGAGTATGCTCCGGTGGCGTACATTTCAAACATCTTACGAACTTTCGGTGCTTTCTCACTATCAACGTCAATTCCTCGCGTTTTAGCATTGTTTAGATAGCCAACCGGAGCCCAGCCGGGCCATACGCCATTTCGGATTTTCTGCCGCAGTCCTCGCTTAACATTCTCTCGCAAATTATCTACAAAATATTTTGATTGACCAAAGGCGATGTTAAGCATGAAAAGTCTTTGTGGTGTTGCTTCAAACCAAAAGGTGGGAAATTTGAGGGATTTAATCAAGCCGCGATCAACGAAGTGGATTATTTTTCCGCCATCAACGCTGTTCCTTGCTAATCTGTCCGGGTGCCACGAAACAATCCCGTCTGCTTTTCCTCTCTCAATCAATGACAACATTTCTGCGAATTTCATTCGCCCGGGTTCTTTTGCGGTTTTGGCCTCTTGGAAAGAGGCGACAATTTCAAGTTTTTCTTTGGCGGCATACTCTTGCAACTCTACGAGTTGCGCTTCAATACTTAAAACCTGCCTGTCATCTTCCTCTGTGCTTTTCCTTGCATAAAGTATATATCTCATAGATTTAAAAAATTAAGGATTAAAAAATTTTCTTTTCCCCGAATGCAAAACCGCCAATTCTTTTTTACCCCCAAAATTGAATACAAATTAGTCGCCGAGCGAAGCGAGGCGGCTTCCTCTGGCTTGCCATTTTCTAAAGTGTGCAGTATTCTTGAATTAGTCCGAACCGCTTTCGCCGCCTGCGGCGGCGAGGAAATCCCCCCGCGAAAAAATTCTGAAAATGCGGCGGAGCCGCACCATAAAAACCGCAAAAGAACCCGGAGAAAAACATCGGCTCGAACCATATTTTGATTTTGGGGGAAAGAAAAATTTTTAATCCAAATCAAATAATGCAGAAATCCAAAAACTTGACTGATTATCTGTTTAATGCTATCATAGTGACAGAATGAAAGGTGGTAAGTAGCCATCTTTTTCCTTGAAATCAGACCAAGAAATGGAGGTGTCAAATGTTCGGACAGCTGACAGAGTTCATTCTGCCGCGTATAATTGGAGTTATGGTACACAAACGCGAAACACTCACCAAGAAAGAACGCGCCGCGCAAGATGCGTTCATGGCGAAGCTCGACATCAGGAAGCGCAAGACCGATAAGCCGGTCATAGTTGCCGTCATCGGCCTCGTTGGTTCCGGCAAGAGTTCGGTGGCGCATGAGCTTGCCAAACACATCGGTGCGACGGTCATCGAGGGCGATGACATTCGTATTGAGCTTCGCAAACAGAGCGAACGCTACGAGAAATCGCGCGCAATCGCCGAGAACGCGGCCATCGAAGTCGTGAAGCAGGGCGGCAACGTCATTCTTGATTCCGACTTCGTGGACGAGAAGAAACGCGCGAGCGTTCGAGAAAAGACACGCAAAGCAGGCGTGCGCCTCGTCTTCGTTCGCACTTACTGCGACCTTGATGTCATGGTGGGCCGCGTCCTCACCGCAACTTACCACAATCGCGTTGGCGATTTCTTCGGCGGCGCGAAGTCCAAATGGCAAGGAAGCGAGCAATCGAAGGGCGCGGCGGTGAAAGTTCGCGAGATGTGGCGGCGCACGCCTCACCACTATCGCTGGGTCAATCAAGGCGGTGGCAAATGGGTTCTCAAAAAGTTCCCGTTCGCTATCTTTGCCGAGATTGACACCACGGATTCCGATTCGTGGAAGCGCGAGGTGGAGAAGTGTGCGAAACAACTCCTCACGTGGTAAACCGCAATCAAGGGCGACCAAAGCGAAAGCCGAGGCCGCCCTTTCTTTTTGTTTGATTTTTTGATGAATTAAATTCATAATTGAATTGCCGCCAAAGAAAAACTTGAAATTGTTATCGGTGCGGCTCCGCCGCATTTTCAGAATTTTTTCGCGGGGGGATTTCCTCGCCGCCGCAGGCGGCGAAAGCGGTTCGGACTAATTCAAGAA
>PCWO01000040.1:8500-18405 GCA_002796205.1 Candidatus Liptonbacteria bacterium CG11_big_fil_rev_8_21_14_0_20_35_14
CAATTTTGACTACCTTAAAATAATAAGCTAATCTATTTTTAGGCGGTAGTAGTTCAGTTGGTAGAACGCAACCTTGCCAAGGTTGAGGTCGCCAGTTCAAGTCTGGTCTACCGCTCCATGAATAAAATAGAAAAAATAAAACCCGAAAAAGAAAACTTCTCTGAAGATGAGTTTATGTCTCGCGTTTGGGAGTTATATAATAGCTTAAAACACTCCATAGAAACCAGAGAAATGGGCTTAACAGAAATAGCTAAAATAACAGAGGATTTTCCTGAATTAAGTCGCTTCATTGAAGATAAAGATGAAGATAAAGACGAAAATTTACATGAAAAAATTCTTAATTTTTTAACACACAAACTTAATAATGAAAAACAAAAAAAAGAATTAGACCAGGCTATAAGACTTTGGTATCGTCAAAATAAAGATAATTTAAAAGCCGCCGCTTAAATAAAAAACATCCGCCAAACAGGCGGATGTTTTTTATTTAATCTTCACAAATATTTTTTTTCCTATCTTTACTATCTCGCCACCTGCTAACTGTTTATTTATATCCGCTTTTTCATTATTTATCTTAACTCCTCCCTGTTCTATTAATCTTCGAGCCTCACTTTTAGAAGTATTATTTATTTTAACTATTAACCACACTAAATCTCTTGTTTTTTTATCTAGTTTTATTTCCTTAATTTCATTCGGATTTTCTTTTTTAGAAAACACATTTTCCCATTCTTTTTGAGCCTCGCTAGCTTCTTTTTTGTCGTAATATATAGATACAATTTTTTCTGCCAATTGTTTCTTAAATTTCATTGGATTCTCTTTTTCTATTTGAATTGATTTTTTAATTTTATCAATATCTTTATCGGATAAATCAGTCAATACTCTAAAATATTTAACGATCAAGCTATCTGGTGTAGACATTATTTTGCCAAACATATCATTTGGTTTATCAGTTACCCCTATATAGTTATTAAGAGATTTACTCATCTTATTAACCCCATCCAAACCTTCAATTAACCAAGTTGTTAAAATATTTTGTTCACTCATATTGTATCTCTTTTGTATTTTTCTTCCCATTAAAAGATTAAATTTCTGATCAGTTCCACCAATCTCTACGTCAGATTTTAAGGCTACAGAGTCATAACCTTGTAAGAGGGGATATATAATCTCAAGTAAAGAAACATCCTGATCACTGCTTAATCTTTTTTTAAAATCATCTCTCTCTAGAGCTCTCTGAACTGTTATTTTTGACGTTAATTCATGAAAATCTAAAATGGACCATTTATTAAACCACTCACTATTATATCGTATCTCTGCTTTTTTTAAATCAATAACTTTTGAAGCCTGCGTTAAGTAGTTTTCCATATTTTTCTGAACCTCTTTAAAGCTCAATTTTTTTCGCATCTCATTTTTACCCGAAGGATCCCCTATAGTAGCTGTAAAATCTCCAATTAAAAGAATAGTCTTGTGTCCTAAATTTTGAAATTCTCTAAGTTTTTTTAAAGCTACTGTATGTCCAAGGTGAATATCAGGCGAAGTTGGGTCTATGCCAAATTTAACTCTAAGTCGCTTACCGCTTTTTAAAGCCTTTATTAAATCTTTTTCTATGATTACCTCCTCTACTCCTCGCGTTAGTAATTCTTTAATTTTTTTTGCATCTGTAGAAACTTTATTCATCTACTTAAATGTAAATCACTTTTACCAAAAGCGCAAAAAATAAAAAAGGGAGACATCCTGTCTCCCCCAACCCTAACCTCATTTAGCGCACTCCGTCGCCAACAATATTGTCATCTATTTACGAACGGCTCACCGTGCCGTCGCTGTAGACGACGTAATTTTTTGTTGAAAAAACTACATATGTATCTTTCATCGGCTTTCTCCCTTCTAAAATATTTGACTCCAATTCTGCTATAATTATAACATACATAAATACAAATGTCAATACCACCTAATATTGCTTATTTAAAGCCTTTTTGATACTATAAACACATAAATAAACAGATAGTACCCCCTATATATCCTAAACTTGGGGGCATTTTTCTATTTTAAAACATGCAATTCAAAATAGACTCTAAATTTAAACCCGCCGGTGATCAGCCCCAAGCTATTAAAAGCCTTGTTAACGGCCTAAACAAAAAAGCCAAGTTTCAAACTCTTTTAGGTGTTACCGGCTCCGGTAAAACCTTTACTATGGCTAAGGTTATAGAAGAAACTCAAAGACCGACTTTAGTAATCGCTCACAATAAAACTCTAGCCGCCCAGTTGGTTAATGAGTTTAGAGAATTTTTTCCTAGTAACGCTGTTGAATATTTTGTTTCATACTACGACTACTACCAACCGGAAGCCTATCTTCCGGGCTCCGATACCTATATAGAAAAAGAGGCTCAAATAAATAATGAGATAGATAGATTGCGTCACTCCGCCACTCAATCTCTTTTAACTAGAGGCGACGTTATTATCGTCGCCTCTGTTTCCTGTATCTACGGACTAGGTACTCCGGATTTATATAAAAAACATTCTGTCATAGTAAATAAAGGCGATAAATTAAGTCGCCCTGATTTTTTAAGAGTTTTAATAGATCTTAAGTTTAATCGAACGAGTAGTGAATTGGTTCGCGGTTCTTTTAGAAGTCGCGCTGATTTAGTTGAAATCTATCCCGCCAATCAGGAAATAATTTATCGTCTTCATGGTCTAGGTAGAGCTATAAACAAAATAGAGGCCATTAATCCAACTACCAGAAATATAATAGAGGAGTTAAAATATATAATTATATTTCCCACCTCTCATTTTGTCACCGACGAAGTTTCAAGAGATAAGGCTTTAAAAACTATTCAAAAAGAACTGGATGAACAATTAAAATATTTTGAAAAAAATAATCTTCTTTTAGAGCACGAAAGATTATCTCGTCGCACTAGATATGATCTAGAACTTATCAGGGAAGTTGGTTATTGTAATGGTATTGAAAACTACTCCAGGCATTTTGACGGTCGCCGTGTTGGCGAGCCGGCCGCTACTTTGTTTTCGTATTTTCCTAAAAACTTTATAACCATGATCGATGAATCCCATGTTACCGTTCCTCAAGTCGGGGCTATGTATAATGGCGATAGAGCCCGAAAAAAATCTCTTATTGATAATGGTTTTCGCCTGCCGAGTGCCTATGATAATAGACCCTTAAAATTTGCCGAATTTGAAAAATCTATCGGTCAAACTATATTTGTTTCCGCCACCCCAAGCACCTACGAAAAAGAACACTCCACCAATATTGCCGAGCAAATCATTAGACCGACTGGCCTGATTGATCCAGCAGTCTCTATCCGTCCAATTGTGGAAAATAAGACTAAGCAAACTAAAAGTCAGGTGGATGATCTTATAGTCGAAACCAAAAAAAGAGCTCTAAAAAATGAACGCGTTTTGGTAACTACCTTAACTAAAAAAATGGCCGAGGATTTAACCGAATATTTAACCGAGCAAAACGTTAAGACTAAATATCTCCATAGCGATATTCAAACCATAGATAGAATTCGTATTCTGACTGAATTTAGACAAGGTAAATTTGATTGTCTGGTTGGGGTTAATCTTTTAAGAGAAGGCTTAGACCTTCCCGAGGTAACTCTGGTTGCTATTTTAGATGCCGATAAAGAAGGTTTTTTAAGAAGCGAGACCTCTCTTATTCAAACTATCGGTCGCGCCGCCCGTAATGTTTTGGGCGAGGTTATTTTATACGCCGATCGTTTAACGGGATCTATGGCAAGAGCTATAGGCGAAACTAACAGAAGAAGAATTAAACAAATTGCCTATAATAAAAAACACAACATTACGCCTCAAACTATTAAAAAAGAAATTAAAGATATAACTAAGATTTGGGGTATAGGTTCGGGAGATGCTAAATCAATACTGGAAATAGAACTCAAAGCCATTCCAAAAGAGAAAATAAATATTTTAATAAAACAAAAAGAAATTGAAATGAGATCAGCCTCAAAAAATCTAGAATTTGAATTAGCCGCCATTTTAAGAGATGAGATAAATTTATTAAAAAAAGAAGATAAAAATAAAAAATAAATATGCAAGACAAAATAATTATTAAAGGCGCCCGTGAGCACAATTTAAAAAATATAAATCTAGAAATCCCTAGAAACAAAATGACGGTCTTTACCGGTGTTTCCGGTTCGGGCAAATCTTCCTTGGCCTTTGATACTATCTTTGCCGAAGGCCAAAGACGTTATGTTGAATCTCTCTCCGCCTACGCTAGGCAATTTTTAGGGCAAATGCAAAAGCCGGATGTCGACGAAATAGAGGGTCTCTCTCCGGCTATCTCAATCGATCAAAAAGCCCATAGTAGTAACCCTAGATCAACCGTCGCCACTATCACCGAAATATACGATTATTTAAGAGTTTTATTTGCCAGAATCGGTGAGCCTCACTGCCCTAATGGTCACGGTAAAATAGAAAGATTAACTATTGACGAAATGGTAGATATTATTATCAAAGAAGTGACTGACGCCTATAAAGCGCCAAAAAATAAAACCAATGAGACTAAGTTTTTATCTCCAGTAGTTAGAGGTAGAAAAGGGGAATATTATCAAATGTTATACGATATGTATAACACCGGCTTTATGAACGCTCGCATAGATGGCGTAGAACTTCCTCTTTCCGAAAGAATAGAGCTAGATAAAAACAAAACTCACACTATAGAAATAATTACCGATATTTTAACTAAAGATGACTTCACTAAAATAGATAAAGATAAAAGACAAAGATTGTCCGAGTCTATTGAAACCACCGTTGACTATAGTAATGGTCTTTTAACCATTCTTCTTCCAAACGGTCAGGAATTTACCCTCTCCTCCGAGCATTCCTGTCCGGTTTGTAATTTTAGTTTTCCAGAAATAGAGCCAAGGCTTTTTTCGTTTAACTCTCCCTACGGTGCTTGCGAAACCTGTCACGGAATTGGCACAGAAAATATTTTTTCAAGTAAAATCTGTCCTGTCTGTCTTGGTAAAAGATTAAGAAATGAGTCTTTATATGTTTGGATAGGCGATAGAAGTATTTCCGATGTTGTCGGTATGGATATTGAACAGGCTATTAATTTTTTTATATCTTTAAAATTATCAAGCAGACAAAAAGAAATTTCCGAATCTATTATGAAAGAGGTTCTAAATCGTTTAGAGTTTATGCAAAACGTCGGCTTGGAATATCTAACTTTAAATCGTAAAGCCGGCACTCTCTCGGGTGGTGAGGCTCAACGTATCAGGCTTGCCTCTCAAGTTGGCTCTCAACTGGTTGGAGCTCTCTATGTTTTAGACGAGCCAACTATTGGCCTTCATCAAGAGGATAACAACAGACTTATTAAAACCTTAATTAATTTAAGAGACATTGGTAATACCATTATCGTTGTTGAGCACGACACGGATACTATTAAAGCCGCCGACTATATGGTTGATTTTGGTCCCGAGGCCGGCAAGCATGGTGGTGAGATTATCGCCCACGGCACCATACCAAAAATATTTGCAGATAAAAAATCTCTTACCGCCGCCTATTTAAGAGGTGATAAAAAAATAGATATTCCCGGTAGAAGGCCGATTAAAAGAATCCACGACTCCCTAAAAATCAGAGGCGCCAACATTCATAATTTAAAAAATGTAGATATTGATATTCCCCTTAGAAGATTTACCTGTGTTACCGGTGTATCCGGTTCCGGTAAAAGCTCTTTAATGTACGACTCTGTTTATAAAATACTTTCTAACAGACTTAACGGTACCGGTTATAAAGCCGGTCAGGTCAATGATATTAAAGGGATAGAATATTTAGATAAAACTATTTTAATAGATCAATCTCCTATCGGTCGTACCCCCAGAAGTAATCCAGCTACCTATACCGGACTTTGGGGGCCTATTAGAGAATTATTTTCCGCCACTCCGGAAGCTAAATTTAGAAACTACAAACCGGGCCGATTTAGCTTTAATGTTAAAGGCGGTCGTTGTGCCAATTGTCAGGGTCATGGCTTGATCGCCATTGAAATGCATTTTCTTCCAACTGTCTACGTTGAATGTGAAGTCTGTAAAGGTAAACGCTTTAACAGAGAAACTTTAGAGGTGCACTATAAAAAGAAAAATATCGCCGAAGTCTTAAAAATGACTATTGACGAAGCCGAAATTTTTTTTGCCGATGTCTATATGATTCACGATAAATTAAAAGTCCTTAAAGAGGTTGGTCTAGGTTATATTGAGCTGGGGCAACCCGCCACCACTCTTTCCGGGGGCGAGGCTCAAAGAGTTAAGCTAGCCAACGAATTATCAAAAAGATCAACCGGCAAAACTTTTTATCTATTAGACGAACCAACCACCGGACTTCATTTTGAGGACATAAATAAATTATTAAAAATTCTTCAAAAGCTAACTGATAAAGGCAATACCGTTGTCGTTATTGAGCATAATTTAGATGTTATAAAAACCGCCGACTATGTTATTGATCTAGGACCAACTGGCGGAGTCAATGGGGGAGAAATAGTAGCTATTGGTACCCCCGAGGAAATAGCTAGTAATAAAAATTCCCTAACCGGCAAACACCTTAAAAAATATTTATAAAGTGGCCATTCCAAAAACCATCAAAATAAAAAACAACAAACTCCCAGACTCGCCCGGTGTATACCTTATGAAAAATAAAGCAGGCGAGGTTATTTACGTTGGCAAAGCCACCTCACTTAAAAATAGAGTCTCCTCATATTTTAACAAAGCTCACGACAACCGTATCGCTAAATTGGTCTCCGAAATATTTCAAATAGATTATAAGCCAACCGACTCTGTTTTAGAGGCTTTGATACTAGAAGCCGAGTATATAAAAACCATTCAACCTAAATATAACATCAAAGCCAAAGATGACCGCAGTTGGATATATTTAACGATTAATAAAGATGAATACCCTAAAATAGAACTCATCAGAGGCTTAGAGCTAAAAACCATAAACTCCAAACAATTCAAATACATATTTGGACCCTATCAAAGCAAAAAAATCCTTGAATCTATTCTAGACATTATCAGAAGGGTTATTCCCTTTAGTACTTGCAGACCAAATCAAGGCAAGCCCTGCTTCTATAGACATCTTAAAAGGTGTCCCGGAGTCTGTACAGGAGAAATAACTTCAAGCGAATATAAAAAAATTATTAAACACATTAGCCTATTATTTCAAGGTAAAAAAAATGAGCTTCTAAAATCCATTAAAAAATCTATGGTTGAATCCGCCAAAAATTTAGACTACGAAAAGGCCACTATTTTTAGAAATCAAATTAAAAATCTTTTAAGAATTAAAGACGTCTCGCTTCTTCAAAAAGAAAATTATTTTTCTCAAAAAAATAAAGAAGAATTTTTTAGAATAGAGGGTTATGATATATCAAATATAAGTGGTACTAGCGCCGTCGGTAGCCTGGTGGTCGCCGAAAACGGGGAGCTTAATAAAAGCCAATATAGAAAATTTAGAATCAAAAGCATCCATCAAATAAGCGATACCGGTATGCTTCAAGAAGTTTTAGAAAGAAGGTTTAAAAACTCCTGGCCTTATCCGGATTTAATAATGATTGACGGGGGATTAGGTCAAGTAAATATAGCGACCAGAGTTTTACAAAAATTTAACTTAGAAATACCCATTATCGGTATAGCCAAAGGCGCCGACAGAAAAAACAATAGATTCGTCTTTAACAAAGACTCCTTTAAAATTAAAGACAAAATAGCTAAAAGTAAAATATTACTTATTAAGTTAAGAGACGAGGCTCATAGGTTTGCTATAGAGTTTCATAGAAATATAAGATCTCGCCAATTTAAAAAATAATTTTTTACAATACTCTTCTTGGTAAAAAGTAAAAATTTAGCCAGCGCTTCACCGCCACCTAAAATTCCTAAACCAACTAATAAAACTTTTTTATTTTTCAAATCCATTTATTTAAGATTTCCGAATTTTGGCGGTGTTTGCTAGACAAAGTTCGAATGTATTTTGCGGAAAATCCCAATGAAGAAATATAAATATAAATGGACTCGGCAGGACAAAACATTTGACTGGGGATATGGATTTGCCCTGCCTCGGCTCCCGTCCCGCCCGCAGGAGGGGTCTGGGGAGGAATGCGGGCGGGATTCTGAACCTTTCCGTTTTCGCCCAATCGCCTCTGAAAAGTAAATTATTTTCCGTAAACATCAAAAAATGATATGATTATTATAACAGAAGTTAGGGATTACCACAATTTTTAATATGAGACGCTTCAAAAACTTTTTTCATAAAAAGAGCACGATTGTAACATCACTTATTATTGCGTCTTTCATTTTGATTAGTGCGAAAAAAGTTTTTGATTATGCGTCTCCGCCTAGCAGAGAAAAAGATTGTAATTTTATATTTCCAAATGCCGTTGACCAGACCAAGCCAACAACAATTACGATAAAAACGCCTGAACATTTAGTTGCTCTCGAGCAAAAAGGAGGAGTGGTCAACGATGCAAGTTGTCTCAATAAAACTGCTGTTTACGGAGTCGTAAAAGTTTCTGCCGTCGAAGATGTCAAAAATGCCCTCCTTTTTGCAAAAGAAAATGATTTGAAAGTTTCAAGCGTTGGTCAACGGCATAGCATGGGTGGCCAATCTTTTATCCAAAATGGATTGGTGCTCGACATGAGAAATTTAAACCAAATCAAACTTGATAAGGAGCATAAAATTTTAAATACCCAAACTGGAGCAACATGGGCACAAATCCAACAATTTCTTGATAAAGAAGGGCTTGCGGTTAAAGCAATGCAATCCATTAACATTTTCACAGTTGGAGGCACACTAAGCGTCAATGCTCACGGCATTGCACATAATCCCGGGCCAATCGCGCCAACAGTAAAATCATTTCGTATTATGTTGAGTAATGGCGAAATCAAAACCGCAAGCCCTTCTGAAAATACAGAATTATTCAAATCAGCCCTCGGAGGTTATGGATTATTTGGCGTAATTCTTGACGTCAATATTGAAGTTGTAGATAACGAAATGTACGAATATAAAACCGAATATGTTAGCTACAAAGATTTTCCTGAATATTACAAAAAGAATATCGAAAATAATGATCAAGTTGGATTAACCTATTCAAGAATTTCTGTTTCGCCAAATTCGTATTTAACCGAAACTGCCGTTCACACATACATAAAAACAAAATTTGACGGAGAAATACCAGCATTAAAACCGGACGAACATAATTGGCTCAATCGCCTAGTAATAAATTTTTCCAAAACCGGCAGTTTCGGCCGATGGACTCGTTGGATGTTAGAAAAGTATGCAGAGCCAAGTTTGCATACTTGCTCTCGAAATCAAGCCATGAGTCAAAAAGAAGTTTGTCTAGTTTCCCGAAATCAGGAAATGTACGACTCAATGGGTTATCTCAAAAATAAATTAAAGGATACTGACATTCTTCAAGAATATTTTATTCCTCAAGAAAAAATGCCGGACTTTGTTGACGGCTTAAGAAATACTGTAAAAGAAAATGGAGCAAATCTTCTCAATGTAACTATTCGAATTGTTCATAAAGATACAGTTACGGCTTTGCCGTACGCAAAAGAAGATATGTTCGCGTTCGTACTTTACTTCAATCAAAAGCTAAATGAAAAAGAAAGTAAAATTTTGCAAAAAACTACAACCGATTTGATTGATTTGGCAAACAATCTAAACGGAACGTATTATTTGCCATATCAACTTTATTATTCTCAAGAACAATTACATAAAGCGTATCCCGAGATTGATTCATTTTTTGCTGTCAAAAAAAAGTATGACCCAACGATTTTATTTGATAATAAATTTTATGAAAAATACGGAAAATAATTTTACTTTTCAGAGGCGATTGGGCGAAAACGGAAAGGTTCAGAATCCCGCCCGCATTCCTCCCCAGACCCCTCCTGCGGGCG
>PCWO01000040.1:18427-18697 GCA_002796205.1 Candidatus Liptonbacteria bacterium CG11_big_fil_rev_8_21_14_0_20_35_14
GGCACAAATCCATATCCCCAGTCAAATGTTTTGTCCTGCCGAGTCCATTTATATTTCTTCATTGGGATTTTCCGCAAAATACATTCGAACTTTGTCTAGCAAACACCGCCAGAAATCGAAATCGCATTTTGAAGCCGAAACTGGGTCGCGCCGAAGGCGCGACTCAAAGGCATTCCCCCCGCCAAATCCAGAATCCAAAAGGGTTTTACACGCTCCGCGTGGCTCGTCGTTTGCCAATACAATTCTATGAATAATCAAACCAAAAAGTTT
>PCWO01000017.1 GCA_002796205.1 Candidatus Liptonbacteria bacterium CG11_big_fil_rev_8_21_14_0_20_35_14
TTATTACCAGGAATCCATAAGGTTGGACCCATTTTGCCTTTAGTAGTGATTTTACAACAGAGAAAAATGTGTCCATCATTTAATTTTCTCTTTCGTAAAATTGCTACTTCTTCTCCCTCTTTAAAGTCTACTAGGTTAACGCTGTAATGGCTCCCGCTTTTGCATTCGCCATTTTTAATAGAATTCAACATTACACCTTTTATATACATATCTCACCTCCCAAAATATTTTTATTACCTTTATGTACTGTTAAATAGTTTAACAAATAACACTATATATGTCAACCACCTGGTTGACATTATTTTGTTTCGTTCTATTATATAGGGAGAAGTTTAAAACTAAATAAGGAGAGATATATCATGGGCAAAATAATGGCTTTACTAACTCCTCCTAGCCATACCCATAGAACGGCTGAGGAAAACTTAGGGTTAGGATATATAGCTAGTATTTTGCGTAATGCTGGCTATAGAGTTCACATAGTTGATGCTTGGATAGAAGGAATATCCATTCAAAAACTGATTGAGCGTTTACTATTGATAGGTAAAATTAATTTTATTGGAATTTCTTGCTACCGTAGCTCTCTAGATGAAGTGAAAAAAATAGTTTTAGAAATTCGTTCTAAAATTGGAAAAATGCCTATTATAGCAGGGGGATTTGGGCCGACTTTTTATCCGGAAGATTTTTTGGATATTGGAGTCGATATTGCTGTTATAGGCGAGGGAGAATATATAATAATAAATCTTCTGAAAGTTTTAGAAGAAGGTTATTCTCCGGAATCTATTCCTGGTGTTTCTTGGAAAGAGGGAAAGAAGGTAAGATTTGTTTAGGTGGATATAGTTATGAAATAAAAAATTCAGCTTCTCGATTGGTTTATAACTCTTTAAAAACTTGGCACAAATCTCACTGTGAAATTTACGATAGAGCCATTAATCCTATTAGTGCTCCAAAATCAATAGAAAAGACAGGATATCTTCTCTATCATAAGGTTTGTAAGTTGTTGATGAATAGAGATCTGTGGTTTTTTGGAGAGGTTTTAAAAATGGTTAAAAATGGATCCTCTGAATTTCTCGTAAAACAATTTACAGAAGAAGTTATAACTAATTCAGAGAGGCAATATGAAGAGATTAAGAGAGAATTAAACTTTCTTGATAAGGAATATGGGTTGTGTTATAAAGCTTTCCCGAACCCGTTTTTGTAGAAACATTCAGAAAGGAAAAGAAAATGAATAGTAGAAAGGCAAAAGTTGAAAATATAGGATGGACTTTAGGAAATGAATGTCCATATAGATGCTTTTATTGTTATAGCATGTTAGCTCGAGAGAAAGGTAAAAATTTATTTCCTGAAGCTGTGGAGAGAATTGTCCAACAGTTAAGTGTTAATGAAATAAAAACTGTAAATTTAGGAGGAAATGAACCTTTATTTACTAATGGTATAAATCCAAAGGACACTTTATTGCCTTTCATTATTGAAAAACTAATAGAGAAAGGCATAGTAGTTGGATTAACCACTGCTGGTATAACTATTAATTATCTAGCTGAACATTATTCAAAGATTTTCCAAGTCTTGAATGATGTTGATGTTAGTTTGGATAGTCCATATCCAGAAGAGCATAATACTAATAGAAGAGCTCCACTGTTTAAACAAGCGTTGGCGACATTAAATCTTTGTAAAGAGGCTGGAATAGAACATACTATAGTTATGTGCGGCATGTCCTGGAATCTTTCCGACCAACATATAGATGATTTGATTGATTTAGCTAGAAAGACTTCTAGTAATGTGCGTATAAACTACTTAAAACCTACTGAAGTCAAACATCTTCATGTTATGCCTTCCGCTAAACAGTTTTATGGATCAGCTCAAAGATTGATTAGTGCTTCTCAAGTTGAAGAGTTAGGAGAACCACTATTGGAATCATTATTTCTTGGTTCTGAATCTTCTAGAGGTTGTCCATGTGGAGTAAAATCATTTCGTATTCACTCAATAACTCCTGATGGTAGAGTGCCGGTTAGTCCTTGTGTTTATCTACATTCTTACAGAGTAGGTGATTTATTAGTCGATGATTTATACGATATAATCAATTCCCCTCAGTTTGAAGAGTTTAGAAAGCGAAACAGTAATCCGGATAAAATTGACGGATGTGCCAACTGTAGTTTTCTTTCCAGTTGTCGTGGTGGATGTGCGGCTCGTTCTTTCTTGTGTAGCAAGAATAAGGGAATGAAAGGGTTATGGAATAAAGATCCTTATTGCCTTTTAGATTTTAATCCTGATATTTTCTTAAAAAAGACCAAAGCTAAAATGGTCCAAAGTAGTAAAAAAATTCTTGTTCATAAAGATTATCTTTGCACGTTAATAGTTTCTCCTTAATATTTTCCATACAATACAGAGAAAAATTTGCTTTTTTCTCTGTTTTTTTATACAATTATAATATTATGAATAATATTTCTTACATTGGTAAGGTGGTAGAGGTAAAAATGGATAGACCTCTTGGAAGTAAACATCCTAAACACGGGTGGACTTATGGAACAAACTACGGATTTATTCCGGGAACTATGGCGCCAGACGGTGAAGAATTAGATGCCTATGTTCTAGAAGTAAATGAACCACTTGATACTTTTAAGGGAAAAGTGATAGCGGTTATCCATAGGACTAATGATGATGATGATAAATTGGTGGTAGTGCCGGAAGATGTGGAATTATTGGATGAAGAAATCAGAAAACAGACTCATTATCAAGAGCAGTGGTTTGAATCGGTTATACTGAGAGGTAAAACAGATACAGATAAATAGAAGAAAGAAAATAATAAATAAGTTATTAAAATATAAAATTTAGATAAGGTATCTTTAAGTACATGCTTTTGACATTAGTATATTATTTTGTTATTTTATAACAAGTTTTTTGATATGGAAATAATAGTAAAGGAGATCGCAAATGAACAAGAATATTGTATGCGGAATTGATTTTGGCACGACAAACTCCGCTATCGCTTTATTCGACGGAGAAGAAGTATTTTCAGTAGGAACATCTTTGGAAAAAGGCAAGACAATGCCTTCAATACTATTTTTCTCGGATTCTGGAAGGGTATCAGTAGGGAGACAAGCTCTACAAATGTATCTATCAACTAGAGGAAGAGGAAGATTAATTCAATCCTTTAAAAACTTCCTATCAGATCCAACCTTTACTTCCACGCTAATAGGAAGCAAAACTTATCGACTAGAAGATTTTGTTTCTTTAGTCATTAAAGACCTAAAGAGAGACGCGGAGGATTTAACCGGATATGCTTTAGATACAGCGATAGTCGGCCGTCCAGCTAGATTCTCTGACGATGATAGAAAAGACTCTTTAGCTGAAAGTAGGTTAATAGAAGCAGTTAAGAAATCTGGATTTGAAAAAGTGTCTATACAGATAGAACCAATCGCCGCCGCTTTTGACTATGAGCATAATCTAGATAGAGAAGAAACTGTTTTAGTGGCAGATTTCGGTGGCGGAACTTCCGATTTTACCATTATGAAGCTCTCTAAAGAGAGAAGGAAAAAGAAAGACCGGAAAGACGACATAATCGGGACAAATGGAGTGAGTATTGCCGGAGACGTTTTTAATGGAGTAATCATGTGGGAGAAGCTGGCAAAATATTTCGGCCGAGGGGCGGAGTATGAAACAATCAGCGGAAAGATGATGGACGTGCCGACAGCGCTACTTTGGCACTTAAGAGAGTGGCATAAGCTGCCTTTCCTTGATAATCCGAGAGATAAAGCATTAATCAGCCGATTACTTATGACTTGTACAGATAAAGAAGCTATTAAACGTTTCAAACAAGTTCTAGACCATCATCTGGGATTCAATTTGTTTCAATCAGTAGATAAAGCCAAATGTAAAGTTTCAAAAGAAGTGGAAAACGTGGAGATAGTCTTCTCAAGCGATTATTTCAAACTTCGGGAATTATTATTGAGAAGCGAACTTGGAATGATGTTGGACCGGGAACTTTCCAAACTAAATGACACAGTTTCTGAATTATTGGATTTTGTTAATTTAACCGAGAATAATATTGACACGGTTTTCTTAACCGGAGGCTCGTCTCATCTTATTCAGATTCAGAATATGTTTGAACAGAGATTTGGAGAGGAAAAGATAAAACGGCTCGGTTCTGGATTTATGAATGTGGCTCAAGGATTAGCGCTTAGTTCAGTTTATTTATAATCTCTTTATTTAAGTTTATTTAAACGCTCCTCAGTTGTTGGGGAGCTTTTTATTTTTCTTATTAGACTCTTAAATTTCTTTTTAATATTCTGTTCAGAAAATAATTTTTTGATAACTTTATTATTCCAAATAATAAGTTTTCCGTTAATCATAACTCCACTAATTCTCCCGTTATTTATAATATCTTTGTATAAATTATAGCTGTTTATATTTATTTTATTATCGAGAAAAGCAATATCTGCTTTTTTATTAACTTCTAAACTTCCTATCTTCTTATTGAGTTTAAGATTTTTTGATGCTTCAATAGTAATTAGATCAAAAATATTTTTTGCGCTCATTGTTTCTTTTTTTCTGTTGTGATATTCATATGCTGTCTTAGCTTCTTTGAGTAGATTGAGAGATTTTCCTGTAGATAAACCATCGGTAGCTATACTAACTCTACCATTATTTTCTATTATTTCCTTTAAATCTAATATTTTATTATCCACTATTATATTAGTGGAAGGACACTGTATTATATTACAGCCGGATTCAATAATATTTTGTAATTCTTTTTTTGTTACCCAATTACAGTGAATAAGATGAGTATATTTATTAAATAGCTTGGCTTCTTTTAATATTTTAATAGGACTTTTGTGCCAATATTTTTTTATAGAGTCTCTTTCTTTTTTAGTTTCTAAAAAATGTATAAATATTGGAAGTGTCTTGTTTGTTTTTTTAATTTTAGATATTTCATTTATTTTATTTTTATCAATAAATGGAAGAGAGTGAATAAATATTGCTAGGCTTCCTAAATCCATACTAATTTCTTTTTTCATTTTTTTTATATCTTCGTCTGTTTTATTATAAAATTTTCTTAGTTTATCACTATTCATAACCATAATTCCCGATATATATCTTACTCCCCATTTTTGAGCTGAATCATGCACTCTTCCGCCAGCTATAGTTGTTGTTCCGGATTTTAGAGATAAAAGTATAGAATAATCAGAAATGACATTCCTATAAGTTTCAAATTCTGGATGATCTTTAATTAGCTTTTCCGTTAGGTATAGATATTTTTCAAGAGAATATTTTAAAGGAAGAAAAAAAGGAAAAGCTGATTCTCCTAAGTGTATATGAGAATTTATTAGTCCGGGTATAGCTATTTTGCCTTGGCCGTTTATTATAGTGTTATTTTTATTATTTTTTACTTTAAATTTTCCAGAGCAAACTTTTAAAATTTTTTCATTTTCTACGACAATAAAGCCGCGTTTTATTATTGCGGAATTTTTATCTTGAGTTATAATAGAAATGTTTTTAAATATTGTTTTCATTCTATAAAAATAAAGGAGGGATAGTATCCCTCCACATTATTCTGGTTTTATAAAAATTGAAGATGTATCTCTTATTTTTTTCTGAACTTCATCTATACCAAGAGAACCATTAATAACAACCCAATTACTAGATGCTTCAGATAAATTTAAGAGAACTTGTCTTTGTCTTTCAAAAAACCCTTTTGTCATATTATCAAACTTAGACTTCTCTCTTTTTTCTTTATTCCGCTCCGAAGCGATATCTATTGGAGTGTCAATTAGGATTACCAAGGATGGTTTAGTATTATTTGTCGCTATATCAAGTAGAAATGACAAAACTTTAATGCCTAAACCAGTAGTTATACTGTGATAACTTAGAAATGAGCCATGTCCTCGATCGCTGATTATATGCTTTCCAGACGCCATTTGAGAAGATATGATCTGACTGTAAAGTTGTGTTTTTGATGAAAGAAAAGCAAACATTTCAGATTTTTTGTCTCTCGGGGTTTCAGATATTAGGATTTTTTTAATCTCATTTCCAAAATCTGTTCCGCCGGGTTCTTTTACAACTAGAGAATCAATCTTCTTCTCTATAAACCAGTCATGCAATAAATTACACTGAGTTGTTTTACCAGCTCCATCTATGCCTTCTATTTCTATAAGCATTAGGATCTCCCTTTTTTCTTTATTTGTTATACTAACTTATATTATATACCAATACTATTTTTTGTCAAATATTTTTACACAAGAGAGTATGGGTTCTGCGTGATATACTTAATATATATTTTCGCTTTATGCTTACACTAATACGGAATGTTTTTATTGTGGATGGATCTTTAAGAAAACCATACAAGGCTGATGTTTTAATTAGTAAAAATCATGTTTTATCTATAGGAGAAATATCTGAAAGAGAGAATTATTTAGTAGTGGAGGGAGAAGGTAGGTATTTGTCTCCCGGATTTATTGATGTTGAATATCAAGGCTTAGAAAGTTTTATTTTACAAGATAGAGAACAGAGACATTATTTAGAAAATGGCATTACTACCTTAGTAGTTGGGCACAGAGGAAAATCTTTGGCGCCAATTTTTAAAAAAGAATTAGAGATACTGGGGGCCTCACTAAATAGAAATTGGGGAAGCTTTAGAGATTTTAGAGAAACCATTAAAAATAATAAATATGGCTTAAACTTTGTAAGTTTAGTGGGGGATTTTAATATCAGATCATCTTTTGGTTCTTTATATAAGGGGGGGATGACAGCTATTGATAAAAATTCTTTTTTATCAGTTTTATATAATTCTTTAGCGTCTGGAGCTTTGGGATTGTCTAGTAATATGGGAGGAGGCTTTGATACACATTTAGACGATTTAAAAAAAAATACTCAATTTACTTTAGGTCACAAAAGAATGGTTTCGGTATCTTTTTCTAATTTAGATTTTAATAAACGAAAAGAAATACTTTTAATATTACTGCGAGAAAAAAGGAAAATTAATAGGGGACTAGTTTTTATTTCTGATATAAATTTAGAGGATATATCTTATTTAAAGCGTAGTAGAGCTCTAAATGAAATACTAGCTAGTTTTACGCCGGTTTCAAAAACTGATTTTATCACTTTATTTGAAAATAATAATTTATTTCCTACAAACAAAGGAGGTCAAGGTGAGATATTTAAAGAAATAATAAAAATGGGATTAAAAAGACAAGAGGGTTTAAGTATTGAAAAAGTAATTAATAAAATAACTCAAAAACCGGCTCTAAGTATGGGAGTATTTGATAGTTATGAAATTAGAAGTGGCTTTAGGGCAGACTTAGTTTTATTTGATAGTTTAGCAAATATTAATGAAGTATTTGTGGCTGGTGAAAGAGTAAAAAGTGGTAATTTGAGTAATAATTTAGCCGGTAAATTTTATTATGTGGCTTAATAAATTATTACCTTTTAAAAAAAAGAGGGGAGAAAATAACCCAGATTATGTAATTTTGTTTGGAGTTTTATTTTTGGTTGTTTTTGGTTTATTAATGTTATCATCGGCCTCTTCTGAAATTGGTTTAAATTTAAATAACGATGCTTTGTTTTTTTTAAAGACACAGATATTAAAGGGGGTTTTAGTTGGAGGCATATTTGGTCTTATTTTATATTTTATTGATTATAAAATATTAAAAAAATTAGCTTTACCATTATTAATTATAAGTATCATATTACTCATTCTTATTTTTACTCCCCTTGGTGTTAGTGAAAAGGGAGCCACTCGTTGGCTTGATTTAAAAATTATAACTATCCAACCAGCCGAGATTATTAAATTTACTTTTATTTTATATCTGGCTTCTTGGTTATCGGGTAAGGAAGGCGTAAAGAGAAAAAAAGATATTAAAGCGGGATTATTGCCATTTTTAATTATAGCGGGAATTATTAGCGCTCTTTTAATTAAACAACCGGCTACAAGTATTGTAGCTATAACCATGTTTTCAGCTTTAATTTTATATTTTTCTTCTGGAGCTAAAATGAGTTACATAGGAGGGGTAATGGTGCTTGGGCTTTTGATGATTATATTTGTCACAATGACGACACCTTATAGACTGGAACGTGTGACATCTTATTTTTCATCTAAAAACCAAAGTGATGAGTATATTAGGGGGCCGGGATATCATCTAAATCAAGCTT
>PCWO01000024.1:0-3366 GCA_002796205.1 Candidatus Liptonbacteria bacterium CG11_big_fil_rev_8_21_14_0_20_35_14
GAAAACAGAGGTTAATTTGTATAAGCCGGTTATTGATTATGAAAATGCGGTCATAAAAGCGGTAGAGAAGGCGAGTGAGGCGGTAGTGTCTATAATAGTAACAAAGGATTTGCCGGTGATAGAAAGATGTAAGCAGGACCCATTTTATAATTTACCGCCTGAAATAAGAAGATACTTTGATTTTGAGGGAGGTTTTACGGTGCCCTGTCAGACGGGGACAAAAGAACAGGAAATTGGAGGCGGGAGTGGTTTTATCGTTTCAGCCGATGGGCTGGTGGTTACTAATAAGCACGTAGTAGAAGATGAGGAGGCTCATTATACTGTTTTAACTAATGATGGAAAAAAATATGAGGCGGTGGTTTTAGCGAGAGACTTGGCTATTGATTTGGCGGTTATAAAAATAACAGCTTCTAAATTGCCGACTTTGTTGCTCGGGGATTCTGATTCTATAAAACTTGGACAGACGGCTATAGCGATTGGAAACGCTTTATCTGAGTTTCAAAATACAGTGTCGGTTGGAGTTATTTCGGGGAAAAGCCGAACGATAACAGCGCGTAATTTACGGGGAGTGGTTGAGACGATTGATGGAGTTTTGCAAACAGACGCGGCTATTAATCCGGGTAACTCCGGGGGGCCACTTTTAAATTTAAAAGGGGAGGTGATTGGTATAAACACGGCGGTAGCCAGTGAGGCGCAAAATATAGGGTTTGCGATTCCAATTAATCGGGTGAAAAAATCGATTGATTCGGTTAAAGTGAGTGGAAAAATATCAACTCCTTATTTAGGGGTTAGATATATACCGGTAGATGAAAAAATAGCAAAGGAAGAGGGTTTAGCGGTTGATTATGGGGCTTTAATAAGTAAAGGTAATGCCAATTTGGCTATTTCGCCCGGGTCGCCAGCCGAAAAATATGGTTTAAAAGAAGGAGATGTTATTTTAGAAATTGGAGGAGAAAAAGTGACCAATAAAAATAGTTTGGCTTTAATAATACAGAAACATAATGTAGGCGAGGCGGTTGATATAAAAATTTTAAGAGGAGAAACGGAGTTTGTGATTAGGGCTACGCTGGAGGAGAGGGAGGGGTAAAAACATAGGTTTTAAGGGTAAATAAACGGCTAAGCTATTTGTTTTGGGCGTGGTTGACTTTTTAATTTATTAATGGTATAATATTACAAGAATTAAAATAAAAAATATTTTATTTTAAGGAGAATTTAAATGAAAAAGTACTATTGTGTAAATTTTTTTATGGTTTTTAGTATTTTAGGCATTAGTTTTATGTTGATAGTGATTTTTGGATCAGAGACTAGAAGAGATATAACTCCCTCTGCTATTATAGGGGGAGCTTTGCTTATATCTTCAGCTATATGTCTTTTAGCTGGAAATATAGCAAAAGAATAGGTTTAAGTAGGGATTAAAGTGTGTTTGTTATACAGACACACTTATTTTTTATAAATTCTATAAGTTTAGTTAAATTTTATTATTAAGTGAGAGATGTTTTGACTTGACTAAGGTGATACACTTTTGATACACTTAATTATATGCCTACAATAAAAAAAAGAATGAATATTAGTTTATCTGACTCAGTTGAGGAGGCTATTATTAAGTTGGCTGAAAGAGATAATGTTCCGGAGGCTACAAAAGCAATTGAGTTAATAAAAATAGCATTAGAGATGGAGGAGGATAATATTTGGGATAGAATAGCTACTAAAAGGTTAGAGACAGATAATAAGAGAATATCTCATAAAGATGCATGGAAGTGATAAATACAAAATTGAATACCTTTCTTTGGTTATAAAAAAAGATATCTTTGTTTTATCTAAGTCAGTGGCTTTAAGAATTAAAAGAACTATAGAGGAAAAATTAACTCATGCCCCTCATATTTTTGGAAAACCTCTTAGACAATCTTTAAAAGGATTTAGAAGTTTGAGAGTTGGTGATTATAGAGTTATTTATTTAATAGAAAAAAAGACTGTTCTAATTGTTATTATTCAACATAGATCTGTTGTTTATAAAGAGATTAAAGACAGATTTTAGTTAAGGCTTTAATCAATTTTTCTATGTCTTTTTTATTATTATAGGGTGCTAAAGATATTCTTAGGGCGCTATTAATTTTATTTTGTTTGAAGTAGTAATGAGTGCAGAAATGACCACTGCGGACGGCTATATTATATTTAATGTCTAGTTTGATAGCGATGCTTTCGCTATTTTTATTTTTTATATAGAAAGAGATTATAGAGGTAGGTTTGGGGGATTCGTTTATAATGATTAAGTCTTTTATAGTTTTGAGGTTTTGTAGTAGGTGAGTTGATAATTCTTTTAGATTGGTTTCTATTTCTTCTTTGGGAATTTTATTGATGGCGTCTATGGCCCTCGAAAAACCTATAAGACTGGCGTAGTTTTGAGTTCCGGCCTCAAAAGCGGATGGTCCGTTTATTATTGTTTGGTCGTCGTTTACTACGCCTCCGCCAAAATTGGTAGGAGTTAAAGTTTTTATATCTTTGACAAAAAGAACGCCAAGTCCGGTTGGCCCCATAATTTTTTGAGAGCTGAAAGCTAGGAAGTCGGCGCCTAATGATTTAACATTTATTTTTTTATGTAAAAGAGTTTGGGCGGAGTCTAATAAAACTAGAGTGTTGTACTTATGGGCTAGTTTTATTATTTTACTCGCTTCTATGGTGATGCCATCTAAGTGGGAGGTTAGAGAGATAGATAAAAGTTTTATTTTATGAGTCTTTAATATTTGTTCCAATTCTGGAATATTTATATGGCCGTTTTTAGTGCTTATAATTTTGTGTTGAGCGATTTTGTGATTTTGCCAAGGAAGAAAATTGGAGTTGTGTTCTTTGTCGTTTGTTAAAATAATATCGTTTGGTTTAAAGTCTAAGGAGTGGGCGACTAAATTAATACTGTCGGTAGTATTTTTAGTAAAAATAATTTCGTTTTGTTTGGCCCCTATAAAATTGGCTATATTTTTTCGGGCGATTTCTACTTCTTTAGTAACTTTAAGGCCGAGGGAGTGAATACTGCGATTAGCGCAGGCGGGGAAGTTTTGGTAGTAGTCTACGATAGCTTCAATAACGGGGGCGGGTTTAAGAGAGGAGCAGGCGGAATCTAAATAAACGAGGTTCGTTTTTTTAAGGAGGGGAATAGAGCTTCTTAGGTTTTGAAGATTAGGTGACATGTAATACTTTGTTTATTGTATGATAACAGATATATATTGGATTTTAAAAAAAAATATTTTTTTAAAAAATAATTTAATCATAACCATATTTACAAAAACAGGTCTCAAAGACCTTATAAACAATAGTCGCCTAACTTCGTTAAAGCCTCCTTTAACTCATTAGAACTCCTTTGTTTAAAAAGAA
>PCWO01000024.1:3375-11088 GCA_002796205.1 Candidatus Liptonbacteria bacterium CG11_big_fil_rev_8_21_14_0_20_35_14
AAAAAGAACTTTTCAAATTGTTTTATAAATATAATTATGATTACTTTAAATATGTGGCCTCTAGTTAATTAATTTGTGGCTGTTTTTATTTGAAATTTTAGTAAATATAGTTTAGTATATAAATACATACTATATGTCAAATTTTCACAGATTTACTTTAAAAGCCCAGGAGGCTTTACAAAATGCGCAAGAGTTAGCGGCTTCATCGCACCATGGGGAGTTAAAACCTCTTCATTTATTAGCAACGTTAATGGCTGACCCGACAACTTTAGTCCAGCCACTTTTGGTTCGTTCAAAAGTTGATTTAGCTCATTTATCCTCTGATGTAGAGGATGAATTATCGGCTTTATCAAAAAATACACAGGATAATTCTGCCCAGTTATATTTATCAAAAGAGGTTATGCAGGTGTTAGATCAGGCTGGGAAAATAGCGCAGATTCAAAAAGATGAGTTTGTGTCTTGTGAGCATTTATTGTTTTCGCTACTTGAAACACCTTCATCGGCTCAAGACTTATTAAATAGATACAATGTAAAAAGGGAGGCTTTGCTTAAGGTGCTATCAAATTTAAGAGGGGCGCAGAGAGTAGTGGATCAGACTCCGGAAAATAAATTCCAGGTACTTGAAAAATACTCGGTTAATTTAACAAATCAGGCACGGGAGGGAAAGCTTGACCCAGTGATAGGCCGAGATGAGGAGTTGCGTCGGTTAGTGCAAGTTTTATCTCGTAGAACAAAAAATAACCCAATATTAATTGGGGAGCCGGGAGTGGGAAAGACGGCCATTGTGGAGGGCTTAGCGCAGAGAATTATTTCAGGCGATATTCCAGAGACTCTTAAAAATAAAGAGGTTATTATGCTTGATCTGGGGGCTTTAATAGCTGGCACAAAGTTTCGTGGTGAGTTTGAGGATAGACTGAAGGCTTTTATGAGAGAAATTCAGCAAAGTCAGGGAAAGCTTTTATTATTTATTGATGAGATTCATACGATAGTTGGGGCGGGGTCGGCCGAGGGGGCGATTGATGCTTCGCAACTTTTAAAGCCGGCTTTGGCTCGAGGAGAATTGCATGCGATTGGAGCGACAACTATTAAAGAATTTCAAAAACATATTGAGAAAGATGCGGCTTTGGAACGCAGATTTGCGCCTATATTTGTGGAGGAGCCAAACGTGGAAGATAGTATTTCAATACTTAGAGGGCTTAAGGAAAAATATGAACTTCATCATGGAATGCGTATAAAAGATGAGGCTATTTCGGCGGCGGTTAATTTATCTACTCGTTATATAACTGATAGATTTTTACCCGATAAAGCGGTTGATTTAATAGATGAGGCGGCGGCGGGGCGGCGGATTGAAACAGAAAGTTTACCAAAAGAGATAGACTTTATTCGTCGTAATATAACCCGTCTGGAGGTGGAAAAGCAGGCTCTTATGAAAGAGGATAGTACTGGTAAAAGAATAAGAGAAATACATAAAGAACTTAAAGAGTTGCAACAAAAAAATGATGATTTGTCGGCTAAATGGCATTCGGAAAAAATAACATTTGAGAAGTTTCATGACATAAGACAGATGGTGGAATCTTTAAAATACGAGGCGGAAACAGCTGAAAGAGGGGGTAATTTAGAGAGAGTGGCCGAGATTACTTATGGGGAATTACCAAAAGCGGAAAAGGATTTAAAGATGTTTGAGAAAAAACATTTTGCAATCAAGAAAAAATTTGGGCAGAAAAATGATTTTGTAAAAGAGGCGGTGGATGAGGCCGATATTGCCATGGTGGTGTCTCGTTGGACGGGTATTCCAGTCACGAAAATGCTAGAAAGCGAGGTTTCTAAACTTTTACGAGCAGAGAAAGACCTGTCTAATCGGGTGGTTGGTCAGGAGGAGGCTATTAAAGGAATTGCGGCGGCGTTACGAAGAGCGAGAGCGGGATTATCGGATGATAACAGACCATTTGGTTCGTTTATGTTTTTAGGGCCGACGGGAGTGGGTAAAACGGAACTAGCTAAGGCTTTGTCTGATTTTATGTTTAACGATGATAAGGCGTTGGTGCGTATTGATATGTCAGAGTATATGGAAAAGCATTCGGTGTCTAAATTAATCGGGTCGCCGCCGGGGTATGTCGGTTTTGATGAGGGAGGATATTTAACTGAAATTGTGCGTCACAGACCTTATAGTTTGATTTTATTTGATGAGATTGAAAAGGCGCACCCGGAAGTATTTAATGTATTACTTCAAGTCTTGGATAATGGAAGATTAACTGATTCAAAGGGGAGGCAGGTTAACTTTAAAAACACAATTATAATTATGACCTCTAACGTGGGCAGTGAGTTATCAAGCGAGGTATCAAACTTAGGATTCTTTAATGCGCCGGAGAAGGAGCAGAAAAAGGAGTCTAATGAATATAAAGAGCGATTACAGGAAGTATTAAGAGAAAACTTTAGGCCGGAGTTTTTAAATCGTATAGATGAGATTGTGGTGTTTAACCCTTTGACTAATAAAGATATGGAGCAGATTGTGGAGATTCAGCTTGGTTTGGTAAAGGAGAGATTGGCACAATCTAAAATTTCGGTTACCTTTAATAAAGAGGTTAAAAAATATTTAGCGGAACACGGTTTTGATCCAAGGTACGGAGCTCGGCCGGTAAAAAGATTGATTCAAAAATTAGTACTTGATCAATTGGCTGACTCAATTATAAAAAAAGAAATATCTCATGGAACAAAAGTTAGGGCTTATATTAAAGGAGATTCCTTGGTCTTTAGTCACTAGGGGGTTGATAATTGCTTTAGGCTGGCTTTATTTGCCATGGGGGCTTTTTTTAGTTGTTTTTCTTTTTTTTATTTATAAAACAAAAGGGGATCCGGTGCTTTCTTATAATAATACTATTTGGGCAATACTGATTATCAGTTTCTTTTTTGGGTTTTTGCCTGAATCGTTTAATTATTTTTTGGCGTTGCTTTTAGCGGTAGTGTCGGGTTTTTTAATTGGTCTTAAGGAATTATTTTTTGTGCGTAAACTTTATGTTTATAGAATAATAAATACATTACTAATGATGGTGGTTTTATTAGCCTTCTTTTTTCTGGTGTTCTTTTCTAGATTTACAATATACGCTTATATATTTTTAATATGGTCTTTGTATTTATTATTTTCTGATTTAGCTAGAGTCTCAACTGGGGTTTCTTTAAAATCTTTATGGGGAGGGGTGGCGGTTTTTATAATGATTCAGATAATTTATATAATTTCATTTTTGCCGATTGAGTTTGTTAATAAAGCGGCCATAGCTTTACTTAGTGGAGTAGTTATTCAGGAGATATTAGTGACCCAGGAGAGAGGGAAAAAGGCTAACGCTACTTTTTATTTAACTATGGGTAGCGTGTTTATTATTTTATTTCTTTTAATTTTAAAATTGTCTACTTGGAGTGTTGTCTAATTTGTTTTTTGTGGTTTAAAGCTAGTTTTGTTGACCGGATTTAATTTTTTGATTATTATTACCCACAATGATGACTCAAGATTTATTAGAGGAAGTGGCAAATTTGTCTTATGTATTATTTCGGGTAGCTGAAACGATAGAAAATGATTATTTAAGAGATCGTATTAAAATGAGGTCTATTGATTTAATTGAATCCTCAATGCTTAGAAGTTCGGAGGAGTTTTTAAATCACTCGGGAATATTAAGACAATTAGTGTCTTTGGCTTATAAGTTAAATCATATAACTGAAAAAAATAAAAATATTATAGTTGATAAAATATATGATTTTGAGTATGTGCTTATTCCAGAGGAAAGGGGAAGTTTTAACGCGGAGACTGTATTTACTTCATATTCTGAACCCGAGGTGGTGGATGATGATTTTGATATAGCACTTAATGAGGAAGAGGAGGTTTTTGAGGATGAGATAGTAGAGGAAGATACTTCTATTATAAAAGAAAATAATTCGGCAATAAATAATTCGGCAAAAAGTGATATAGATTTGCCGAATGATGATGTTGCAAAAGAGGATGAAGATAGTGATAGAAAGAGAAGTAAAGCTGATGTTAGAAGGGATTTAGTTTTAGAGAAGGTTAAAAAAGAAGGAATTTGTTTTATAAGAGATTTAATGGCTTCTTTTCCTGATTATAGCGAAAGGACTCTTAGATATGATTTAGAAAGTCTGATAGAGGAGGGTAAAATAGAAAAAATTGGTAATAGTGGGCCGGGGACGTTTTATAGAAGTCTTTGAATAGTGTAACTTATTTTATAGAGAATACGTTTTATAGGCTAGAACTTGCTGAAGATACTTTACCTTGCTCTGTTTTATGAGTTGTGGTATAGTGTTTGAAACTCGTTTTGATTTATATTCTTTAAAAGTGAGGTTTTAAAAGAATATACGCTAATTCGTTATTTTGGTGTATTAGCGTATTAAAAAACTCACTTTAAGGAAGGTGAGTTTTTTTAATTTAGATATTACAGATCTTTTTGTTTTATCAACCTAAACATCTTGGCTTTTAAAGCCGTTACCCTCACAGGAGTAGGATGGTTGGTCGATGATACTGCGAGTAGATCTTTCTGAAAAATAATACATTGGGTTAATATGATTAATTACAATTATAATAAAATAAATTTAAGAAATTTACGCGCATAAAATGAATAAATACAAGAAAATTACAGCAATTGCGCTTTCTTTAACTACTGCAGTTTGGCTTTCGGGCGCAACTTTGGTTGTTCCGGTAGCACAGGCACAAAGCACTACAGCCGATTTGCAGGCTTTGATTGCCGATTTACAGGCTCAAATTCAGCAGTTACAGGCGCAATTAAACGGAAGTTCTTCTAGTAGCACCTCAACAGCTACATCTTTCAACTACACTCGCAACCTCACTGTGGGCAGTCGTGGAGATGATGTTATGGCCTTACAGAAGTTCTTGAATTCGCAAGGGTTCACAGTCGCTGCCAGCGGGGCAGGATCTACAGGAAGTGAAACAACTTACTTTGGATCTTTAACCAGAGCAGCTTTGGCCAAGTATCAGGCAGCTAATGGAATTAATCCGCCAGCTGGATACTTTGGTCCATTAACACGAAGTCATGTAGCAACAGTTACTACAAGTACAGGATCAACCGGATCAACCGGATCAACTGGTTCAACCGGATCGACTGGTTCAACATCAACAGGTTCAACTACAACAACAACTGGACCGGCAGGTAGTGTAACTGTAAGTTTGGCTTCAACACAGCCGGCAGCCGGTTTGTTTGGTGAAAGCTTTGCAAGCCGTCCTTTCACAAACCTTGTCTTTACCGCTTCTTCAGATGGAGATGCAACTATTGACGAAGTTACTATTGAAAGAACAGGTCAATCAAGCGACGCTGCTTTTTCGGGAGTAGTATTACTTGATGAGGATGGTGTTCGTATTGGTGATTCCAAAACATTTGGATCAACTCACCAGGCTCGTTTGACAGAGGATTTTGTGATTAAGGCCGGTAAGTCACGAACAATTACAATTGCCGGTGACTCGGATTCAGATCAGGATGCTTACAACGGACAGTTGGCAAGTTTGTCCTTGGTCGGAGTTAAAACTTTAAATGGCACAACGGTTAATGCTAGTTATCCAATGGTAGGAGCAACTCACACAGTGAACAGTACTCTCTCAATCGGAACAGCTACTTTGACACGTGGTCCATCGGACCCAGGTTCTAGCCAAACAAAAGAGGTTGGCACCACCGGGTATACTTTCTCATCTATTAAAGTGACAGCTGGTTCGGCTGAAGATTTAACCTTGAAATCTGTTAAATTTAATCAGTCAGGTTCAGCTTCAGTAGATGATTTAACAAATGTAAAAATTTACGTTGACGGTACGGCCTACGAAGCCACTGTGAGCGGAGATGATTACGTAGCTAAATTTGGAAGTGGTATTAAAGTATTAAAAGGTAATTCTAAAGAGGTAACTCTTAAAGGTGATATTGTAGGTGGTTCAGCTAGAACTATTGACTTTGACCTTTATAGATACGCTGATGTTCAGATTGTTGGAGATACCTTTGGTTACGCCTTACTACCAACAGCTTCAGAGGTGGCAGCTAGCGCTGATGATGGAAATTTCCATTCAGCCCAGCCTAACTTTGACGCTTTCCAGGTAACTGTTTCAGCCGGTACAATTAATGTAACCAAGGCTTCTAGCGTGGAGGCGACCAGTATTGCTGTTAACTTAGCTGATCAGCCACTTGGTGGTTGGGAGGTTGATGTTAAGGGTGAGGATATAACGGTGGCTACTATGATATTCCAGCTTTATCTTTCGGGAGATTCAGCTACAGCTGATCCGGAGGATATAACAAGTATTACTTTAGTAGACGCTAGTGGAAATGTGGTAGCTGGGCCAGAGGATGGGGTAGGGACGGCCGAAAACACAAATGGTACGGTTACCTTCTCTGACACGGTTACATTTAAAGCGGGACGAACTATCTATACTATGAAGGGTAAACTCGGAACAGATTTTGCTAACGATGTTACAATTTCGGCTTCCACTACTCCTTCAGGTTGGACAACAGTTAAGGGTGTGACAACCGGAGTGACAATTACACCAACTCCAAGCTCGGGAGTAACAGCCAATACGATGACGGTTAAGGGCTCGGCTCTTAGAGTCTCGGTTTCGCCAACTCCATTTGCTCAAACGGTGGTCAGAGGCATTAACCAATTTACATTTGCTAAATACATCTTAGATGCCACGGCCTCGGGAGAGGATGTACGATTAACGGCTATGTATCCAACACTACAGGTGCTTGGAACAGCTAATACGGCTGATGATTTAACAAACTGTCAGATGTATGATGGCTCAACGGCTTTGAACACCGGAAGTAATATTTCTAATCCAACAAACGCAAATGCACAAGGAGATGAAATCACAGTCACATTTGACACCGGATTAACAATTACTAAAGGAACTACCAAGACACTTGATTGGAAGTGTGACATTGCCGCTAACGGGACTGGTGACACTTATGCATTTGGTCTTGAGAATACTGCCGGAAGAGTAGTATCAACCGGATTAACATCTGGTCAGGATATTACGGAGACATTAACAGCTTCAAATGGTCAGACTATAACTATGACGGGGTCGGGAACATTAACTATCGCGCTTGATTCATCAAGCCCATCGCTTAAGTTAATAAATGCTAATACAACAGGTAATACTGTTTCGGCTCTACGTTTAACTTCGGCTAATGAGGATATTACTTTGAGTCAATTAATCTTACAGTTAAGTGGGACTGGCTCTAACACGCCATCGGATGTTACCAAGGTAACAGCCTGGTTGGCAGGCGGTTCTAGCGCTGTGGGAGAGGCGGTGTTTGTAGGAGACGCGGCTACGATGACTTTGTCTGGTGTAACTATTCCAAAGGATAGTGATATAGTACTTACTTTGAAGGCCGATATCGCGGCGATTGGAACAAGTCAGTCAAATCCAGGTCATACTATTAAGATTGACTGGGATGCGACTGATAAAGACTCAAGTGGTAACTCAAGCACAAAGGGTATCGGAGCTTCATCGGGTACAACTTTGTATGCTTCCGGATCTGATACAAGCTCAAATGGAGTAAAAGTCTTTAAAGCCACTCCAACTGTAGCGCAAATAAGTCTTTCATCGGCTGAAACAACCTTAGTGGCAGCCACTGATAGGACATTGTACAAGTTTTCAGTTTCGGCTCCATCAACAGGCGGAATTGGACTTTACAAGTTTACCTTTGACACAGCGACGGCTGG
>PCWO01000003.1:0-7075 GCA_002796205.1 Candidatus Liptonbacteria bacterium CG11_big_fil_rev_8_21_14_0_20_35_14
TATATCTGTCAAAAAATTAGCCTCGGAAACAGAGGGCTGTATAAAAAATAAACTAACTCCAAGCAATACTCCTAAAATAAAAGAATAACGAGTTTTCATAAATCTATATACTTAAATTAAAATAATGATATTTCACTTATAAATAACGAACAACTCCTAAAAAAGGTTTTGTTGTATTATCATCTCTCCCTCATCAAAAGATAAATCAATCTGAATATTCTCTCCCGTAAACTTATCAGGCACCAATAAATATCCTCTTTTTTTTGCTAAATCATACAAATCTTTTGTCACCTTAACATCCTGAATACAATAATCCTGCAACTCCTTCAATTTATCTTCTTTATAAAATTGTACAGCTTTCATACCATCCGCACTCTTTCCAATTCCTAGATTTACCGAGGCCAATAAATCAAGCCCGATTCGCCTACCACTAGCCATCTCAATCTCGTCCAGTATATCCACTCTATGGATAGAAAATAAATCACAAGACACATATTTATCTAATATCGGCACATCAAAACGATTGGAGGCAAAACCGATAATCAACCCTACATTATTAAAAAACTCCGACAACTTATTAAAATCCTTCTCAAAAAAAGACAAATATTTATCCTTATCATACGAATAAATCCCCACGAACGACATATCTAGCATCCTTAAATTCTGTTGCCCACCTACATCGGCAAATGTATTTTTTGTTTCTATATCTAATACTACTTTATCCATAATAAACAAACATTAACAAAAACTCATCCATTTATCAAAAAGTATTAAAAAATATCATCATTTTTTTAAAAAATATATTTTAGTATTTAAATAAAAATCTCCCTAAAAATTTATTTAAGGAGACAATTCTAATACAATTACACTTAATATTCCATAAAGAAAGATGGAAGTGGACGTCTAATAATAGATAAAACCATATATGTCCAAAAACAAAAAAATACAATACCCAAAACAAATACAGCAACGAAAAATACTTCAAACAATACTAATCCAATTCCTGAAATATCGTTAGGTATACCCACCATCGTATTAATAACTGAGTATGCCCTGTCTAATGTAATAAATAAAACAAAAAACCATCCATAAGCAAAAAACAACTTTGTACGCCAAGGGTTACCGAAAAAGTTCATAATCCACCTCTATCTAATATAATTTAAACAACTATAACTATAATATTATACTTATCATTTTAAAACAAATTAATTTACCAAAAACTTGTCCATTTATCAAATATTTACAAAATCATCTAAGTTATTTTTAAAAAGCCTTTCGCAGGTTAATTTTGCTTTGGTCTTCCCCAAGGGAAGAAAATTAACCGAGAACGAGGCACCGCCCCTCGCTGGAAGGGGCGAGTGCCGTGTTTTTTAAAAATAACTTAGATGATTTAAAACTGTTTTTGTAAATATGGTTATGTTTTTTAAATATAAATAATTAATCTCTTTGTTTTGTCTTCAAAACTCTATTAATATATACTGTAAGCAAATGGGCCGAAAGAAAAAACATATAACAAACGAGGAATCGGGAGGAAAAACGGAATGGAGCTTTCTTCACCCCGATACTAAAAAAAGCATACTGGCTATTATTTTTTTTGCCATCTCTTTAATATTTACCTTATCAGCCTTTGGTTCATCTGGTCCGGCCGGTAATTTAATGTATAAAGGTTTAAATAGTTTATTTGGTATTGGCTATTATCTCCTTCCTATAATTTCAATAATAATAGCTCTAGGGTTAATCATAGCCGATCAAAAAAAACCTGTTACTAGAACCCTAATCGGCGGATTTCTTTTTGTAGTTTCCGGTCTTGGTTTGCTTGATATTATATCCGAAGCCAGTGGTGGTATAATTGGCTCTCTTTTAGGCGGTATAGAACTGGCCTTCGGCTATACCGGTGGGGTTATTATAACTCTAACTATTGTTTTAGCCTCCCTTCTTATAACCCTAAATCTCCCCCTACAAATAAAGAAAAAAAATAAGAAAGAAGAAGTTTTAAATTCCGGCTTAACCGACAAAGAAATCCAAAGAATCAATAAAATAGAGAAAGAAAATAATGAAATAGAAGAAGAAAGTAATGAAAAAGAAGATGATCTAAATATTAAAGATGTCTCAAATATTATTCCAACCTTAAAACCTATAAAAAAAATAGACTTTAAAAATTATACCCCTCCTCCATTATCTCTTTTAAAATCATCCAACGAAAAAGCTACCGCCGGCGATTTAAGAGCCAACGCTAATATTATTAAAAGAACCTTTGAAAGTTTTAATATCCCGGTTGAAATGGGCGAAATAAATATCGGACCCAAAGTTACACGCTATACTCTAAAACCCGCCGAAGGAGTTAAACTTTCAAAAATTGTTGCTCTAAACCAAGATCTATCTCTCGCCCTAGCCGCCCACCCCGTTAGAATAGAGGCTCCAATTCCAGGCAAGTCTCTGGTTGGCATTGAGGTTCCAAACAAAACCGCCGCCACCGTCAGACTTCGAAATCTTCTTGAAGTTGCCGAATTTAACAACAATGAACTTCTTAGTGTCATTTTAGGACGCGACGTTACCGGGGAACCTATTAGCGAAGATATTTCTAAAATGCCTCACATGCTGGTAGCTGGCGCTACCGGTAGTGGAAAGTCAGTGACTATCCACACTATTCTTATTTCTCTTTTATATAAAAATTCCCCCGAAACCCTAAGACTTATTCTCATAGACCCAAAAAGAGTTGAGCTTTCTGTTTACCAAGGCATTCCCCATCTGGTTGCTCCCGTTATTACTCAAAACAAAAAAGCTATTGGCGTCTTCCGTTGGGCTATTAACGAAATGGAAAAACGCTATCAAATTCTGGAAGAAATTGGCGCGCGCGACATAATGAGTTACAACGAAAAAATAACTAAGAAAAAAGATTCTGAAATAATGCCTTTTATAGTTATTGTGGTTGATGAATTGGCCGACCTTATGTCCTCATACGGCAAAGAAGTAGAGGGCTATATTGTGCGTATCGCCCAAATGGCTCGGGCTGTCGGTATTCACCTTATTTTAGCTACTCAAAGACCCTCCGTTGAAGTTATTACCGGTCTTATAAAAGCCAACATCACTACCCGCCTGGCGCTAAAAGTAGCTAGCCAAATAGACTCCAGAACTATTATAGACACCGCTGGCGCCGAAAAACTTTTAGGGGGTGGCGATACTCTTCTCATTAGTCAAAAACAAAGTAAGCCTCTCCGTATCCAAGGTTCCCTCGTTACCGAAGAAGAAATAAGCGCCGTTACTAAATTTATTAGAGACCACAACCAAGAAATTCTAGCCGACATGCAGGCCGGCGAAACCCCTCAATTTGAGGCCCATAAAGAAGAACATAAAAATAATATATTTGATCAATTTGCTGAAGCCGGTTCAGAGGATGATATGCTGGAAGATGCTATTGAAACAGTTAGAATTGCCCAAAAAGCCTCCGCCTCACTTCTGCAAAGAAGACTTAAAGTAGGTTATGCTAGAGCGGCTCGTCTACTTGATATTATGGAAGAAAAAGGCATAATAGGGCCAGGCGAAGGTGCTAAACCTCGCGAGGTTTATATAGAATCAATTGGCGACGAAATAGAGGCCTAAAAACGCCAGACCATCTCAACTTTATGGATAAACAATTTAAAGACATAATTATAGAAGCCATAGAGCAAAATGGAACCAATCTAGGCAAACTAGCTGAATCAAGTCGCATACCTCAAAGATATCTTGAATTAATAATCCGAGGTGAAAATTCCTATCTACCAGCTGCTCCCTATATTCACGGCTATATAATCAGATTGGCTCATAATCTAGAACTAGACGGCGAACTTCTTTGGGAGCTTTATAAAAAAGAAAATTCCATTAAAATATCCGGCGGCCATGATAAACTTCCCTCTAATAGATTTTCTATTCAAAATAATTCAAATACAAAAATGTTTGTTATCGGAGGTATCGCTCTATTAGCTCTTATATATATAGTATTTAAATTTAATGATTTATTTAGCAGTCCATCTTTAACTATTTTAGATCCAAATCAAGAAAGCGTCACCACCTCATCTAAAATTTACACCATTATTGGTAGCACTAAAAATGAAATTAAAATAACTATCAACGAAGAATTAATAGATTTAGACGAGAATAACGGCTTTCAAAAAGAGGTTCTACTTGAGCCAGGCCTTAATACTTTTAAAATAAAAGCCTCTAAATTTTTAGGCGGAACCTCTGAAATAATTAGACAAATTATTTTTGAAGAAGCCAGTAAAATAATAAAAACTCCCGACCCCACCGAATAAAATCTTGAGGAAATTGATAATATAATTAAAGAATAATAAAAAAATGCCAATTAAAAAAGATGAAAATTTAAAACCAAGTATAGAATCCCTCCTTTCCGATCTCCAAAGTAAATTTGGAGAAGGCGCTATAATGACTTTAGGAGACACTAAAAAAGTAAATGTAGACACTATCTCAACCGGCTCATTTTCCCTAGATATTGCTCTCGGTGTAAATGGTCTACCTAAAGGCAGAATTGTAGAAATATTCGGTCCCGAAAGTTCAGGTAAAACTACCCTGGCTCTAAACGTAGTCGCCCAAGCTCAAAAAAAGGGAGGTCTAGCTGCCTATATTGATGCCGAGCATGCTATGGACCCAGACTACGCTAAAAAACTTGGTGTTAAAATAAATGAACTTTTAATTTCTCAACCCGATAACGGCGAGGAGGCTCTAAATATTTTAGAATCTCTGGTTCGGTCAAAAGCTATTGATATTGTCGTTGTAGATTCAGTGGCCGCTCTAACTCCTAGAGTCGAGATTGAAGGCGAAATGGGCGCTCAATTTATCGGACTTCAGGCTCGCATGATGAGTCAAGCCTTAAGAAAATTAACAGCCATTACCGCTCAATCCGGTACTCTAATTATTTTTATTAACCAACTTCGTGAAAAAATAGGCGTTATGTTTGGTTCCCCCGAAACAACCCCCGGCGGCCGAGCTTTAAAATTTTATTCCTCGGTCAGAATAGATGTTCGTCGCATCGCTCAAATAAAAAAGGGAGACGAAGTTGTCGGTAGTCAAGTTAAAGCTAAAGTTGTCAAAAACAAAGTTGCTCCTCCATTTAAAGTAGCCGAATTTATGATTATGTGGGGCGATGGTATTTCCTACGAAGCCGATGTTCTCACCGCCTCTATAAAATACGGCGTTGTTAAAAAAGCTGGCGCCTCAATCTCCTACAACGACCATCGCATCGCTGTCGGATTTGATAACGCTAAAAACATTCTTAAAGAAGATAAAAAACTTCTTAAAGATATAGAAAAAGAAACGCTTGCTAAAATAAAAGAAAAATCCGAGTAATATCGGATTTTTTATTTTACAAAAGCTTTCTTCTTAAAAAATGTAAAGTGGCATCAATTCCTTTAAATCTAACATCTAAAGGAATAATATTTTCAATTAAAAATCTTAACTCGTTAGAAACATTTTCAATATCTCCATTATCATTTATATATATAGAATTATAATGAGTTTCCATCTCGTTAAGAAGATGACTAAATCTAGACTTATCCTCTTCCATTTAATTTACCTCCTATAAAGTTTTATAAAAATTTTCAAACAACTTAGCCACTAATACCGGCCCGGTTCCTCCGGGTGTGGGTGTATAATTTATTTCCTCTGAAATATTTTCCAAACTCAAATCTCCCTTTCCCTCATAATACCCAAAATCTATTACTAAGGCCCCATCTTTTATATTAGAATCATCAACTAACCCCGCCTTACCAGTTCCTAAAATTACCAAATCATAATTAACCAACTCTCTCAAATCACTTCCCTCCTCAAATATAGTTATTTTCTTAACCTTTCCGATTAAATAATCAGTCATTGGTTTACCCACTAAAAATCCAGCCCCAACCACCGCACAAGATAAATTATTTAAAATTAAACCCTGTCTTTCAATTATTGTTAACCCAGTTAAAACCGCTGGCGCCTTATAGATACTATTTTCATTTAAAGCATCAATATCTTTTTCTGCCGGCATAGCTTTTAAAACCCTATCTCTATTTATAGTCCCTGGTAAAGGTAACTGGACAATAACTCCTCTAACACTTTTCTGTTTAGATATCCTAACCACCTCCTCTCTTAATTTATTTGTACTTATATTTTCATCAAATTCATATATTCTAAAATCCACTCCCAACTCCTCCGCCACTTTCTTTTTTATTTTTAAAAAACTTTGCGAAGCCTCATTATTTCCAACCAAAACAGCCACTAATATTCCTTTGGGTTTTTCCTGTTTTTTAAGATTATCTAAAATCTCCGCTTGTATTTTATTACCATCTATTTTCATTTACCCTGTTAAATAAGATTTGAGTCTATTTTTTATAAACATCTTACCGAAGTATGTTTTTAAATATTTTTCTCTGTGTGTAGCATCTTGTTGATTAAGACAAGCTTCATAGTATATAAGTTTTAATGGTACTCTATCTTTAGTTGAATAAACAAGCCCCTTATTATGTTGTTCAAATCTTAATTTTAAATTACTCGTATATCCAGTATAAAATTTACTATCTTTTTTGCTTTTTAAAATATAAGTGTAACACATATTTTATTAAAATTTAAAATTATTTAACAGGGTAAATTTTTTAATCAAATTTAAAACTCTCTTTTTTAATATATCAACTCTTTCCCTATTAGCTAAGGCTAAGGCTATAATTTCTGCTATTTCTTTCATTTCTTTTTCTTTCATTCCTAAACTGGTCACCGTTGGCGTCCCCATTCTTATTCCCGATGGCTTAAAAGGTTTATCATCCCCCGGCACCGCATTACGATTAGCCAATATGCCAACTCTAGACAATCTATTTTCGGCTAGAGCTCCATCTATATTAAAATTAGTCACATCAACAAGCATTAAATGATTATCCGTTCCACCAGTCACCAAATTAAAACCTAAATCAATTAAACTCAAAGATAACTGCTTGGCATTTTTAACAACCTGTTTTTGATAACTTACAAAACTTTTTTGTGCAGCCTCCTGAAAGGCCACCGCTTTTGCGAGCATCACATTTCCATGTGGCCCTCCCTGTATTCCCGGAAA
>PCWO01000003.1:7146-14630 GCA_002796205.1 Candidatus Liptonbacteria bacterium CG11_big_fil_rev_8_21_14_0_20_35_14
CATCACGACATCCGCGTAAGGAAAAGGAGATTTATGTAAACCTGCCGCCACTAGTCCCGCTATATGACTTATATCAGCTACCTGATAGGCTCCTACTTTTTTAGCGATCTCGGAGAATTTCTTAAAATCAATTTCTCGCGCATAAGCCGTCGTACCGGAGACAATAATTTTAGGTTTTTCTTTTTTAGCTAATGCCTCTATTTCTTTATAATCAAGCCTTCCGTCTTTATCAACTCCATACTGCACCGCCTTAAACAAAATCCCCGTGGCGCTCACTTTATGCCCGTGAGTTAAATGCCCACCCGAAGCTAACTCTAAGCCCATTATTTTTTCTCCCGGATTTATAAGCGCTAAATAAATAGCCAAATTAGCTGGCGACCCAGAATATGGTTGCACATTAACCCCCCATTTTTTTTCATCCAAATCAAACATTCTCAAAGCCCGCGCCTGCGCCAATTTTTCCACCTCATCCACCACCTCATTGCCCGGATAATATCTCTTCCCCGGATACCCCTCCGAGTATTTATTAGCCAAATTTGAAGATAGGGCCTCCAGTACCGAGGAGGACATAACATTTTCCGAGGCAATTAAATCAATAGTCTCCCTTTGCCTCTTTGCCTCTTTTTTATATAAATCAAAAGCTTTTTTATCCTTCTTCAACATAAATCTATCCTACCCCCCTTAAATAATTTAGGCAAATAAAAAAGGGCGTACAAATTTGTACGCCCTTATTAAGATGCTAAAATTTATGGATTTAACGTAATCATCTCTAACATCTGAGGACTAGCGTCATACAACGATACCCTCAATCGAGATTGAGAAGTTACTACATTTGATACATTAGCCACTAACTGAAAATATACAGTTTTATTAGGGCTTAATGTAAAAGATGGCCGACCATTTATATCCGGCCCATTAGCATCAGTTAAAATACTGATAACATCGCCAGCAGAAAATATATCTCCTTCAGGAATTTCAACATCTGCCTGCTGACCTATAAAGGAAAAACTTGATTCCTTATAAGGCGAGCCAGTTGGCTCTATAAGTTGAGTAAAATCTCTATCCCTATAAGCATAAAGCTTATAGTCATCAATAGCCAAATCTTCAGCAATTACCCAAAAATCAATTTTATCAAGATAACTACCATTATTTGACCTAGCCAAAAAACTATAAACCACCCTATCTGATCCAGAAATTAAAGTTTTTTGATTTTCTTCTAAATCAATAAATTTTAAATTAGTTTCAGGTCCTTCCGTTACTAACTCTTTAAGCTCGGAAGCGTAAGATTCTAAATTTATTATTTTAGAAGCCTGATTTTCCTCTAAAAGACTCAACTCCGGCAAACCATTATTAACGCGAGTAATTCGCACAGAATTTTCCATAAGACCTCTGTACAAATTAACACATTCATAAAAAACAGATTGCGCCATAAAATGGCCATCCAAAACCACATTAGCAAAAGAGCAACTCTTAAATATTAATGAAACATTCGAATTTAAAAAAGTTGAATTATCAAATCTTACATCAGTAAAAATAACTGAACTCTTTCTTATATTACCAATAAAATTAATATAAGATTTTTGTAAACTAGATTCACCCGATGTACCAAGTTGAGTACCAGAAAAAGTCGTATTTTCTACATATGCTCTTTCCCAGCGAGTTTCTCTAAAAACTCCTGCAAAGTGAGAACCGGTTAAATTTGTAAAAGAAAAATCCGACCCCCTCATATCAACCCAACTAAAAGAAACATTAGTAAAATTAAAATGACGATAATCTTTTTCTTGGAAGAAAATTTCCAAATCATCATTATAATCAAACATATTAATCGTTATAGGTCTATGATTATTTAATTCTCTATAACGATTCCACAAAAAAGCACCGGACCCAATCACATTATCTAAACGAATATCTTGATTCAATTCAATTGAGTCATTCATCAGTCCGGCTACAATAAGAGTGAAAAAAGGATCCTGATCCTTAATCCATGAATCATCCTGCGCCTTAGCCACAGACCCAAAACCCAAAACCAAAACAACCACCAAAAACAATCCTAAAAATCTTTTCATAATATTTCTCCTTCAAATATGAAATTTTAAATGTACTTATAAATACAATGAAAACACAAAAAAAATAAAAAAGCAAGTCATAATAAATATACGACCTCTAACCAAAATATAAAGCAAAGTTACTCCCGCACCCTCTCCACCACAAAAGCCCCAATAGTATGGCCATTTTTCCGGCCATGCACTATCACATAATCTCCCACCTCTATCTTTTTATCAGAATACAAAGAAGTCTGCGGACCAAAAGCCACAAAATATCGCTTCCCCCTATCTCTTGAATTAATCTCTATACCCTCATCATACAAAGAAACCACTCTACCCAAAGTTACATTTCTTGCCCCCACCATTTTATACTCATCATAAAAATCCGACACAAAAGGAATATTATTTTTTTCAATCGTCATATATAAAGATCTTCTCACCTCACCCGTTTTAACTATCAAAACCGTCCCCACACTAAATATCACGAGCAGAGCCCCTACTGAATAAATTAAAGGCCTTCTATAAGTTACCGGGTGTTTTTTTAAAAACAAAGCCGCTACTCCAAAAAATAACAACGTAATTACTAAAAGTAATAACGGCAAAGATAATAAAAAGTCCCTCACTCCCTTAAGACCAAAATAAGGTAATGATAAAATTCCATTTATTTTAAAAACATAAAAAACAAAAGTTAACAGAAACACCGCCAAAACAAAAAAGAAAAGAGTGGTTACGAAATAAAGCAATGACCTTAAAATAAAATAACTCCTTGGTACCATCTTTATTTCTTTATTTCTAATTTTGGCTAAAATTTTTTCTCTTAAATTATTGTCCATAGTGTTCATTATATATTTTTTTTAATCTATTTTTTCCCCGATTTAGTCTCACTCCAACTGTTACTACCGGAATCTTCAAAATTTCAGAAATATCCTTATAATCCAAATCCTCAAAATATCTTAAAACCAGCACCTCTCTATATTTCTCATCTACCAACTCCAAACATTTTTCAAGCGCCATCTTAATCTCCTCCTTCTCCACATCACTCTGTGGGTCTTCTAACGCTACCGGATGGGGAAATAAAAGTTCCGGATCAAAAAAATGGAGAGGTTCTCTCACTCTTCGTTTCAAATTATTAACCGCCTCATTATGAGCAATTCTATATATCCAAGGGGAAAATCTTTGACTAACATCAAAACTATTTATATTTCTAAACACTTTTACAAACACATCCTGAGAAACATCTCTCGCATCATCTTGATTACGCATTAAACGATTTAAATAACCAACTATCTTGCCTTGATAACGCTCCATTAACTCCTCAAAATACTCCACCTGCCCCTTTTGAATATTAAAAGCTATCTCCTCATCTGTTAATTTTTTTATATCCAATTCCATAAATCAATACAATAATAATACTATTACTATTTCTTATTAGAAAAACATATTTTAAAAAAATAGTCAAATAAATTATCAACTTTACTAATTTAAACTTAAAGCGTATTTTTAAATTAGAAACTTAATTTATTTGGGAGGCATATTATGACTCATAAAAATATTAAAGATCACAATCAACAAGTCATTCAAAATATTGAAAGTCCAGATAATCGCTGGTTTACCGGCCAAGAAGTAAAACATGAACCAAACAATAATGAACTAGCCATTCATTATATTAAAAATGTCATTATTCAAGACCTAAAAAAAGCGACTACTAAGTAGTCGCTTTTAAAATAACAATCCTATTTTATTTTTTTATATAACACACTTGAAACTGCTCCTAGAGCCGACAAGCAAAACACACCCAGAATAATCCAGCCTATCAACGGAATTAATCCTAATAAATAAAGAATAACTATACCGGACAACCCATTTACTATATTAACCGTTATGGTTTTCTGTTTTGTCATATATTTAAACAATACCGACCCAAACACCACCCCACTATAAATAGAGGCCAAAACTAAAAGTAAAATATAAGTTAATAAAATAACAACAGTTACAATTCCTCCTACTATGGTTAGTAAAAATAAAACAGCTAAAACCGGAGTTACTATTAAAATAATAAATCCTCTTAAAACTTCCCTCCAAAAATTTTTAATAGATACCTCAACTAAATCAGAAGAAAACTTTTTAAACATCCAAATCAAACAAAATCCGACTAATAATATTGCCAAAAGTTTTACAAGTAAGAAAATACTTAAAACCGCAAACAAGCCTTTAGCCAAAATATCATAATCCATTATCAAAGAAGACACCTCCATCTTATTAAAAGTCACATTTCCTAATATAGAAGCCCCCTCCTCAATCTTTAAATCATTACGCGCAAAATAAGTTATATTTCCATAAATAACCGCGTCCTTACCTAAAGTTATATCTCCCGAAACTCTAGCCTCAATATTTCCCAAAACCTCGCCATTAATCACTACGTCTTTAGCCCCTAAAACAACATCACCCTTAACATCCCCGTCTATTACTATTTTTCCTCCGCCTAAAATCGCGTCCTGATATATATTAGCTGTTGGTAAAATATGTATATCTCCTCCGCCTGCTAATAAATCACCCAACACCTCACCCGCTATCAAAATTTTACCTCCTCCGACTCGCACATCCTGATCAACATTTCCTAAAATATTTACTACTCCTCCCCCTATTAACAAATCTTCACCCACCTCGCCTGTTATAGTCACCTCTCCTCCTAAAGCTACTAAATCTCTTAACACCTCGCCTGAAATAGTCACCTCTCCTCCCGCCACATAAAAATTATCACGCACCGAAACTCCCGGCGACAAAGATACTCTCTCTTTAGACTCAAAAGAAGCTCCATAAACCAAAGGCGAAAATACTACAAATAAAAATAAAAATGTAAAAAACTTTTTCATATAAATAAATTATACCAAACTAATTATAATTAGGCCTTTCCTCTTTAACTCCCTCCTCTATATTTGCTAGTCGCACCAAAGCATAAAGCACACTAGACAATCTATTTAAATACCGACGCGTATTATCACAAACTAGAGCCTCTCCTTTATTTATACCTCTAATCAAAACCCTTTCCACCCTTCTCGCAATTGTTCTTCCCACATCAAGCAAAGCCGACTCCTCGCTCCCTCCCGGCACAAAAAAACTTTCTATTTTGGGTAATACTTTTTCAATCTCATCCGTTATTTTTTCCATCCAAATAATTTTATCCTCCGAAATTTTCATCTCAGCCCCCGCCAATTCAGCCTGTATAATAAAAAGATCTTGTTGCAATCTATCAACAATATTAAAAATTTTTAAATCCATAATCTCACTCAACATATCCTTAGATTTAAACTTACAAACTCCGAGCCAAGCATTCAACTCATCCACACTCCCCAACACCTCAAACAACAAAGAATCCTTACTTATTCTCTCCTCCTTGTTTAAAACTTTACTCGTACCCAAATCTCCTTTTCTCGTATACAACATTAAACTTATTATAACAAAAAACATCTTAAATATTTAGTTCTATAAATATGCTAAAATAATAGAAATGTTCAATAAGCAACTACGCCAGTGGATTTTTATCATAAGCCTTATTATTTTTATAGGCCTAATATTTCTTAACTTTAACTATTTTGAAAAATATATATCTAGCTTTATTGAATCCCACTTATCTAGCTGGGGCTTACTAGGCTTCTTTATAATCATATTTCTCCTAGAAGCCATACCCCAACCATTTATCAGTGCCTTAGCTATTCTCTTTACCGGTAGTCTTTTAGGCTTTGATTTTTTAACTCTATTTTATATCACTATTACCGGAGGCATCTTCGCCAACTATGTCGCCTATTTTCTTGGCTTAAGTCTCGGCAACTCAACCGTTGGCCTTTTTATCAATCAAAATAACTATGAAAAATCTGTTATTTGGTTTAATAAATATGGTAAAAAAACTATCAGTCTCTTAGCCCTAACCCCCTTACCATACTTCCCTATTATAGGCGGTATTTTTAAAATGAGCCTTAAAGAATTTACTACCTACGCCATTATTCCGAGAATTCTACACTTCCTTATCTTCGGAGGCCTTTTAACATTATTTATTTAAAGTAAAATATATAAAACCCATGATCAACAAAAATAAAATCTGGCTCAGCATATCAATCATAGTATTTTTATCTATTATTCTATTTTTTACTTTTAACATCGGCCTCTTTAATTATCATAAACAAATAATTAAAGAAGGCTCTCCCGCCTGTCAAAATAAAAACATCAACGACGCCTGTTCTTTTTATCTAAAAAATAAAAAAATCTCCGGCACCTGCCAAGCAAACAGAAACAACACCACCATTTGCCGCCCAAATTAAATTTTATTTAAAATAATCTGTCGTAATTTACAACTGTTGCCGTAACTCATAAAACCGAGATATGACTGCACCGTTTTTTCTTTTCCGTCCTTTATCTTTATATTTCTGAACATCCTCTTCTTGGTTGTCGTTCTCAAGACTTGATGATCTGGAAAATGCACCCAGCCAAGAAAGTCCACGCCCGACGCGACGGTCTGAATAAAAATCTTATCCGGATGCATGGAAAGCTTGAGCTTATTTCTTAAAAATTCCTGCATCGCTGGCAGAATGGTTTCGAGATATGTCTCGTCCGTCGAAAGAACGACGAAGTCGTCAGAATAACGCAGATAATATTTCGCTTTGAGACAATGCTTCATAAATTGATCAAACTCATTCATATAGATATTCACGAATAGCTGTGATGTCAGATTACCGAGTGGCAGACCAACACCCTCCACGTTTGATCTAAAACTTCTAATAATTACAGACAATAGTCGGATAATATCTTTATCAGGAATATACATATCAATAATAGCGATCAGAATCCTGTGATCAATATTCGCAAAAAATTTTTTAATATCACACTTAAGGACCCACGCTGTGTGTATATCATTTCGCGAGACTATTTTAGAGAACCGTCCGAAACGCTTTAATGCCCGGTGTGTCCCTTTGCCGATTTGGCATGAATATGAATCAGAAATAAAAGTCTTTGAGAAAAATGGCGACAGTTGCCTATGTAATGTGTGATGCAAAAGCCGGTCCCGAACGCTGGCTTTATGTATATCGCGCGGTTTCGGATCAGCGATTTTGAAATGCTGATATACCAAATGCGAATATTTTTTGGTGGCAAGCTCACGGTGGAGCACGATAAGATTTGTCATCAAATCTCGCTCAAATTTCTGCACGTCTTTGCGTGCTCGCTTGCCGCGGACAAATTCTTTCCACGCCTCGAGGAGATTTTCGAGAGAAATGAAGAGAGTTGCGACACGGCAAACGCGAACCCGTAGTCACGACGCCACCTGTTGTCAGGCCTGTCGTTGTACGCGTTGAGCCACTGACCTCTGTCGTTACGGTTCACGTTCAGCAAGTTCGGATCGCCGTCGAATTGCGCGAAACATCTTCCATATCACCGCCCCTCGAATAC
>PCWO01000021.1 GCA_002796205.1 Candidatus Liptonbacteria bacterium CG11_big_fil_rev_8_21_14_0_20_35_14
AAAAACTTATTCCAAAATCTAGAATACAACAAATGAAGAGTCGTGTGCTCCATCCCTCCATTATATAAATCTATCGGCATAAAGTATTTAGCTTTTTCTTTATCCACCAAAGCTAAGTCATTATGCGGGTCAATATATCTTAAAAAATACCAAGACGACCCCGCCCAGTTGGGCATAGTATCAGTTTCTCTTTCCGCCTCTCCACCACACTTTGGGCATTTAACGTTTACAAAAGAATCTATGGTTTTAAGTGGCGATTCCCCGTCATCTCTAGGTTCATAATGCTCTACCTCCGGCAAAGTAACCGGTAACTCACTTTCCGGCACTGGTACGAAGCCACACTTCGGGCAATTTATCATCGGAATTGGCTCACCCCAATAATGCTGACGCGAAAACACCCAATCCCGCAATTTATATTTTATAGACTTCTCTCCTTTTTTATTATCCTCTAACCATTTAATTATTTTTTCTTTTGCTTTTTTAGTTTCTAAACCATCTAATGAAATTTTTTCACTGTAAGAATTCCAATTTATTCCTTCTCCTATATATGCTTGTCTATTTTTTATCTCATCAAATTGCATCTCTAAAAATGGATCCTTGCCATCTTTTTTATATTTATCTTGAGATATTTTTAATTCATCTAAATCAAAAGAATCAACTACAGGCAAAACTACTGGTTTAATAGGTAAATTATATTTCTTAGCAAACTCGTAGTCGCGCTCATCATGAGCCGGCACCGACATAATAGCCCCCGTTCCATAACTCATTAATACATAATCAGCCACAAACACCGGAATTTCTTCTTTATTTGCCGGATTAATCGCCAATACCTCTTTTAACTCAACCCCCGACTTATCTTTATTTAATTGAGTTCTATCCATATCTGATTTATTTTTAGCCTTAAAAATATAATCACTAACCTCATCAAAATTTTCTATTTTACCAGCCAAATTTTCTATCACAGGATGTTCCGGAGAAATCACCATAAAGGTCGCCCCAAATATAGTATCTGGCCTTGTCGTAAATACTCTAATAGATAAATTACTATCGGCTATATTAAAATTTATCTCTGCCCCCTCACTCTTGCCTATCCAATTAACCTGTTGAGTCTTAATCCGTTCTGAATAATCAACCGTGTCTAGGTCCTTAAGTAGTCTATCAGCATATTCCGTTATTTTAAGCATCCACTGTTCTTTTTCTTTTTTCTCCGTCAAAGTGCCGCACCTCTCGCATTTTGAATCTATCACCTCCTCGTTAGCTAATCCTATCCTACAACTCGGACACCAGTTTATGGTTGTTTTCTGTTTATAAGCCAAACCCCTCTCCCAAAGTTTTAAAAATATCCACTGCGTCCATTTATAATATTTTGGGTCAGTGGTATTAACCTCTCTAGACCAATCAAAAGAAAGTCCCAAAGATTTTAACTGCCCCCTAAAAGTATTGATATTTTTCTCGGTCGCAATAATAGGATGAATTTTATTTTTAATTGCATAATTCTCGGTCGGTAATCCAAACGCATCCCACCCGATTGGATATAAAACATTCTTTCCCTCCATCCGAGCCTTGCGCGCCATTATATCAAGCGCCACGTAACTCCTCACATGCCCGACATGAAGCCCCGCCCCACTTGGATAAGGAAACTCTATTAAAAAATAAGCCTTTTCTTTATCCGTCAAATCCTCGGCCTTATTAAAATCCTCCTCCTCCCATTTTTTCTGCCATTTAGGCTCAATTTCCTTTGGATTATAACTATTCATAAATTATCTATATACTAACGCGAAACCACCCAAAATTCAAAAAAATAAAAAAGCTTAAGGTTTATGCTCTTAAGCTTTTAATAATTCTTTTTCTTCAAAATTTCTTATAATTAACTTATCAAATTTTGGAAAAGGGCAATAAATTTTTTTTGTTTTCTTTTTCTTTTTCCACAGCTTTATTAGCCTTCCATTATAATAACGACATGCAATAATCCGCGGAAGAGATTCTTCAAAATCCCCCTTACGAATAAAAGTAACAATTTTTAAACAATTTTCCTCCTTAATAGAAATAAAATACCAATCATCAAATTTTTTTACTCTAAACCAATAAGAGCTTATATTTTTATTAATATCTTTAATAAAAACATTTTTATGTTTTTTAACTCTAAAAGAATTTTCAATAATCTTTCTTAAATAATTTTCTAAATCATCAGGAACTTTAATCCCAGCCTCATAAGCCCGCTCTATCAATCTCTTTAGAGCATGATTTGTAATAATAACTTCATCATACAAAATTATCACCCCCAAACTATTTAATATAAAAATTCTAAAAACAAAATACCACACACTATAAAAAAAGTAAAGCCCTGACATTTTTCAACGTCAGGGCCTTTTTTAGTTTGAAGTAAATTTTTTTGCTTTTTCTTTTGATTATTTTTTTTGTTTTTTTGCTCCTAAAGAGCCTTGGGCTTAATATTGTCTATTATAATTAAACAATAGAACTTTTTTGCCCCAAAGAAAACATACTAGAACAATCTAAGAAAAAGCTCCCCATTCTCTCCTGTTCAAGCAGGAGATCTAATGTGAATCAACATAGATTTCCCCTCCATAGGAATTTACATAAGTCCTTCACTTATTAAGAACTGTTTAAAAGTATACTACAACCTAAAAATAAGTCAATGGCCAAAAAACCCTTATTTTAAGCCAAAAATATGTTTAGTAGTGGATAAAATAACATCCGCAGTTTCATCAATAGGCATCTCCTTTAACACCGCCAACCTCTTTAAAACCTCAACTACAAAAGTCGGTTCATTCCTTTGCCCTCTATAAGGCACTGGCGTTATAAATGGTGAGTCTGTTTCCAGCAATATTCTTTTCAGAGGTATCTCTTTAATAACCTTGTCATAATCATGCGTAAAGGTAATCACTCCTCCAATACTTACATAAGCATTTTTTAAGGCCATAATCCTTTTAGTCTGCTCCATATTTCCGGAATAAAAATGAAAAACAACCGGCGGTAGATTATCCAAACTCTCTATCAAACTAATAGCCTCCTCATACGACTCACTCATTCTTAAATGCAACATCAAAGGTTTATTAACCTCCTTGGCCAATTTTATCTGCTCCCCAAAAACACGCCTTTGCCTTTCCTTGTCCTCTAAAGTTTTATTTTCCTCTCTAAAATAATCAAGCCCACACTCCCCTATTCCCACCACTTTTTCTTGCATTGCTAATTCTCTAAAAGTATCATAATTAAAATCTTCTTTTTCTGTTGGATGCATTCCAACTATGGCCCAAACATGATCAAAGCTTTGCGCAATCTCCACATTTTCTTTTGAATCCGCTAAATTTGTACCGATATTAATAAACCCTATTTGATTTTCTTTAGCTCTTTTTAAAACATTTAAAAAATCCTCTTTATAAAAAGCTCTATTTATATGAGCATGCACATCAATAATTTTCATATTTAAATAATATTATAAACATTTTTTTAATTTAATCGAGGAAATAATAGCCTTTCCAAATTTGTTTTATTATTAATAGCCTCTAAAATTAACTCCGAGGCTTCCGGTAAAAAAGGCTTTAAAGTCAAAGCCACCTCTTTTAAAATAGATACAGCTTTACTAATAGTTTTAACATCTCCGCTTTCCCAAGGTTTCTCGTCATTAATATATTTATCCCCCTCAGCTAAAACCTTCCAAATAACGACTAAAGCCTCATTTAATTTAAACTCATAAATTAAAGAAGCCACATCTATTTTAGAAACTTCTATTAAATCAAAAGCCTCATATTTTTTAGCCAAAGTTAAAACTCTGGAAGCAAAATTTCCGAGTCCATTAGCCAAATCGCCGTTATAACGCGCTATAAATTTCTCCTCTGAATAATCTCCATCTCCTGAACTTGGTATTTCTCGGAGTAAATAATACCGCACCGCCTCTCTGCCATATTTTTCTATTAAAAGAAATGGATCAACTGTATTACCCAAAGATTTAGAAATCTTCTGTCCATCAACCGTTATATAACCATGTATTAAAACCTCATCCGGAATTCTTATTCCCGCCGACAACAACATTCCAATCCAATAAACAGAATGAAATCTATTTATACCTTTGCCAATAACGTGAATAACTTTATCAGCCTTTTGCCAATCATCTAATCCGTATCCATTTATATAATTACTAAGCGCATCAAACCAAACATACATAATTTGACTAGAATCACCCGGCACCTCAATCCCCCAATTTTTAGCTCTCTCTCTTGAGCGCGAAATACTAAAATCCTGTAAACCTGTTTTTATAAAATTAAGAATCTCATTTTTACGCGCCTCTGGCACTATTTTTATTTCTTCTTTATCTATTAATTTATTAATCTTATCCTCATATTTACTCAAAGCAAAAAAATAATTTTCCTCATGCACCTCCTCTGGCTTTTGCCCCGGATGTTCCGAGCACTCTCCATTCACCAAATCAGATTCTCGCACAAACTCCTCGCAACCCACACAATACAAACCCGTATAATCTTTTTTATAAATATCCTTCTCTGTTAACCTCCATAAATTTTGAGCCCCCTCTATATGCCTTTTATCTTCGGCTGTCCGAATAAAATCGTCATTTGAAATATTTAATTTTTTAGTTAAATCAAAAAAAACATCCGCGTGCCTTTTCACAAATTTAGCCACCTCCTCTCCTACTTTTTCGGCAGCCTGCACATTTTTTAAACTATTTTCATCAGTGCCCGTCAAAAAGAAAACCTCGTTTCCTTGCTCTCTATAAAATCTAGCTAGCACATCCGCCTCCACTAACTCCAAAGCGTGCCCGATATGAGGCCGAGCATTTACATACGGAATAGCCGTTGATATAAATATTTTCTTCTTATTCATAATCTAAGGCTATAATACCGAAAATAAAGAATTTAAGCAATAAAAAAAGCCTTACACCTGTAAGACTTTTTTATTTATCCTTCACAATTCCGCTCTCCCGCAGTGCCCGCCTATGATCTTTGATAGACACCCAATCATTTAATATTTCCTGTAGTATCACCGCCCCCGGCACTGCCAGTATCAACCCAATAAAACCAAGTAAAGTAAAGCCAATCATAAAAGCTGCTATAACCACCACCGGATGAAGCCCAATCGCCTTCTGAAATAAAGATGGGATAATAAATTGACTCTCAATTTGTTGAATCACCGCAAACAACACCAAAACATAAAGACCCAAAGAAAAAGAATCGGATAAGGCGACTAAGACCGCAATACTCCCTGCAAACACCGGCCCAACAAACGGAATAATTTCAAATACTCCGGCCGCCATTCCCAGTATCAAGGCGTGCTCCACTCCAAGTAAGGCTAATCCAATAAACGACAGAAGCCCAACCACTAAAGATAAGAAAATTTGTGTCTGCAACCAAAAACCAATTCTCCTTTTACTTCTCTTAAAAATAGATAAAACTTTTTCCTCATAACTCTCGGGCATAATAGCTCGCAGAAACCACTCCACTCCATTGCGAGATAAAGAAAGATAAAATGATACGAAAGCCACTGTTATCGCTAGTGCCACTCCTCCAAAAAAAGATGAGGCCGCCTCAAAGAAAGAAGCTCCGCCAAAAAAAAATGCGCTACTAAAAATACCTATATTATCTTGAAAAGTATCAATTGTAATTTTAGTCCCGGTAAAACTAAAAATACTATTAGTTAAAGCTACTAAATTTTCAAACAAACCCTCAAACTCGGCCATCGCTATCGGCACCACCACATAAATCAAAAGTCCAAAAACCAGCACTATGCTTAGATAAACCAAAATAGTACCGAGTAACCTTGGTACGCTTCTTTTTTCCAAAAAATCCACAAATGGAGCCAACCCTGTTGAAATAACCACACTCAAAAATATAGCTACCAGCACATCGCGGACCAAAAACAAAACACCCGCCATACCCACTACTAATGCAGTTCTCCACAAACTTCCCCAAGTTATATCCATATGAACTTTTTCCATTCTAAATCATTAATTTCTCTTTTATTTTTACATTCCAAGAATCATCCGCTGGCCCAATAATTGCCATATTCAAATTCTCATTTTTAAATATATTACCTGCCACTCTCTTAATTTCCTCCGCCGTCACACTCCTAAACTTTTCTATAATACTGTCAATATCGCTAACTTCTTTCCTTAATATTTCCTGTATGCCTATAAATTCAGCCATATCATCCGAGGTTTCAAGCGATAAAGCCATATTACCGGTTATATGCTCCTTGGCCCGATTTAAATGCTCCTCATCAACTAGCTCATCTTTTAATCTTCTAAATTCCTCTAAAATAGCACCCATTACCTGATCTAATTTATTATAATCAATCCCCGCCGATACCGATAAAACTCCATGGTCAGTTAATAAATCCGTTGAACTTCGCACATAATAAGCTGCCCCGAGCTCCTCGCGTATTCTCTCAAATAGACGAGAACTCATACCACCTCCTAAAATATTAGACAAAACCCCAAGCGCATATCGCCTATCATCCTTGGCCGAAAAAGCCCTGACTCCAATCACCAAATGAGTCTGATCCGAGGCTTTATTTTGAACCTTAAACTGCGGAGCATCCTGCTTTTCAACTACTTGAAGCTTTCCATCTTTTTTACCAGCCGGCTCACTTTCAAAATACTTCTTTACATCTAAAACGACCGGCTCCTCGTTAAAGTTACCAGCTACCACTACTATAGTTGCACTCGGCACATAATGTTTTGCTCTATAATTTACAAAATCGTCTCTATTTAATTTTTTAATAATTTCCTTTTTTCCAGACACCCCCCACCCGGCCGGCTGATCTCCATATAAAACTTCTGTAAAAAGCTCCTGCACTTTTCTCTGTGGCAAATCCTCATACATATTAATCTCCTCTATAATAACCCCTCTCTCTTTTTCAATCTCTTTTTCCGGAAATGTTGGGTTTAAATATAAATCAGAAATTATCTCAATCGCCAAAGAGGTGTACTCACTTTTTACTTTAGCGTAATAACCGGTAAACTCCTCCGAGGTAAAAGCATTATAAGCCGAGCCTAACCCATCTAATTCCTTAGCAATCTGCAGTGTGCCAGGCCTTTTAGTCGTTCCCTTAAAACACATATGCTCCAAAAAATGCGATAACCCATTTATCTCTTTTGTCTCATATTTACTCCCCGCTTCAACCAAAGTCAAAACCGTCACCGCTTTAGTACCCAAATTTTGAGACAAAATAACTCTCAGCCCATTATTAAGTGTAATTTTCTTTATCATAATTTACTCTTAGAATAACACTCTAAAAAACTAAAAACAAATTATTAAAAAACTTTTTCTTTTAAATATTTTCCTAACCCAGTTAAAGCCACCCTCTCCTGTTTCATTGTGTCCCGATCTCGCACTGTCACTTTTTTATCTTCTAGCGTATCAAAATCAACCGTTACGCAATATGGCGTGCCAATTTCGTCAAATCTTCTATATCTCTTGCCAATACTCTGTGTTATATCAATTTCAGAGATAATACCC
>PCWO01000042.1 GCA_002796205.1 Candidatus Liptonbacteria bacterium CG11_big_fil_rev_8_21_14_0_20_35_14
ATATCTTTTTTGCATGCCATCAATATATAATATATAGCCTAAAAAGGCAATAAAAAAGGGCTTAGTCTTTTATTTTGCTAAACCGTTTTTTATGTATTTATTAAAATCTTACACACCCTCATTATTTACAGATATTAAATAATTGGGCTTATTTATATTTTAAGATGTTTTTGATGTACAGGCTTTACAGGTATTTTTATGAGTAACCACCTCATAAATTGCAGCCAATCCAACGAGTATATATATGACGGTAGCCGCCGTTCCATCCATACCGCCCACATATTTTCCAATCTCTACTCCGGTTATTCCAAATACTAGCCAGTTTAATCCTCCAATAATAAGCAGAATAAACGAAACCATATGTAATGCTTTCATATTTTTAATTTATTTTATTTACAAAAATCGACCATTTATATCTATTTTTATTATAACATATACCAAAACTAAAATTTTATAATTTCTTTTACAAATGACCCGCTAATAAGTCTAAAGGCTAATCTATTTTCTTTTTTATAAATTATTTTTACTCCTATAATATGGCCATTACCACAAGATAAGTCTTTTTTATCTAAAGAAATAAGAGGTTTTATTATTCTATCTAAATACATTCTTCTTAAATTTCCGGCTCCATCTTTTTGATATTCACATAAAAAAAATCTACATTTGCCACAATATATTTTTAACATTTTAGAGCTCCCGCCTCTAACAGTATTCATTTCCGATATAATCATAATTATTTTTTAATTGTCCAAAAAAAATAATGCCAATAGCTATAGCAAGGGCTAAACTGATAATTATATAAGTTATTTTATTCATAAAGTAATTATATATTAAATAATGGGTTAATAATTCCCAGTCCGGCGAGTCCCGCTAGCAGTGCAAACAATCCAAGACCAATCACTAAAACTCCCGCCGGTAGAGATATTATATTTTTTTCAAACATTCCTACCAAATTAAGCCCAAGTATAACCATCACAACTGAGGTCATTATTCCAAGTATTGCGGTGACTGTAAAACTTTATACTGATTGCACTGCCGATAGCTCCAAGCACACCCCCTAGTACCGCAAAACTAATTAGTCTTCCACTGTGAAAAAGCATTATCGGTTTTACATCACTTGTTTTGTCTTGTGTCACTGTGGCGGAAAGAGAAAGAACTAGCCCTCCAACCACTGCCAAGCAACTTGAGACAGATGCCACGAGGCCAATCATCAAACTGGTGACTGGCGTTATTGTTCCGTCTAAACCAAAGTTTAATATTCCCGAATTTTGTACCATAAAAAATAAAGCGAATAAGGCTATCCCAATTGGCAGCGCCTGCCAAATAACCCCATCATCTCTTTTATTATTTACTCTTTTATCAACCGAGATAAAATAGCCATTGCGTTTTATCTTTTCCGTCAGTATCACAGCCAGCTTTTGCGGACTCTCGTTTAAAGTAGTTTTAATTAAGACGGTTTTATTTTTTAAATTAACCTGGGTTTGTTGAATATCAATTTGCTCATTTAAAGTATCTTCAATTAAAATTTTGCATGATGGGCAATGCATACCAGAAACATGAAATGTGTATGTTTTTAACATTGAACGTACAAAACAATTTACCACTAAAAATGATTAATTACAAATTAAATATCACAACCACTTCCACCTTCCGGTTGCTTTGTTTGAGAAATTTGAGCAGCGATTTTTGCAAAACCGGAACTACTTGAATACTCTGCCCCCAAAAGCTCTTGCGGATTTATACTTTTTATAGCCACCCCTTTTTGTTCAAAATATTGATTAATCATTTGGTATTGATTTGGAAACCAACTCATGTTGGCTGTTATGTCCGTATCCCACATCTCTTCCTCTGTTGCCCCTTGTGAGGCTAGGTACTCAAGCAGTCCGAGCATGGCCATACCATGATTGCAGTCTGGGAAATACGTTGAGTTATTACAACATGGACGGTAAATTCCCTTGGCAATTTTTTTAACCAGAGCCTGCTCCTCTAATGTAAGAGTGACCATAACGTGTTGGTTGTAGTGATCCATGACTGAACCTGTGGTTGCGGTCCAGCCTCCAACTGACGCCATGTTTGTCGGGCCATCATAGCTTGCGTCCATAATCGGTCCGTCCTCTAAAATTTGATTTTTATTTGCTAATCCGAAGGCCCAAAGCAGGTTAAGTTCCGTTACTTCCGGCAGTTTTAATGGATCAATCGAACCGTTTGCGGTTAAAGTAGCCAATATTTCCTTTTCCGCTTCAAGAGGTAGTATATTTCCGCCATCTATTAAAGTGGCTTGAATATTTGGCGCGTTGTTATAAGTTATAACTCCTAGAGCCATAACTCCCGCTATGATAATCGCTATTGGTATTGCGTACGGATTATCTTTTTTAATTATTTCTTTTTCCATAATTTTATTTTCCATAGTTTTATTTTTTTATTCTTTACAGCAATCAGCCAGCTTGCTCACCAAGTCCTCAAGGGTGGCGCTATTTTTAGCTGTGTCTTTTATTATTTGACTATCTATTAATTTGATTTTGAGGGCCCAAAAAATAGCATAGATTTTATAGGCCTCCTCAAATTTTACCTTTGCCTCTTTTTTTCTATTTTCAGATTGAAGTTTATTACCAACCTCAATCAGTCGCATAGTGGCCGAAAGTAAATGCTTTGAAATACACCAGGTTTCTCCTTCATGATTAGGCATAAGTTCTGCCAGAAGTTTTTTTCGGAGATTTCTAATTTGTAGCGATGCGTCAAAATAATCATCTTTTTTTGTCTTAACTCCGGTAAAGAAGAAATGTTCCTCTAAACTAATTAAGTTCATAACAGCCAGACTTAAATCTTCGGAAGTAGATAAATCAACCCCCGCCTTTTCTTTAAGCGACTCTATTTTAACGAGAAACTCGTCTATTGTAAGTAATTTTGTGTTCATATATTTAGATAAAGAAAATTAAAATGCCAATAATAATCATAGAAAGACCGGCCCAAAATTTTACTCCCTTCAGGTTTGATTTTTTCCATTTCTGGACTTTATCCACGATTGTTTTATCGGCTGTTATAAAAAGTACTGCTCCAAGTGGCATAATAAGAATTAGATTATAAAGCATCAAATAACCAAAACCACTAACATATGTGACTTGATCGTGTAAAAGCCCGATTATCATAAGATAGGGTCCGCCCATACAAGGAAATTGGCAAATACCAACTAAAATACCTAGAGCAAAAACGGCCGGGAAAGAAGCTCTTTCCATCAGTCGACCCATTGTCGTGTGAGCCACGTTTGGGATTTTAAGCTTAACCCTAAACTGCGGAAAAAATTCGTTTAGAATATTAATTACCCCGAAAATAATAAGAAGTGTAGCTCCAATTTTACCCATAAAGTGGGGTGTATTAAATAGATGTAATACTTTAAGAATTCCCAGACCAATTAAAAGATACGCTGAGAAAATTCCAGCGATATATATTCCGCCTATCTGCAGAATTTTTTTTCTCGTCATCTGCATCCCAAACAAAAAGGCTATAGTAATAAGGAGAATTGAAAATGAGCACGGGTGGACACTATCAAGTAAAGCCGAGACTAAAACAAGAGGAAGAAGCCATACTCCTTTATTACTTAAATTCCATATAAATAATGATGTTTCCGGTGTATTTTTTAGGATGACTATGCCAATAATGGCAACGGCTATAATAATTAATGTTGTTATAGTTTTTTTCATAGCTGTTATGGGGTCACTAGTGCTTTAATTTCAAATTGAAGCTTACCCCCGAATTTATCGGTCAGAATCACCAATCTGTTGATTGGCCCCACCCCGGCCGGGCCGTGGGCATTTGGATCATAGACAACTCTAATTATAAGACTTTCTCCGGCTTTAATTGTTTCGTTGGCTGGCGGAACATATCCCATGCCCGGCATACCAAAAGGCCCCTTAGTTAAACCACTAGGTTCAATAATAAATGCTTTAGTGCACATACAAGAAGTTACAATAGACGGGATAAATATGTCCGTATTTTCAGAGTTGATAATGGTAAAATCTTTTGTAACATTTCCGTTTTTCATTGAAATTGTACCAAAATCGTACAATTTTTCAGAGGCGGTTAGAAGGCTTTTTGCGTCAGTATTTGCTACGGTGGATTTTTGGATTAAACTACCCCACCACATAAGACCAATAAGGCCAAATATAATTAGTAAAATAACAATCAGTGTTTTATTCATATTTATTAGCGAGAAATTACTTAATAAGATGTAAACAAAAAGCCTTGCGGTTAGTATTTACTAAAATACGACTAAACTAAATTTGGTAAACTTGCAAGACTTAGATTGTTATTGAGACAAAAATTTTAGGGTTCAAAATACCCCGAGCAAACTCTTCTATAAGTAAATTAAAAAGACGTATTTGTGGATTTTGTTTTATATAAAGCCGAAAGCGCGCAGTCATACGTTCTAAAAATTCTATCAACTGATTTGGCCGAAAATTAATTACCGCCGAGAGCATAATTGCCAAAATAAGTAGTTCCAGTATTTTGACATTTTGAGGAAGACTAGTAAATGCCCCTTGCCAAAAAGTAATATGCTCCGAAAGATTCATAGTACACACTTCCATCTGAATATTAAATAAACAACCATTACCGTCTGCCCTATCGGGTTTCATATTGCTCATGTGATTAGTTAATCCAAAAATACTAAACCACCAGAAAAAAATTATAGTCAATATAAGCGTTATTTTCCAAAATTTTTTATGAGTTGATACAAAATTCATATCGGTGACTTTTATATAGTTTTAATTATTTAAATCTTTTTTCTTTTCCTTAAATTCTTTTTTATTAATTTCACCTCTAGCGTAGCGTTCTTTTAAAATCTCAAGCGCCTCATCTGATTTTATTTTTTTATCACTTATTTCTCGGACAATCCAAATAATAAAAATAATAGCTAAAACCCAAAATAAAATCATCATAATGCCTCCTCCATAACCATTATATAATCCGTACATCATATTTTTTTAAATTAAATTATAATTTATATTACATTTTTTTAATAATCTAGACCTATCTATAACTTTTTTGCTTTAATGCGCAGTGAATTTGATACTACCGACACCGACGACATAGCCATGGCCAAGCCGGCGAAAACTGGCGAAAGAAGCCAACCAAAAATCGGATAAAATAGTCCGCCAGCCAGTGGAATACCTACAATATTATAAATGAAAGCCCAAAACAGATTTTGCTTAATACCTCTCATGGTAATTTTAGAAAGTCTAATAGCTTTGACTAGCTTTGAAATATCGCCCCCTAAAAGCGTGATGCCAGCGGATTCAATGGCCACATCTGTTCCAGTTCCCATCGCAATACCTACATCGGCTTGTGCTAAAGCTGGAGCATCGTTCACGCCATCCCCGGCCATAGCTACTACTTTACCTTGCGATTGCAATTCTTTTATTTTTTTAAGTTTGTCTTGAGGGAGCACGTGAGCGACCACGTCATCAATACCAATCAGCGATGCAATGTGTTTGGCTGTTTTCTCGTCATCGCCAGTCAACATTACAACTTTAATACCCAATTTATGTAGGTCGGCCACGGCTTGTTTTGATTCCGGTTTTATATCATCAGAGACAATCACAAAGCCAAGCACTTTTTCTTTTGTCGTGAGAATAACTGGTGTTTTACCTTGTAAGGTAAACTCGTTTAATTTAGCGCTATCAAACGATAAATTAAGGTCATCCACGAGTTTTATATTACCTACAAAATATTCTATGCCATTAATTAATCCTTTAAGTCCTTTACCTTGTATCCCTGTAAATTCTGAAGTTTCTGATATGGCAATATTTTTTTCTTGGGCGTAGCTCATAATCGCCTGCGCAATTGGATGTTCTGATTTTTTTTCTAGTGAAGCGATAATAGATATTAGTTCATCATCTTTTAAATTTGATAAATTTTGTATATCAACCAGTGTGGGCTTACCTTTAGTTATTGTGCCGGTTTTATCAACCACCACCGTATTTACTTTGTGTAGTTTTTCTAGAGTCGTGGCATCTTTAATAAGAATACCTTCTTTGGCTCCCTTACCCACTCCGACGATAATGGCCGTTGGCGTAGCCAGTCCCAAGGCGCAGGGGCAAGCAATCACCAAAATTCCCACCAACGATACGATACCAAATGAAAGTGCCTGCGCAAATCCTAGATACTGTGACCCAATAATTAGCCAGGCGCCAAGAGTAAGAAAAGCGATTACTAAAACGATAGGCACAAAGATAGCTGATATTTTATCTGCCAATGCTTGTATGGGGGCGCGACTGCCTTGAGCCTCCTCAACCATTTTTATAATCTGGGCGAGCAGTGTTTCATTTCCAACTTTTGTGGCTCTAAATATAAACGATCCATTGGTGTTAATTGTGCCGGATACAACGCTATCATTAATTTTTTTCTCTACAGGCATTGATTCACCGGTAACCATTGACTCATCAACAAAAGACTCACCCTCGGTTATGACTCCGTCCACTGGAATTTTTGTGCCCGGTTTAATAATAATTAAATCTCCGTGCTTAACATCATTTACGGAAATCTCTACCTCATTTCCGTCACGGATTACAAGCGCAGTCTTGGCTTGAAGATTTAGCAGTTTTTCAATGGCATCTCCGGTTTTAATTTTTGACTGCGCCTCAAGATATTTACCGAGGGCGATAAAAGTAATAACCACAATTGTGACATCGTAATATTGATAATCAACATTAATAAAAGGACGGAGTATTTCCTCAAAAGCAGTCACGGCAAAACTGTATAAAAAAGCGACAGTAGTACCAATTCCGATAAGGGTATCCATATTAGCTTTGCCATAGCGGAGAAATCTATAGAAACCAAATAAATATGGCTTACCAACCACAAACAAAATATAAGTAGCGAATATTGGTAGGATATGATGAAAAAACTCTTTCAGCGTATAATTCATTGTAGGCACAATAGAGTATTCGGCGAGTATATCCCATCCCATAACGACACCCGCAAAAATTGCGATCGGCATAGCCGAGAAGACTTTCATGCGCATATCGGCCACCTCCGCTAATTTTTCTTTTTTGGACTGACCTATCCCCAAGTGCGTTGCATGTTCGTCCGCTGACATACCCATCTCTTCGGCGGTTTGTGGAATTTCCAGAGAATAACCGAGCTTTTCAATTTTACCTGAAAGATGCTGGGGGTTGGTTTTTGTTGGATCAAAAGAAATTTTCGCTTTTTCTGTGCCATAATTAACTTCTGCAAAATGCACCCCTTCTATTTTTTTAAAAATCTTTTCAATCATCGCGGAGCATGAGGCGCAATGCATTCCTTTAACCCTATATATTTGTGTCGGCATATTATTTTCTCTTTAGTTTATAAACTTTAATAATTTCAGCTTTGGCCTTAGACGTTTGTCCAGTTTTAATTTGGTGGTTTACGCAATGGTCTAGGTGGTTTTCAAGTAGTAAATTTTCAACGTTAGATAGTCCTTGCTTGACAGCTGATGTTTGAGTAATAACATCAATACAATAAGTATCATTCTCCACCATTTTTTGCAGACCTCGCACTTGCCCCTCAAGTAATTTAAGGCGGAAAGTAACTTTAGCCTTATTTTTATCGTCCATATATAACCAATATACCCCCTAGGGGGTATAAAGTCAACCCTGTTAAATAAAATCTTAGATTTTAATTTTGATTTTTCAAAATTATTTAACAGGGTCAAATTAGTTTGTGTAAAACTTTGGATAACGGCGATTCTATTTTTTGGCTGAGCGCTTCGTGTTAGAACCCTGCAATACCAAGCCCTGCAAAGCTACTTTTAATAGTCTATCAAAATTACTTCGACCCTCCTCGAGCGCTACTTCTCTTATACCGATCAGGGTTTTGCCTCCTATCCATCTTAAGCAATAAGCTGAAGAAACCAACGACCCTATTTCGTTCTTCCTCAGTCCAATTCTTTGGATTTTTCTTATCTTTCTTTTCCATAAAAAGTGACAAAAGTGACACAGGATTCATGCAAAAAGTACAGAAATCTGTATTTCTCTAGATTATCTAAACCAATTTATAATTTTTCGAACAAAGTTGCCCTCGATTGATTTTGCATACTTCTCATTTTTTCTATCAAAATGGGACTGTTTTATCATTTTGTCGTATTTTCGCCCCTCCTCAATTTCTTCGTCGGACCACTGTCGTGACCAGTTCACTTCATTATCTGTAATCCAATAATGTGACTGACAATCAAAAGACCAGTTTCC
>PCWO01000031.1 GCA_002796205.1 Candidatus Liptonbacteria bacterium CG11_big_fil_rev_8_21_14_0_20_35_14
ATTTGCCTTTGTACCAACTGGCTATCCAGTCTTATCTCAATGTCTGTATTTTTAGCTTTATTTTTACCTAGTATTTTTTCGGCTTTTAAAAGCGCCATAATAACCGCTTTATATTCCGCTATATTATTAGTCGCCTGACCAATATATTCTGAATATTCTTTATCTTGAACTACCGCTCCAATTGCAGATGGACCAGGATTTCCGCGCGACCCGCCATCGGTATAAATAATAAATTTTTCCATATTTATAATATTACTTTTTTTTAACAAATTTAAAAGGTAACCCTTTTTCAATTAGAATAGAAAACCCGGAAGCCGCCTTATGCCCGCCCCCTCCATATTTCTCGGCTATTTTAGAGACGTCAAATTTTCCGTTAGAGCGCATAGAAAATTTATAGTATCCCTCGTGTAAATGCCAGACCAAAGAAAATGGAGATTTTTTATTATATAATTCATGAGCTAACATAGAAATTAAAGGCTTATAATTAAATTCGCAGGCTAATATCTTTTCTCCCTCAAATAAAACTTTCTCGGATTTATTTTCTGCTAACCACTCTATAATTTGTTTATTATGATCCAATATAATTTTTCCTTTCTCTACTATTTTTTTAAATTTTTCTTTATTTTCAAAATCAGATACTAACTTTCCCCAACTTTTAAAATTCATTTCTTCTAAACTTAAGGCACTCATCGCCTCGCGTGTATTTTTCATCTTGAAATTCCATAAATCCTGGTCCTCTATATGTAAAATAAATTTAGGTATTTTTTTCTTTGGCCAAAAATAGATCCAAGTTAAAACTGCCCCCGAATGCTTTAAATTAAATAAATAATTATTTGTTTTTTTAACTATCTCCTCGGTCGATATATGATGGTCTATATAAGTAACTTGTTTATTATTTTTCATTAATTCTAAAGTTACGCTCTCATTAAAAGAAAAATCCACTACATATATGATTTTATTTTTTAGCCCCGTCGGATCACTTCTATTATGTTCAGCCGGTATATAGTCGGCTCTATTGCCAAATTTTTTATAGGCCACAAAGGCCGAGGAAAATCCATCCGGACATTCGGCGTGGTATATAACTACTATATTTTTATTTGATTCAATCTTATAATCCATAACGCTATTAAGTATACATTATATAAGTCTTATTTGACAAAAATACTAAAAAAATATATATTATAAAGGCACTTTTAAATATTAAATTATAAAGGAGATTTTAAACATGTCTAATCAATTAGATTCATCATCCTTGGCTTATCTTTATTATTGTGTGGGAGTAATTTCTTTTTTTCTTTCACTAACACAATTAAGTTTTTTATGTGTAGTTCTTATAATCACATTAACAAACGTTAATCAATTTCCAATTTTTTTTCAATCTAATATTTTACAGATATGCTTATTTTTATTGATGATTTTTATTTCTTTATTTTCATTTCTCGCATCTATTTCTTTATCTTTGTTAAAAAAGTAACATCTAAATAAAAAATAATTAAAATAAATATTTAAAAAGCCCCTAATTTGGGCTTTTATTTTTCTAAAGCCTTAATGCCCGGCAATTTATCACCCGCTAAAAATTCAAGCATAGCGCCTCCGCCGGTAGAAACAAAATCATATTTTTTTTCTAACTTAAATTTTCGTATCGCCTCTATCGTCTCCCCTCCGCCAACTACTGTAAAAGCTTTGGTGTCGGCTATTACCTTGGCTATAGATTTGGTACCAATTTCAAAACCTTTTTTCTCAAACATACCTATCGGTCCGTTCCAAATAATAGTCTTGGCGCCTTTAATATAATTTTTAAATTCCACCTCTGTCTTTGGCCCAATATCCAGTATTTTATTACCGCTTTTTCTTAAATCAGACGGGATATGTATTTTATCCATCTGTAAAAGTCTAAGGACAGCACTATCTACATGTTTTTCGGCTAGTGAGTTCCCTATTTTTACTCCCGATAAATAAAGCAAGGTATTGGCTAGCGCCCCGCCTATTAAAATATTATCCGCCTTATTATAAAACTTCATAATAACCGGCGTTTTAGATGTTATCTTTGCTCCTCCAAATATTAAAACTATGGGTTTTTTAGCTTTTTTTAAAACTAAACTTAAATTTTTTATCTCCTCCTCAAAATTAAACCCCGCATAACTTTTTATATATTTAGTCATAGCACACACCGAAGAATTTTCTCTATGTGAGGCGGCAAAAGCCTCATTCACATAATAATCTCCGAGCGAGGCTAAAATTCTCCCTGTTTCCTCATCGTTTTCCATCTCGCCTTTAATAAATCTTAAGTTCTCTAAAAGTATAATAGATTTTTTAGGCGCCCTTCTTATATCATTACCATTTTCTGATAATTTTATAGAATCTAAAAAAATAACCTTCCCGCCTAAAAGTCTTGATAAATTTTTAGTTTCAAACTCTAAAGAAAGCTCCTCTTTTTCCTTTTTATTTAAAGGGAGGGTTGGTCTACCTTTATGTCCTATGACCACAATTTTATCGGCGTATTTTTCTAAGTATTTAAAAGTATTAATAGCTTTCTCTAATCGAAAAAGACCTCCATTAAAATCAACCCGCACTATCGCTGTGCCAGTTAATTTTTTTTTAGGAATTTTGGATAAATAAGTTATAGCCATTTTATATTATTATACTAAATATTTACTCATCCGCTAAGACCACTACCTTGGTCGGTAGAACCTCTACAAAACCTCCTTTAATAGATAAGTTCTCAATAGAGCCTTCCGGTGTGTGGTAAGTTATTACTCCAGGTTTAAGTAGGGCGATTAAAGCCATATGTTTCGGAAATATGGTTATATTTCCCTCTTTGGTTGGAATAGTTACCTGCTTAACATTTTCTTTTAATATAACTCTCTCCGGGCTAACCACCTCAAAATTAATCATATTTTTATTTTAAAACATCACTTATACTCCCTTTTAAATAAAATTTATCCTCGGAAATATCATCATATTTACCATCTAATATTTCCTTAAAACCTAAAACTGTGTCCTCTCTTTTTACATAAGCTCCGGGTGAGCCAGTAAATACTTCAGCTACACTAAAAGGTTGGGATAAAAATTTTTGTATTTTACGAGCTCTTTTTACAATTAATTTATCCTCATCACTCAATTCCTCCATACCGAGGATAGCGATAATGTCTTGTAAATCTTTGTAGCGTTGAAGAATTTTTTTAACTCTAGAGGCTGTTTGGTAGTGTTCCTGGCCGACAATTTTTGGATCCATAATCGTTGAGGATGAATCAAGGGGGTCAACCGCCGGATAAATACCAAGCTCGGCCAGCGACCTAGCTAAAACCACCGTTGAATCAAGGTGAGCAAAAGTTGTGGCCGGAGCCGGATCGGTTAAATCGTCGGCTGGCACATAAACCGCCTGCACCGAGGTAATTGAACCATTTTTGGTAGATGTTATTCTTTCTTGCATAGCTCCCATTTCAGAGGCTAAAGTTGGTTGATAACCAACTGCCGAAGGCATTCGGTCGAGCAAGGCCGAAACCTCGCTTCCGGCTTGAGTAAATCTAAAAATATTATCAATAAACATTAAGACATCTTTGTGTTCCTCATCACGAAAATATTCCGCCATTGAGAGCGCCGATAAAGCAACTCGTAGCCTGGCTCCTGGGGGCTCGTTCATTTGCCCAAAAATCATCGCCACTTTGTCTAATACTTTAGCCTCTTTCATTTCATGATATAAATCATTACCCTCTCTAGTCCTCTCGCCCACGCCGGCAAAAACCGAATAACCTCCGTGTTTAGATGCAATATTATTTATAAGTTCCTGAATAATAACAGTTTTACCCACTCCCGCTCCGCCAAATAAACCTACTTTACCTCCCTTGACTATTGGACAAATTAAATCAATAACCTTTATACCAGTCTCAAGAATTTCGGCCTTAGATGATTGCTCCGCAAAACTAGGTGCTTTTTTATGAATTGAATATTTCTTTTCAGAATTAATCTCGCCTTTATTATCAATCACCTCTCCTAAAACATTAAATATTCGGCCCAGTGTTTCTTTTCCAACCGGAACCGATATAGGGCTACCAGTGTCTATCACCTCCATTCCTCGAAATAGACCGTCGGTTAAACCCATAGAGATTGTTCGAACTGTATTATTACCAATATGTTGCTCCACCTCAAGCGTTAAATTTTTATCACCTAAATTAATTTGCAGGGCATTATAAATTAAGGGCAACTCCTCCTCAAAACTTACATCTACGACCGGTCCTATAATTTGTGTAATTTTACCTATATTTTTTTTCATATTTTATTTATTTAAACTTTCGGCTCCAGCCACAATTTCTAAGGTAGTAGTGGTAATAGATGCTTGACGAGCTTTATTATAAGTTAAAGTTAAATCATTTATTTTTTCCTCGGCGGCCTCGGTTGCCTTGTGCATCGCTATCATACGTTGATTATGTAGAGAGGCCGAGGACTCAAGTAAAGCCTGAAAAATTTGTATCTCAATTAACTTTGGAATCATTTTGTCTAGCACCTCGTACGGGGTAGGCTCAAGTTCATAGTGAGTATGCGCAAAATATTTATCCTGTTTTAAATTAATTATCCCCTGAACCTCTTTTTCTTTGGTTTCTATGTCCTCCCCAAAATCTACCACTCCTAAATGCGTATCAAATTGATTCAAATGCAGGGGTAGTAAATGTTTAACACGTGGTGTCTGTTTAACCCCCGAAATATAATCAGTGTAGACAAGTAATATAGCATCGTACTCCCCATTTAAATATTTTTCTATGACATATTTAGCCACCAAAGAAACATGGGATAAATGAAAAGAATAATCAGGCACCTCAAAATATTTATCAATTTTTTGATTAAAACGGGATTCTATCGCCCTACCTTTTTTGCCAATCAATATAAAAGAAGCATCTGAATTATTGTATTCTTCTTTGATAAAATCATAAGCTTTTTTAATAACTAGACTATTAAAACCTCCACACAATCCTCTATTTGAGCTTATTAAAATAACTCCTACCTTTTTTATTTGTTTTATGTCGTGTAAAAGCTCGTGCATTTTTTTATCGTATCTAGCCATCTTAACCACATTTTTAACTGTCAACCAACTTAAATTAGCGTAACTTCTTGTTTTTAAAACAGCTAGAACCGCTTTACGTTGTTTTGAAGATGCCACGAGTTCCATAGCTATGGTTATTTTTTTGGTATTTTTAACCGACTGTATTTTGCTTAATGTTTCACGCGTAGTTGCCATATTATTCTAAATAATCTAATCCTCGCTTATAATTTTCTATTTCTTTTTTAATTATTTCAGCTATTTCATCACTAAAGCCACCATCTTTATTTAAATCATTAACCAGTTTTGGATTATAGGTATTTATATGTTCTATTAAACCGTTCTCAAAAATATTTATTTTATTAACCGGTATATTATCCAAAAAACCTTCATTAACCGCAAGTATAATAAACACCTGTGAGGCCAAAGATAAAGGGCTAAACTGATCCTGCTTTAATACCTCAATAATTCTTTGCCCTCTCTCAAGTTTAGCCTTTGTTTCACCATCTAAGTCGGCGCTAAACTGCGAAAATGATTCAAGCTCGCGCGCTTGAGCCGCCTCAAGTTTCATTTTACCGGCTACTTTTTTCATAGCTTTTCTTTGCGCCGCGCTTCCAACCCGAGACACCGATATCCCCACATTAACTGCCGGACGAATTCCCTTATTAAAAAGATTGGATTCTAAAAATATTTGTCCGTCGGTTATAGAAATAACATTAGTTGGAATATAAGCCGATACATCTCCCGCCTGTGTTTCAATAATAGGCAGGGCGGTCATAGACCCTCCTCCATTTTCCTCGTTTAATCTAGCTGATCTCTCTAGTAATCTTGAATGTAAATAAAATACATCTCCCGGGTAAGCCTCTCTACCGGGTGGTCTGCGTAATAATAATGATAATTGCCGATAAGCAACCGCGTGTTTACTTAAATCATCATAAACAATTAAAACATCCTTGCCTTTATCTAAAAAATACTCCGCCATAGCACAACCCGAATAAGGAGCAATATATTGCAAAGCCGAGGACGCAGACGCCGAGGCATTAACTATAATTGTATAATCTAGGGCTCCACCTTCTTTAAGAATTGAGACAAATCTAGCTACTTTTGATTCTTTTTGCCCGATAGCTACATAAATACAAATCATATTTTGATCTTTTTGATTTAAAATAGTATCAAGCGCTAAAGTGGTCTTGCCGGTTTGTCTGTCTCCGATAATAAGTTCTCTCTGCCCTCTACCAATTGGAATTAAGGTATCTATTGCCTTTATACCTGTCTGTAGCGGCTCAGAAACTGATTTCCTATTAATTACTCCTGGCGCAATTTTTTCAACCGGATAAAAGCTATTTTCCTCTATTTTACCCTTTTCATCTAGCGGTTTACCAAGCGAATCAACTACTCTACCTAAAAAATCCTCCCCAACCGGTACCTCCAGTATTTTACCGGTTGCCATAACTTTATCGCCTTCCTTAATTAAATTTTCCCCCTCAAATAAAACTACCCCCACACTATCCTCCTCTAAATTTAAAGCTACTCCAAAGAAAGACACTGAATCTGTTTTAAACTCCAGCATTTCAGAATATTTAACCTCTGATAAACCACGCACTTTAATAATACCGTCGGCCGAAGTTATAACGACTCCGGTGTGATCTTTTTTAATTTTCTTCTCAAAATTTTCTATCTCACTTTTTAATTCGGCAAGAATTGTATTTTTATTTATATCCATATTATGAAATTAATATCTCTCTAAGCGCTAATAAATTATTTAAAACCGAGGCGTCAACTGTATACTCATCAAACACTGCTTTAAAACCACCAAGTAATTCTTCATTTTTTTCTAAGGTGAGTGAGGTAGAATTAACTCCTAAAATCTTAGCCATTTTGGTTTCTATTTCACTTGCCTCACTTTTAGAAATTTCATGAGCTGTATATAAAACCCCTGATAAAGATTTATTTTCTGCCTCAATTAAAACGGATAAAGCATATAAAATATCATTTTTTCTTTTTAAAGCTCTATCTCTATTTAACTTTAAAACAAAATTTTTTAAGATACTTTTATGCTTAATTTTAGGACTATTTTTTAAAAGAGTATATAAAACATGGGCGTATTGTTTAGAAGTTAATTTCATATTTCACTAAGTACCTGACTTACAATTTTCTTATCAACCGAGGTTTTTATATCAAGTACTTTTTTGGTCGCTACCACTACTAAATCTCCTGCCTCCTCTTTTATTTCTCTTATTATTTTTTTCTTTTGGTTTTCAAGCTCATTTTTTCCTTCCTCTTTTATTTTTAATACTGCCTGCCTTGTTTCTTCTATTATACCTTCTTTTTGCTTGTCTAATTTTAGATAAGCCTCCTGAATAATATTTGAGGCCTCCTTAGAGGCTTGAGCTAAAATTTTTTTCTCTTTGGCCTCTATGGTTATTAATTTTCTTTCGGCCTCCTCAAATTTTAATACGCCAGACTTTATTTTTTCACTTCTTTCGTCTAAAAATTTAAGGATTGGTTTATAAAAAAACCAACCCAGTACAAACAAAAGAATCCCAAAATTAACAAATTGGGCTATTAATATTTTTATATCTAGACCGAGCGCATCTATTAAATTCATAAATAAAAATTTAAAAAGCACATATAATGTACTTTTTATACATAAAAACTCTTACCCAAAAAGGATAATTAAAGAAATAACCAAAGCGTATATAGCGGTTGACTCGGCAATAGCCATCGTCACAAACATAAGCGGTGTAATTTTGTCGCTGGCTTCCGGGTTTCGACCAATAGCCTCAAGAGCCTTGCCGGCAATATATCCCTCACCGATAGCCGACCCTACCGCCCCAATACCGATAGCTAGTCCGGCTGCTAACTGTTGAAATACAACTGGATCCATATAGTTTATTTTAATTAATTAATTTTTTCCGACGCTTGACTTATAAATACTAACGTTAAAACTGAAAATACAAAAGCCTGAATAACGGCCGACAACACTCCTAAAAACAAAAAAGCTGTTGGCACCACAAAGGGCATAAGAAACAGCATCACTCCACCCAAAACCTCTCCGGCAAATATATTTCCAAACAATCTAAAGGATAGAGATAGTATTTTAGCAAATTCAACGATAATGTCCATAACCCCAAGAATAAATGATAGCGGACTCTTAAAGTTTATGAACTTGCCCAGATATCCCAAAGGTCCATTAACAATAATTGCGATAACTTGAACTGTAATAACGGTTATCATTGTTAGAGCAAAAACCATTCCATAATCACTCATCACCGCCCTAAATAAAGATACCGAACCACCCTCCGTTTTAATACTGATGGCCCCCTGTCCCGGCATAAAGGTAAATAAATTGGCTAATAATATGAAAATAAAAAAAGTCATTACAAGTGGAAAAGCTTTTTTAGCCTTTTCATAATCTCCTATAACACTCTCTACAAAAGAAAAACCACCCCCAATTAATAACTCAACTACTGATTGAGCTCGGCCGGGCACAACGCTCCAAAATAAACGCATAACCCCAAAAAAACCGACTAAAACCAAACTTAAAAAAATAGTCCATACAAAAGTGTTGGTAATTGGAAAACCATAAATATTAGTTAATATATTCGGTGCCAGTGATATATCCATATTTATTTTTTTATTTCCTTAGCATATTTAGCCATTTTTTTTGTCATACTTATTGCTTTACTAAATAATAGAATATTTGAAATCACAAAGGCTATTCCAAGACCTATAAACACATAAAATAACCTTGCCCCCATATAATCATCTAGAAAATATCCCAGACCTACAAAAAAAATCATAGGTCCTAAAATAGAACCAAAAGTATATAAAGCCGAACTTAATATCAATTTTTTTGTTTCACTATTCATTTCAGAAATGAATTATAAAACAAAAAGGGAAATCTGTAAAATAAACAGATTTCCCCATATCAGATTGCAAAAAATTAAATCATTTTTTATTTAATATGTTTGCTATAATGATTACGTCTTTGGCGTAATCATTTTTGATCAAACTAACATCACCATTAAAATAAAAAAAGACATCATCATTTTTTTCTACCGATAATTCAATCGCCGCGGCGATTGAATCATGAATTGTTCCAAAAGTTTTCTCCAATCTAATCATTTTAATATCCTTTCTTTTTTATACGTCAATTATTCTGGTTATATTAAAACATAGTATATTTTATTTGTCAAACTACCCTTTATCCCCACCCTCGCCAATTTTGTTACTCTCTAAAACTATAGTAAAATTATTTAAAAAGTTTCTAAATATTTTTTTAACTAAATGACTAAATATATTTTTGTAGTCGGGGGTGTTATGTCTGGAGTCGGTAAAGGTATCACGACCGCCTCAATCGGACGAATCTTGAAAGACCAAGGCTATTCCGTAACCGCTATGAAAATTGATCCTTATGTAAACGTAGACGCCGGCACTATGAACCCGATTGAACATGGCGAGGTCTTTGTTACCGACGACGGATTAGAATGTGACCAGGACGTTGGCAACTACGAAAGATTTTTAGACACAAACATAACCCGCGACAACTATATGACCACCGGTTCTATTTATTTAGCGGTTATAAATAAAGAGAGAAATCTAGAATATGGTGGAAAATGCGTCCAGGTTGTTCCTCACATTCCCGAGGAAGTTATTGAACGGATTGAAAAAGTAAGTGCTAAAACCAAAGCCGATTTTGTTCTTATTGAAATTGGCGGTACCGCCGGCGAATACGAAAATATGCTTTTTTTAGAGGCCGGTCGCATGTTAAAACTTAAAAAACCGGGTAACGTAGCTTTTGTGATGGTCTCCTATCTCCCTGTTCCATCTTTGCTTGGAGAAATGAAAACTAAACCAACTCAACACGCTGTGCGCACTCTAAACTCCGCCGGTATCCAGCCGGATATAATAATTGCCCGAAGCAACTCCCCCCTTGACGAACCCCGTAAAGAAAAAATTTCTGTTTTCTGTAATATTCCTAAAGAAAACGTTATTTCCGCTCCCGATGTAAAATCTATCTATCAAATACCTATTAATTTTGAAAAAGATAATTTTTCAACCATTATTTTAAAGAAATTTAAACTTAAACCCCGCCAAAGAAATGGCCACGACTGGATTAAGGCTTTTTCTAACACCAACTATGAACAAGATGTGAGAATTGGCATTGTCGGAAAATATTTTTCTACCGGCGCCTTTACCTTAACCGATTCATATATTTCTGTTATAGAGGCTATTAAACATGCTTCTTATAATCAAAAAAGACGCCCGATTATAGACTGGATTAACGCCGAAAAATTTGAGGATGACCCCTCAACTTTAGAAACTTTAAAAGACTACGACGGCCTTATAATTCCCGGAGGATTTGGCGCCCGAGGCATAGAAGGTAAAATAATGGCTATAAAATATTTAAGAGAAAACCAAATACCATTTTTAGGTCTTTGTTATGGTATGCAAATGGCTGTCGTTGAGTTTGCTAGAAATGTGGTTGGCTTAAAAGATGCCCACACTACCGAAATAAATGAAAGCACTCCTTATCCAGTTATCCACATACTCCCCGAACAAGCCGAGCACTTAAAAAATAAAAATTTCGGAGGATCCATGCGCTTAGGGGCCTACGCCTGTAATCTAGTTAAATCAACTAAGGCTCACAAAGCTTATAAAACAGAAAATATCAGCGAGCGCCACCGCCATCGTTATGAATTTAACAACGAGTATAAAGATCAATTTATTAAAGCCGGTTTAATTTTTTCCGGTATTAACCTAGAAAAAAATTTAGCCGAGATCATAGAATTAAAAAATCATCCATTTTTTGTAGCTACCCAATTTCATCCGGAGTTAAAATCAAAACCCTTAAACCCCCACCCCTTATTTCAATTATTTATAACCTCAGCTATCCAAAAAAAAGAAGCTTAAAGGCTTCTTTTTTTATTTCTATCCATGCCGTATTTCAACTACATCTCCATCCTGAAACAGATATTCCTTGCCCTCTAATCTAAGTTTTCCGGCCTGCTTAGCTTTTTGCCAAGAACCAAGCTCTAATAATAAATCAGCGTTTATAACCTCGGCTCTAATAAATTTTTTTTCAAAATCGGTGTGAATAACTCCCGCCGCTTGCGGAGCTTTTGTTTCTTTTTTTATAGTCCAAGCCCTTGTTTCATCCTCTCCGGTTGTAAAAAAAATTATCAGTCCGAGTAGCTCATAAGATTTTTTTATTAACTCTCCTAAACCATCATCCGCCGATAAATCTTGAATAATATAACTAAAGCCTAAATTCTCTATAGTTTTTTTAAGCTCATCAGTAACCTCACTCTCTTGCCCATTTAATAGGTAGATTTGGGGTTTATTGGTTAATAAATTCAACTCTTTGATGCATAAGGCTTCTCTGATTTCTTTTTCTAAAGAAATTACTAATTTATCGGCTAATAATTCCGCCTTAACTTTTTTCATAATCTCCAGATCTTTTTGCTTTTCCTTATCCCCAACTCTAGCTTCTTTTTCTAAGCTTCCTATTCTCTTTTCTACTGTCTCAATATCTTTTATGATTAATTCTAAATTAATAATCGTTATATCTCTAATTGGATCAACCGAATTTTCAACATGTAATATATCGGATGACTCAAAAACACGCACTACCTGCACAATCGCATTAGTCTCACGAATATGCGATAAAAATTGATTCCCCAGCCCCTCGCCCTTGTTGGCCCCTCTAACTAGCCCGGCGATATCATAGAACTCTACCACCGCCGGTATCTTTTTTTTAGACTTAGACATTGCCTCCAGTTTATCAAGCCTCACCTCGGGCACAGATACAACGCCGACGTTAGGATCAATGGTCGCAAAAGGATAATTAGCAATATTAATATCCTGCTTGGTTAAAGCTTTAAACAAGGTTGATTTACCCACGTTGGGCAAACCGACAATCCCCATAGATAGTTTCATATTAATCTAAATCAGCTAAGGAAAAATAAAATAACTACTCCCCTTTCTTTTTCCACTTTCTTTTTTTGTATAGTAATATTACTCATTTATTTTATAATAACAAAAGTATAAAAAAAAAGCAATAAAAATATCTTAATTTAATTTATGAAAATATCTTAGTAACTTATAAATTTTTTGACAAAAAAGCAATTTTTTCATATTATCAAGGTAGAATTAACTATAAAAATACTTGGAGGTATGGTATGAATAATATTGAAAAATTTAATCCTGTTAAAGGAGCTGTATTTTGTTTGTTAGATGGCCAAGATGTTTTTTCTCTAGAGGATTTTCAAATTATCACTGAAGATAAAGAAAATCCCAATAACGTGATAATTGTATTAATATCAAACATAGGCTCATCTAAATATGAAAATAGTCACGCTAAATTAAATCTTAAACATCCAAACGAATCATGGATGTTTAGTGTTTCAAAGCAATTTTTAAAAGATTGCGCGTTTCAAATAAAAGAGATTAAACCATGGCATAAATTAGCCATCAACCCTCCTGTAATTTAGTCATCTCAAAAAGACAGCCTGAAAACTGTCTTTTTTTTATTCTAAAACAAATCTATAAAGTTCATCTTTTGATTCCTTGGCATAATCAACCCCTATCCGAGGAGTTTTTAAAATATTTTGTGCCTTAAAACCTAAATCCTCTAGCCATAAATTATTTTTTTTAGATGCCTCAAGATTATTAAATTCTCTTTCAATTTCCAAAAATTTTGTTATCTTGCCCGGCCCATTTATTTTTTTGCCCTTAACCTCAATTCCACGAATTAAAATAGCTGCCGGATAATCTTTTGGACCGGTTACCAAATTAAGCATGTTGTGCATTCCGTATACTAAATAGACATACCATACAAAAGACTCTCCGAACATAACAAAATTTCTATTAGTTTTACCCTTATAAGCATGACTGGCTTTATCTAAAAAACCATCATAAGCCTCCACCTCAATAATTTTGGCTCTTATTATTTTTCCCTTAATTTTTCTCACTAAAAATTTACCAAGTAGAAATTTAGCTAACTTAACTGTATTTTTAGATTTAAAATCAGAAGCTGTTAATAACATAAAGTGAAATATGCTCTAAAATGAAACTATTAGTTAATGACTATTATAAAATATGAATAAATTTATTAAAATTCTAAATCTTGGGGGTTCGTTTTTTTGGGTAATTATAATTATAATATTTTCTTTTTACCTTATGTGGCAAGCCGTTTTAACAGATTCGGCTATTACCGACGAATTGGCCCACATTCCGGCCGGCTATAGTTATGTCGCTTTTCAAGATTATAGACTAAACCCCGAACATCCTCCACTTGTTAAAATTATAGCTGGTCTTCCTTTATTACTTTTAGACTTAAATTTTCCAAACGATAAACCGTTTTGGACAGACGACATAAATGGTCAATGGACATCCGGCTACGAATTTATATTTAACAGTGATAACAACGCTGATCAAATTTTAAAATACTCTCGCTTCGGTCCGACTATATTATCATTAATCTTACTACTTATTTTATATATTTGGTCATCAAAATTAATCGGCCGTTGGTGGGCGTTACTCCCTCTAACACTTCTCGCTCTCTCGCCCATATTTTTAGCCCACGGTCACTATGTTACCACCGACATCGGCGCCACGCTAGGAGTTATGATTGCTCTTTTTTCATTTTCTAATTTTTTAAATAGACCAAATAGAAAAAACCTTGTTATAGCCGGGCTTTGTTTTGGTATTGCTCAACTGTTAAAATTCTCGGCTATTTTACTTGGTCCCCTATTTATTTTATTAGCTTTAGTTCACTACGCAAATAACGCCTATTATAAACTAAACGCCCATACTATAAATAAAACTTCCTATCTTCTAAAATCAGCTACTACCTATATTTTTTCTTTACTTAGTATATTTTTTATAGCCGGTATTTTAATTTATTTAGTTTATCTTCCTATTACATTTAATCAGCCAACTGAAAAATTAACCAGTGACGCTACCCACATATTGTCCGGCTTTAAAATAAAACCGTTAGCCGATTTAACTATCACCTTGAGTCAAAACGATATTACCAAACCCTTGGCTGAATATATGCTTGGAGTTTTAATGGTCATTACTCGCGCCTCGGGTGGTAATGATGCTTATTTTCTAGGCCAAGTTAGTAACACCGGCTCCCCTTTATATTTTCCCTTAGCCTATCTTCTTAAGGAACCGCTTCCAATTTTTATGCTTATAATCACATCTTTTATATTAGCTCTTCTAAACATTAAAAGAGTTTGGCAGAAAAGAGGTATAAAAATAAACGAATATTTAAGTACCCACTTTGCCGAATTCTCCATGCTGTCTTTTATTATTTTATATTGGTATACCAGTGTTACCAGCCCCTTAAACATAGGTGTTAGACACATACTCCCGACTATGCCTCTTATTTATATTTTAACAGCCTCCTCTCTAAAAAGATGGGTTACTATTCCCTTTAAAAATATTAAACCCTCTTTAAATTTTATTCAGAATTTTTATAAAATAACTCAAATTATTTTTAGAGGCTCTCTTAAATTATTTCTTATAGCCTTGGCAATTTTATGGCTCTTAATAGAAACGTTGGCTGTTTCCCCTTATTTTTTATCCTCATATAACGAACTGGGTGGCGGTACAAAAAATGGTTATAAATTAATAACCGATAGCAACTACGACTGGGGTCAGGATTTAAAAAGATTAGAAAATTTTGTAGAAGCAAACCAAATAGATAAAATTGCCCTTGATTATTTTGGTGGCGACTCACCCGAGTATAGATTGGGTGATAAATATGTAAAATGGTGGTCGGCTAAAAATAACCCTGCAGAAGAAAATATAGAATGGCTAGCCGTCTCGGTTAATACTCTGCAAAATTCCACCGGAGACTTAAAACCAAGTTTTATTAGAAAAGATGAGGATAGTTATTTATGGCTCAAAACCGCTAGAAATTTACCGCTCTCTTATAGCGAGGCTCCTAAACCAGATTACATAGTTGGCACCTCTATTTTTGTCTATCATTTAGAATAAAAAACATCCCCTGCGCCAAGACGTAAGGGGTATTTTTTATATATTTGACTTATTTTTTGTAATATGATTAAATAAAGACAGCATTAAAATAACTTAAAAAGATTTGGAAAAGGAGATTGAAGATGAATAAGATTAGAAGAAATAAATTGATGTTTCGGTGGTCACTTGTGACTGCCATCCTGATTGCTCTTTTTTGGGTAATTTACTATTTTATAATCGGTTCAGTTCCGGTTGTAACTGAGATTCAAATAGAATCATTCACCTTATTATTTCCATTTGGTGGTATTAGCCGATGGTGGGACATACTAATCGGACCAATTTATTCAGTGATAATATTTTATATTATTTATAATATAGATTATTTAGAAAAAACAGATACATCTAATTTAGAAAAACCCTATATTATAATAACTATAAATGATTATTTACTTGGTTTAACTATGGGTTTAACTATTGGTTTAACTATTGGTTTAATTTGTAGTTTAATTGGTGGTTTAATTATTGGTTTAATTATTGGTTTAATTTGTAGTTTAATCTCTATTTTAATCTCTATTTTAATCCTTAAATTAATAAAATTAATTACTTTAATTACCAGTCAAAGTTTTTGGATTAAAATTGGCTATTGGTTAATAGTCAAAGAATAAAGATTCAAAAGGTTTACTCATTATGTGGGTAAACCTTTTTTATATAAAAATTTTTATTTATATTTATAGAAAGCTCTGTTTGAGCTACGTAAATCTATATAGGATAGTCTATTAAAATCAGTCTTTAATTTTTCTAGAGCCTCGTAGGTAAATTCTGGATTATCACGCAGGCTAAACATAATAGGAATATTATAAGAACTCGCATAAACCGTCATCTCTTGACGAGATAAATCCTCTATCTCTATTTTAGTCACACTTAGATTAAGCTCATCTAAAATATTTAAAATACTTAAAAAATTACCCAAAAATCTATCGGGTAAAATAGTGTCTCCTTTTTCAATTATATAAGGGCTGATTACCACTCTAACCAAAGAGCCCGAGGCTCTCGGAGCCTCGGTAAATAAAATCCCTTCCTTATCAAACCAAAAACAATCAAAATCTGCATTACACCATTGCCCATATTGTTCTCTTTCTATAACTAAAACATTAATAGTTCTTTTAAAAAAATTACGAGACACTTTTACATTTTTAATAGCAACCGGTAAATTATTTAAGGGCACCGAATTAAAAATATATTTAACCGTTACCTGCTGTTTAATTAAATCTGTCTCAATCACTCTATTGCCAGCCACCACCACTCCTGTCACCTTTAAAACTTCTGTTCTTACAACTATATAAAATAACCCTAATAATAAAATAATCAACAACCCTAAAAAAGCTAAAAAACGTATTTTGCGTTTTCGCCTTAAAACATCATCTATAGAAACACTTTTTATTTCTTTTTTAGCCATTTCTTGTGATTATATCCTGGCCCACATATTCACGCAAAACATCCGGCACTATAATTGAACCATTTTCTGTTTGATAGTTTTCCATTATGGCTATTAGTGGCCGTTGAGAGAAGGCGGTGCCATTTAAAGTATGCACAAAACGCACCTCTCCATCTTTATCCCGAAAACGAGTATTAATACCTCGCGCCTGATAATCACCTGTATTAGAACAAGAGTGGGTTTCTCGGTAGGTATTTTGTCCCGGCATAAAGGCCTCTATATCAAACTGACGCACATCAGAAAAAGTCATATCTCCCGTACACACATCTAAAACTCTATAAGGCAATTTTAATTTTTTCATTAAATTTTCCTCAAACTCCACTAAAAATTTATGCTCCTCCTTTGATTTATCGGGATGAGTAAAAGAAAATAGCTCGGCTTTATCAAATTGATGCACTCGAAGCATACCTTTTGTATCTTTGCCATAAGAGCCCGCCTCCCGTCTAAAAGCCGTTGAAAAAGCAATATAACGCAGTGGTAAATCTTTTTCATTTAATATCTCATCAGCATGATATGGCCCCATAGTGTGTTCCGCACTCCCTACCAAATACAAATCATCCTCGGGTAAATAAAAGGCCTCTTTTTCATCTAAAAATTTTCCCTTTCCCATGCCTTTTAAAATTTCCGGTTTAACTAAAACAGGCGGCAATACCGGAATAAAACCAAGCTTAATAGCCTCCTTAAAAGCTAATTGGATCAGACCGAATTCTAAAAGCACCAACTCATTTAAAATATAATTAAACCTGGCTCCCGCTACCTGACCGGCTTTTTCGGTATTAAACAAATTTAAACTTTTACCCAGCTCAACATGATCTTTTATTTTAAAATTAAAATTTGGCTTTTCCCCAACCTCACGCACTACCACATTTTCAGAATCATCCTTTCCAATCGGAACCTCGTCGCTCGGCAAATTAGGAATATGTAAAATAATATCGTCTCTTTTTTCTGATAATAATTTTATATCCTCCTCTAATTTTTGTATTTTTATTTTTAACTCTTTAGCCTCTTCCATAGAATCTCTACCTAGTAATTTTTGTTGAGCACGCATCTCATCTCTTTTAGAAACTAAATCTCTCCAAAGATTATCCGCTTTCAAAAATTCATCCACTAAAGTAGATGGGGTGTTTCGCAAGGCTAATTTTTCTCTTACTCTATCTGGATTTTCTCTTATAGTATTTAAATCTAACATATTATTTTTTTTTCATTAATGGAAAAAAGACTGTTTCTCTTATTGGACGACCGGCTAAAACTGCAAACAACCTTTCCGATAAACCAAACCCAGCCATTGGAGGCATACCATATTCTAGTGCTTCTAGAAAACTTTCATCAAGCATTTGTGCCTCAACATCGCCTCGCTCTCTGGCCTTTTCCTGCTCTATAAATCTTTCTCTTTGATCTATTGGGTCGTTACTTTCCGAAAAACCTTTTCCTAACTCACTACCATAGGCCACCACCTGAAAACGTTCCACTTTTTTAGGGTTTGTTCTATGTCTCTTGGCTAGTGGTTCAATCTCAACCGGCGGATCTATTAAAAAAGCGGGTTCAATTAAATTAGGGCGTACCGTTTTTTTAAACAATAAATCAATAAGTCTGCCTTTGGATAATTTCTTTGTTACTGGCAATTTCAATTCTTTAGCTTTTTTATATAAATCATCATAAGTTACTTTTTCCAAATCAAGTTTTGTGCCATTTTTAAAGGCCTCAAAGTAATCAATTTTTTTCCATTTTCCACCCCAAGAAACTTTATGCCCTTTATGAGTAAATATATATGTTCCGAAAGTTTCTTTTATAACCTGTTTATACATTTTCTCTACTAATTTCATAAGAGTCTCATAGTCAGCGTAAGCTAAATAAAATTCCAGTTGAGTATAATCCTGTAAATGTTCATTACTAATTCCCTCATTTCTAAAAATTCGCCCAATCTCAAATATTTTTTCAAAACCACCTACCATTAATTTTTTTAAAGCTATCTCAAGCGAAATACGCAAATAAAATTCCTCATTAAGCGCCTTATGATAAGTTTTAAAAGGTTCAGCCTCGGCTCCACCCGGGGTCGCCTCAAGTACCGGCGTCTCAACCTCCATAAATCCTTCTTTTATTAAAAATTGGCGTATAGATTGCCAAAAAACTGACTTGGTTTTAAAAAGTTCTCTCACTTCTTTATTTAATATTAAATCCAAATATCTTTTTCTAAGTTTTGTTTCTAAGTCATCAAGACCGTAATAATCATTAGGCAGAGGTAGTAATGTTTTATTTAATATAGTAACTAGAGACCCCTCAACACTCTTTTCTCCTTTTTGAGTTACAAAAACTTTGCCCTGAACCTCTAAAAAATCACCTGCATCTATATTAGGCACTAAATCTTTAAATTTATAAGTTTTATCATCTCGCAAAACAATCTGCATACGACCAGTTGCATCCTCTAAATCCATAAAAGCAATCTTTCCCTGACCCCGCCGAGCCCTAACTCTGCCGACGATAGATATTTTTTTCTTAGATTTCTCTAGAGATAAAAAAGAATCTAAAATCTCTTTTATCTCATGAGTTCTTTTAGAAACGGCCGGATATGGATTTATACTAGCCTCCTTTAAAGTCTTGAGTTTTTCCTTTCTTTCTTTAACTATATCATCAAGCATAAATTATGAAATTGAAATAATTTCGTATTTTGCTTTACCTTTTAATGTTTCTATCTCTATAACTTCACCGGAAGAATGGCCCAAAAGACCCTTTCCGATTGGAGATTCATTTGAAATCTTACCAGAGTCAGGATCAACCTCTTGCGAACCAACTATAATAAACTCTTTGACACTGCCATCAGCTTTTTTTACCTTAACAGTCGAGCCGATAACTACTACGCTTGATGAACTTTTTTTAATAAGCTCAGCATTACGTAAAACATCCTCCAATTCCGCAATTCTTATCTCAAGTTGCACCTGTTCATCTTTAGCCTCGTTATATTCGGAGTTTTCGGATAAATCACCATATTCTTTAGCTTTTTTTAATCTATCCGCTACCTCTAAGCGACGTATAGAAGTTAACTCCTCATACTCTTCCTCAAGCTCTTTTAGTCTGTCATCCGATACATAATATGAATTCATAAATAAAAAAATTAATTTTAAAATTTAACTTGCACATTCTCTTTTTCCTCATTTTCTGCTTTGAAAAAATCCTTCTTAAAAAATCCAAAAACAGATGAAACAAAGTTAATTGGAAATGTTTCAATAGCGGTATTTAAATCCATCACCACCGAATTATAAAATCTCCTAGATGCCTGTATTTTATTTTCCGTGTCGGCTAACTCTCTTTGTAAATCTAGAAAATTAGCGTTGGCTTTTAAATCAGGATAATTTTCGGAGACTGCAAATAATGTTTTTAAAGTACTTGACAACATATTTTCGGATTCAGCTCTATTAAGAGTATCTCCCCCGGAAGCTACTTTAGATCTAGCCTCGGTTACTTTAGTTAAAACCTCATTTTCATGAGTCATATATCCCTTAACCGTTTCAATTAAATTAGGAATTAAATCAAAACGCCTCTTTGTTTGCACATCTATATCACTTAACGCCTCATCTGAGCGCATTTTAAGTCGCACTAATCGGTTGTAGACATATATAAGCCACAACCCAACTAAAGCTACTACCCCAAGTAAAATATATATAATATTCATAAGCTTTTTTTTATAGTCTAATTGTACAAATAATAACGTTAAAAGTCTACTATTAACATTTATAAGAGTAATATATTAACATTTCTCTCTTATTTAATAAAAAAAGACCCAAGTTAAATCGGGTCTTTTCTTTTACTCTTAAAATCCTCCCATACCAGGCATTCCGCCTCCCATATGAGAATGGTCATCATCTTTTTTTGGTATATCAGTTATTACTACCTCTGTAATAACAAACATTGAGGCTACCGATACAGCGTTTTCTAAGGCTGAACGAGTTACCTTAGTCGGGTCAATAATTCCAGCTACAACCATATCCTCATATTCGCCTGTTAGAGCATTAAAGCCAAAATTTCCACTGCCATTTAATACTTTATCCAAGACCACTGAACCATCCGCTCCAGCGTTAACTGCGATTTGACGAATTGGCGCATAAAGTCCCTCTAAAATAATTTTAGCTCCGACAATTTCCGACATTTGATCTTTGTCAAGTTCGGCAATTAAGTTTTTAACCGATTGAGCGGCTCGTACCAGCGCTACTCCACCGCCTGGTACTATACCTTCCTCTATGGCGGCTTTGGTCGCCGAAACAGCATCCTCAATCCGATGTTGTTTTTCTTTTTGCTCAACCTCAGTTGGAGCGCCTACCTTGATAACTGCTACTCCACCAGATAATTTACCCAGTCTTTCCTGTAATTTTTCTTTATCAAAACTTGAATCAGTATTTTCAATTTGTTTTTTAATTTGAGCAATTCTACCCTTTATCGCCTCCTTATCTCCCTTACCATCAACAATAGTTGTATTATCTTTATTAGCAATCACTCTACGAGCCGATCCTAAATCAGATAGGTCAACATTTTCTAATTTTTTACCTAAATCAGACGAAATAAAAGCCGCTCCGGTGACGGCTGCAATATCTTGCAACATTTCTTTTTTTCTATCACCATAGCCCGGCGCCTTAACTCCCAAAACTGTAAACACACCCCTAAGTTTATTTAACACGAGAGTCGCTAAAGCCTCCCCATCTATATCGTCAGCAATTATAACCATTTCTTTTTTACCGCTCTTTACCACTTTTTCAAGTAAAGGCAAAATATCGCCCATGGAAGAAATTTTTTGGTCAGTAGCTAAAACATATGGATCATCAAGCACTGCTTCCATTCTTTCTTGATTAGTAACCATATAAGCCGAAACATAACCCTGATCAAATCTCATTCCCTCAACTACCTCCTTTGTTAGCCCAACCGCTTGTGATTCCTCAACCGTTACAATACCATCTTTACCAACCTGATCAATAACCTCTGATATTAATTTACCAATTTCTTCATCACGAGCCGAGATAGAAGCCACCTGCGCAATGCCTTCCTTTCCGGAAATAGGGTTGGATAAATTCTTTAAAGCCTCTAAAGCTTTTTTGTAGGCCATCTGCATGCCCTTATATATTCCGGTTGAGTCAACTCCGCTCGTTATATTTTTTAATCCTTCACGAATAAAAACTTGTGCAAGCACGGTCGCTGTGGTGGTTCCATCTCCAGCCACATCATTTGTTTTTGATGAAACCTCTTTGACCAGCGAGGCTCCAATATTTTGAATCTTATCCTCAAGCTCAATTTCTTTGGCGATTGTGACTCCATCATGAGTTACCATTGGAGATCCAAAACCTTTATCTAATACTACCGCTCTTCCTTTTGGACCGAGAGTTACTTTAACTGCATCAGCTAACGCATCAACGCCAGCTCTTAAACTATTTCTTGCTTGTTCACTAAATTGTATTTGTTTTGCCATATTTATAAAAAATTAATCTAAAATAGCTAATATATCATCCTCACTTAAAACTCTATATTCTTTGCCGTCAATTTTAATATCAGTTGTACTATACTCGTTAAAAACGACCTTATCCCCGACCTTAACTGTCATAGGGATTACTTTACCATCGGATGAGGTTTTACCCTCTCCAAGCGCAACCACCTTGCCTTTGATAGATTTTTTATCACCTGAATCAGGTACTACTATACCAGACTCCGTTGTTTTGCTTTCCTCCAAAAGCTCTATGAACACACGATTTTGTAGAGGTTTTAACATAATAAATATATATATAATTAATAATAATTAAGTAAGCTACATTATAATAGATTTTTTTTAATAGTCAATAATAAAAAACCTACCTCATAAATACATAGCTGTCTATAAATTTATTACTCAATTAATAACCTCATCTCTTGGCCTGGCCTCTAAATGAAGCTCCATTTCCTCGTCGCTTATAATAATTCTATCCCTCCTGGATTTAGGTAAATTATTAAAACGATAAAATTTTAATAAAAGTAAATACTTAAAAACTCTCTCTAATAAGTCGCCTACTCTACCTCCTAAAACTTTTTCCAGATAAATACTAAATTTATTACCTCCTTCATATATATGTCTTAAATCATTTTTATAAGTAATTTCCCCCGCCCAATTATTTTGAGTTAAAAAATTTAGAATAGCCTCTTTTTGGCCATAGATAGGCACCAAATTTTTATATAACTCCATCCAAGAAACATCGTAAGGCGGAGATAATTTATAACTTTTTAAAGTTATAAAATGATTTAGACATAAACAGTTACTACTCCTATATTTATTTCTTCGTATTCTTAGTAGAGCCGTTAATATAATAGATAAAAATCTGACGGTAAAAATTCGTCCATGCTTTGCGCAAATTAACACATCAAAATCAGAATTTTTATGCACATTTTTAAGAGCCATAGACCCGGCTCCAAATACCAATCTAATAAAAGGCATATATCTAAAAACAGCCACTCTCTTTAAAAACAAAAACCATTTTTTATCATAAACCACATCCTGACGCCTTCTTTTGATAGAAAAATCAGAGGGTAAACGCCCTAATCTTTTATAAAATAATTCTCTAGCTAAATCATTCATCCTCCATTTTAGGCCTATCAAGTAAATCAACCTCAATTTCAACTGATTGCCCCGTTATTTTATAAACATCCTTATCAATTTTAGTTAATTCTTTTGAGGCACTATTATAAGCGTTAACGGTGGTTGATAGATGACCGCCGATTTTCTTAAAATAGTTATCATAATTTTTTATATGCGTTGATAAATCCTCTACTCTTTTACGAATTTCTTGAGCTGATTTTTCTATCTCAAGTGCCTTAAGGCCTTGCATGATTGTTTGTAAATAGGCATGAAAAGTTGTCGGTGAAATAATAATCACGTGTTTTTGCGAAAAGGCATATTCTATTAAATCACGTGATGAGCTTCGTATCGCCCCCACCTGATTTATTAATAAATCATAATAAATTCCTTCAGCCGGAATAAACATAAAAGCAAAATCAGTGGTGTTTTCTTTAGGGCGAATATATTTAGAGGTTTCATCAATTCTCTTTTTTAAATCGGCTTTAAAAACTTTTTCTAAGTTTTCTCTATAAGTCGGATCTTGCTCCTCGGCTAATTTATTATAATTTTCCAAAGAAAATTTAGAATCAATGGGAATAATTTTATCCCGCACAAAAACCACCGCGTCTACTATCTCCCCATCGGAAAAGGCGTACTGCATTTTATAAGAATCGGGTGGTAATACATTAGACAAAACAGATTCTAGAAAATACTCCCCCAGTATTCCCCTCTGTTTTGGACTTTTTAATATATTCTCAAAATTTTTCAGTTGCTCGGCAAACCCCACCACCTGACGATTAGTCTCATCAAGTTTAGTTAACCGACTGGTTACATCCTCAATAATCTTGGCACTTCTATTAAATTGTTTATCCATAGTCTCGCTAGAATGGCGCATTTTCTCATCCAGCATTCTATTTATATCCTTGAGTTGCTCCTGCATCATGAGTAGCGCATTATCCTTTTCTCCCGAGGAAGAACTTTGTTTTTTAAGCCAAATAATAAAAAAACCACCTAACAAAACTACCAGCCCCAAAATAACAATTATCACTAAATATAAATCTATCATATCTATATATTAACTTATTTTATAATCTCTCACTAATATTTGACAATATTAAATAAATATGTAAATATTAAATTAGGAACATTTTAGGCACTTTAAAAATTAAATAAAGGAATAAGGAGATTTAAAATGATGAAGATAATAGAGAAGTTAAGTAAACTTATGGAAAGTGATAATTTCATGTTAATATGTTTACTTTTTGTAATGGCATCAATAGTTAATATATTAGAAAATGAAGTTTTTCAAATTAAATCCCATTTAAATTATTATATATTTATTTCTGATAAATTAGTGACTTTTGTATGGGGATTTTTATCTTTATCTATTATAAACATTATATCCAAAAGAAAAATGAAGTAAAAAAATATTTAATAAAAATGAAAACTGCCTAAAAAGCAGTTTTATTTTTTTACCAAATTCTCCGCCTCTCCTTTTTCTATAAAACTATTTATATTCTCTAAAGTTGTATTTAATATTCTTGTTTTAGCCTCTTTCGTATTAAAAGCCGAGTGAGGCGTTACTATTACATTGTTCATATCTATTAACTTATGATTTTCTAAAACTACCTTTAAATCAGATTTATCACTCCCACTCAATAAATACCCTAACTCATCTTTTGCCACATCCTCCTCCTCAAAAACATCCAGCCCCGCCCCCGCCAAATGACCGCCTTCTAAGGCGCTAACCAAAGCCTCGGTCTCAACTAAAGCGCCACGAGCCGTATTAATAAGCACCGAGCCTTTTTTCATCTTTAAAATATTATTTTTATTAATCATATGATGAGTCTCTTTTATATAAGGCACATGCAAACTAACCACATCGGACTCACTTAATAATTCATCTAAAATATTTTTATACTCAAAATTTAACTCATTATTTAAATCTTTTTTAGGAAAAGCATCAAAGGCTATAACTTTCATAGAAAATCCATTAGCAATTTTTATCGCATACTGACCAATATGACCCGTTCCAATAATTCCGATAGTTTTATCCTTTAAATCAAATCCTTCCAATCCTTCAAAAGAATAAACGCCTTTTTCTCTCAAACGATCATAACCTTCATAAATTCTATGGGCTAAACATAAAAGCAAGGCAAAAGCGTGTTCGGCGACTGTGTTTTCTCCATAGGTTGGCACATAGGCTACCTGAATATTTTTTTTATGAGCTGTTTCTAAATCAATATGGTCAAAGCCGGTAGATCTGGTTGTAATTAATTTTAAATTAGACAAGGCATTAATAACCTCGCTATCCAAGAGAGAGCCCACAAAAACAGAGATAATCTCAAAAGAGGTATCACTCGGTATGGTATCTTTATTTAAATCTCCCTCAAAAAAACTAACCTCGTGACCCTTTAAAGCCGATTCTAAATAATCCTTTTCCCAGCCCTTTATCCTCCAAATACCTATTTTCATTATTAATATTATATATTATATTTAATCTAGAACCAAAAAGAGATACAAGAAGGAGATATAAGAATGGAAATAATACAAGATTTTACAAGAACCACAGAGGCATTTTTATTAGTTTCTTTATTGATATTTATTTCTTTTTTTATATTTATATTTTGCAAAACAAACAACTGACCTTTGTATTATATACAGAGGTTTTTTATATGATAAAATTTATCTAATGAGTTAATTTTTTCTCTATTTCTATCAGTCTATGATATTTAGATAATCTTTCTTTTTGTTTGGGTACTCCCGCTTTTATACCCCAAGCATTCAAACCGACTGCTAGGTCGGCTACAAAATCATCCATTGTCTCTCCACTTCTATGACTAACTATTAATTGTTTCCCAGATTTATGAGCAAAATCAGATACCTCAACAACCTCCGATAATGTTCCAATTTGATTTGGCTTTATAATTAAGCCATCCATTGAATCATTTGAAACCGCCATTTTGGTTCTGTCTAAATTGGTAGAGGTTAAATCATCGGAAACTATATAAATTCCTTTACGTTTATTTAAAATAGAAAAATCATGGAAAGCCTCCTCATAAAACGGATCCTCCATATAAATCAAACCATATTTATGAATTAAATGGTCATAGTAATCTAATAATTCTTTATTATTAAAGGTCTCATTTCCCACTCTATAAAAATTATCCTTCTTTACATAAAAATAATTAGCCGCCACATCAACTCCTAAATCAAAAGAGTGCTTTTTATTAAAAGCCAACTCGCGAGTTTCCTCTTTTAATAAAGATAAGGCTTGTTCATTACTTAAAAAAGGAGCCGAAATACCACCCTCATCTCCCATAAAAACTTCATTCTTACCAAATAAATTTATAACTTTTTTTTCTAAGCTATTATATAAATTATTAACTGCTTTTAAACTTTCACGCACATTTTCATGATGCGGAATAACGTGAAACTCCTGAAAACCTAAATTAAAGCTAGGCTTTTTTATATGTGCCCCTCCGTTAATAATATTAACTAATAATCTTGGAATAGTGGGCGGTATAATATGAATACTGCCTCTATAAAGCTTATTTATATACTGATAAAGTTCTATTCTTTCAAAATGAGCCTTAAGTCGCGCAAAAGATAAAGATAAGGCTAATATTAAATTTCCGCCTAATAAAGATTTATCTCTTGTCCCATCAAATTTTATAAGCCAAGAATCAAAGTCTCTTTGATATAAAAAAGTTTTGTCTATTAATTCTTTTTTTAAATTTTTTTCAAACCAAGATTTAGCCTCTTTAGGGTCTTTAACATAGGCCTCATAACTACTCCGACTTTTTCCGCTAGGTACACTAGAAACTCCCCAAGAATGACCCGATTCCATTCTAGCCTCTAAAGTTTCAACTCCCCGAGAATCGTGAATTATTTCAATATCAATAGCCGATATTTTCATATAAAAATTATAACATGTTTATTGGTTGACATTAAAAATAAAACCAACATACTGAATATAGAAAATTGAGAGGATAAATATTATGGATAATAAAAAATGTTGCGGAATAGATCATCAAGACTTTACAGTCACAGAAGAAGAAAGGCAAAGACTCATAGCAGAAAATATAATTCCAGAAAATTATGATGAAGAATATGAAAAATGGATAAAAGAAATCTTAGCCACGCCTACTATCAAGTAGGCGTTATTTTTTTCCTAAAGAAAGTATGGTGGATATAACCGCATCTGGATTCAAAGAAATACTACTAATGCCTTTTTTAACTAACCACTTAGCTAGATCCAGATAATCGCTAGGCGCCTGCCCGCAAATACCTATATACTTATTTCTTTTTTTACAAATATCTATCACTTGCTCTAAAGCTATCTTAACCGCCTCATCGTTTTCATTGCCTACGCTAGCGATAATTTCACTATCTCTATCTATACCCAAAATAAGTTGGGTTAAGTCGTTACTGCCAATACTCATGCCATCAAATATATCTAAAAATTTATCAGCTAAAATAACATTAGAAGGAATTTCGCACATCATATATATTTTAAGAGCTGAGCTCATATCTTTTTTTAAACTGGATTTTGAACGTGTTAGCCCAGTTTTATCCATTAAAGCCATAACTTTTATACCCTCTAAAACTGTTCTACAAAATGGCACCATTACTTGCGTATTAGTTAACCCAAATTCCTCACGTACTTTTTTAATGGCTTTTACTTCAAGCAAAAAGGCTTTTTCAAATAAAGGGCTATAATAACGCGCAGCCCCACGAAAGCCTATCATCGGATTAGCCTCCTCTTTTTCAAAAATATTTCCACCGATTAAAGACCTATACTCATTGGTCTTAAAATCAGAAAAACGCACAATTACCGGTTCCGGATAAAAAGCCGCTGATATTTTAGCAATACCGAAAGCTAATTTTTCCACATAAAAATCTACCGGATTTTTAAATCCTTTAGTGCGTCTGTCAATTTCTTTTTTAATAGCAGTCGGCATCTCTTTATAATTAATAAGCGCCATCGGGTGAATACCTATTTCCGAGGCAATAATAAATTCCTCTCGAGCTAGCCCGACTCCATCGTGTGGTAAAAATGATTTTTCAAAAGCTGTGTCTGGGGTGGCAATATTAACCATAATTTTGACCGGCTTTTTAGGAATCTTTTTTATATCCACCTCTTTAACAATAAAGTTAATTTCTCCTTTTAAAACTACTCCCTCACTACTCGTTGTATCAATTGTAATTAAATCTCCTGTTTTTATTTTTTTAGTTGCTAGACCCGCACCAACTATAGCCGGAATACCAAGCTCACGAGAGACAATGGCCGCGTGACTCGTCCGCCCCCCTTTATCAGTCACAATCGCTGAAGCTATTTTCATAATTGGTTCCCAATCAGGATCAGTCATATCGGTCACTAAAACCTCGCCCGCCTTAAAAGCCTGAATATCTTTTACATCCATAATAACTCTGGCGCTTCCCGAGGCTATACTACTGCCAACCGAGGCTCCCACCACAACAACTTCCCCCTTGTCTTTAAGGTGATAAGTTTTCATTTTGGTAAAATCTCTCTCGGCGTGAATTGTCTCAGGCCTCGCCTGCACAATATAAAGTTCTTGGGTATCGCCATCCTTAGCCCACTCAATGTCCATTGGTCGCCAAGTATTAGATAAAGATGAATAATGCTCCTCTATAATCATTCCCCAGCGAGCTAATTTTAAAACCTCCTTATTAGTTAAAACAAAAGAATTTTTTTCTAAAGGTTTATTATTAACTATTTTAGTTCCGGCTGTAGAGGAATTTTCGTAAATCATTTTACGATCTTTTTCTCCTAAACTTTTATGAATAATTGGTTTATAAGTTTCAATGGTTTTTTTAAATACCAGCCACTCATCCGGAATAACCTCCCCTTGCACAATCATTTCCCCTAAACCATAAACCCCATTAATTAAAACCGCGTCACGAAAGCCGGATTCTGTATCCAGTGTAAACATAACCCCACTAGAGGCTTTATCGCTTCTAACCATTTTCTGTACCCCAACCGATAAAGCGACCTTCATATGGTCAAATTTTTTATCTACCCGATACGAAGTAGCTCGTGCCGTAAAGAGTGAGGCCATCGCTTTTTTTACATATTTTAAAACATCTATCTCCCCGCGCACATTTAAATAAGTTTCGTGTTCGCCCGCAAACGAAGCCCCCGGTAAATCCTCGGCAGTCGCGCTACTTCTCACCGCCACATCCACTCTCTTTCCATACTCTTTTTCCATAGTCCGATAAGCTAATTCAATCCCGTGTTTTATCTCAATTGGCCACTCACTCCCCTCAATTAAATCACGAATCTGCTTTGTTTTATTATTTAACTCTTTTATATTTTTCGTATCAAAATTTTTTAATATTTCTTTTATTTTTATATCAATACCATTTTCCTTTAAAAAATGCTTATAAGCTAAAGCTGTGACCACAAATCCATCGGGCACATTAACTCCTCTTGGCTTAAGTCTTTGAATCATCTCTCCGATCGAGGCATTTTTCCCACCCACTAAAGACACATCCTTTATAGACACATCTTTTAAACGTAAAATATAAGATTCCATATACCTATATTATAATCCTAAACTCTATATAAACAAAAAACCCGCCGAAAGGCGGATTTTTTAGGCTGCTCTTTTTAACTCTTGATACTTGGCCACAAATCTTCTTTGTTTTTCAAATAATTCAGTTATTCTAGGATCTAATCCTTTAACATCATTACTTTTTTCATTCATCTTTCTTACCTCCTCCTTTATATCATCGAGCAATTCTTTGATTTCATTAAAAGTCATATATTCAGGATTTTTTTCTAATCTAGAATTTAAAGATTCTTTATTATCTTCTAATGAATTATTAATATTATTTAATAATTCTTCTTTATCTTCAGGAGATATATTTTTTATTTCTTCAAATCCCATATGTCAAAATTATACTATACCCTCATAACAAACATCAAGTCGGCTACATTAAAACTAGTCTTTTCTGCATACAAAAGTCCGCCCACGCCTTTAAAAAAGGTAAACGAGTCATTTCTCTTAAGAAAATCTGATAAATCAATATTGTGTTGTCTGACAATTTTTTCTATTTCAAAATCAGCCAAAGCTCCCGCCGATTCTGTATTATCAATCCCATCGCTAGCTATAGAACATATAAGCCAATCATCCTCAAAATCCATATTTTTTTTAATATATTGTAGTCCTCCTAAAACCGCCTCCATATTTCTTCCCCCAACTCCATTTCCTTTAACATTTACAACTGTTTCGCCCCCCATCACCAAAACCTCGCCCTTTTTAACTTTAGATATTAAAGGTATTAAAATATCACGAGCCTCGCCTGAAATAGTAGAGGAAACTAAACTAGAGGCTAAGCCAAGCTCATGAGCTTTTTCCATCATAGGGGTCAGAGCATCCTGATTACAGGCAAATAAAATATTTTTAACTTTATCAAAATACATGGGCTCTTTTGGAGTTTCTCTTAAATTAAAATTATGTGACACCAATCCATATTTACCTAATATTTTCTCCACCTCCTTTAAAGAACTTTTATCAAACATAGTCGGCCCACTGGCTACTAAACTTAAATGACTATCAACTAAATCTTCACCACACACATCGCAAGCTATCAAACTTAAAACTGTCGCCGGATAAGCCAACCTCGCTAACCCTCCTCCCTTTAAATCACTTAGATGTTTTCTGACAATATTTAATTCCTCTATCGGAGCGCCCATACGACTCATATTTTTTATTATTAAAATAGAGTCCTGCATCTCATCGGGCGAGGAACAAAGAAGCGATGAACCACCACCAGTTATAAGTACAATCAATAAATCACGCTTATCTAGCCTCTCAACCAA
>PCWO01000004.1:0-770 GCA_002796205.1 Candidatus Liptonbacteria bacterium CG11_big_fil_rev_8_21_14_0_20_35_14
TTTTATTTTTTAAATCAGGCAAAACCTCATCAATCGCTTTAAATAAAATCTTAAAATATTCATTTTGTTCCTTAGCTGTAATCACCACTAATTGATCTGGTTTAAAATCTTCTTGTTTTTTATAAGCTAAAGCTAAATCCTTGGCCTCATAAGTAGCATTACCCTCCGAAGTTATAAAAACCCTATTATGTAATCCTTTCTTCTCTCCTGGATAAATTATTGCATCCTGACTTTTTTGAAATACAGATCCAACATTTTTCAAAACTAATTTTTTTCCCAAAGAAAAAGTTTCAGATTCAAAATAATATTTATCAAAATGAGAATCTAATTTTTTATATATATCCTCAAAATAATCCAAGCTCCACTGACGAGTTTCTTTATATAATTCATAAATTTTTGAATCATCTTTAGCTCCTTCTAAAATATTATAAATGCTTTTATTTATATCTAATATTTCTTTTTTTACTCCTTCCTTTTCCTCATATTGTTGAGAAGCGTAAGCATAAGCCCTCCCCAAAAACTCAGCCTTTTCTTTATTGTTTAAACTCTTAACTTTTTCATACTCCTCATCCATATTTAAAACTCCCCACAAAGATTTAGCTACATGAGGACCAACATCTCCCTGATAATTAGCCCGTACAACCTTATAACCCAAAGCCTCAAATAATCTAACTAGCGACTCTCCTATCGTTATCCCTCTAAAATGGCCAATATGAAATGCCTTCATAGTGTTTGGTTGCCCAAACTCAATTACTATTTTCTTTTCCTTG
>PCWO01000004.1:800-8019 GCA_002796205.1 Candidatus Liptonbacteria bacterium CG11_big_fil_rev_8_21_14_0_20_35_14
CATGTCCTGAAAAAAATCAGATATTTTAGAAACTAATTTACTAGCAAATTGATTAGGATTTTTTGTTTTTGCTAAAGAAAAAACCGGCAAAGATAAATCACCTAAATCCCTTTTTGGCGGAATCATAAAATCAGCCATTTTTACATCTAAAAAAGCCCTGTCTTTTAAAACTTTAATTATATCTTTTTTCTTTTTTTGAATTATAAAACTCATAAAATCATTTTTTTAAATTCCTCCTCATTTAATATAATAACAGATAAATCTCTAGCCTTATTATATTTAGACCCAGGCGACTCTCCCGCTACCACATAATCAGTCTTACTACTCACCACACTAGACAAATTTCCACCCAATCCTCTAATGATATCTTTTATCTCATCACGACTCATAAAAGATAAAGTTCCGGTTAAAACAAAAGTTTTACCCTTCAATTTTTGACTAGCAACATTAACGTCTTTAACCGCCACTCCTACTTTATCAAGCTTTTTTATAAAATCTAAATTATTATTATCGCGCCACCATTCAAATATACTCTCCGCTACAACTGGTCCTATATCGTTTATACTCTGTAAATCCTCCATACTTAAATTTACTATAGATTCCATAACGTAAACTGGATTCATTATTTTTTTTGTTTTTATATTTTTAGATAATAAATAAGAAGTCTCCTCCCCTACATGTAAAATACCAAGCGATAAGATAAATTTAGGTAAATCAATTTCTTTTTTTTCCTTAATTTCCTCCACAATATTAGACGCCGACAACTCACCAAAACCAGCCAGTTTTGCCATATCATTTTTACTTAATAGAAAAATATCTGCCGCGTCTTTTATTAATCCCTCTTTTAAAAATCTCACCACATTTTTTCTGCCAAGACCTCTAATATCAAAAGTTTTTCGTGACACAAAATGTTTTAAAAATTCAGCTAACGAAGCTTTTACATCACTACATTTATACAAAGCTCCTGATTTTATAACCATCGAGCCCCCAATCGGACATTTTGTCGGCATTTTAAATTCTTTTTCATTTCCACTTCTCATCTCAGGTAAAACTTTAATAATTTTAGGTATTACATCGCCTGCTCTAGAAATAATAACCGTATCTCCTATTTTAAGGCCCAGTCTTTTTATCTCATCATAATTATGAAGTGTCGCATGACTAATAGTCACTCCATGCAAACCTACCGGCTTTAAAACAGCCACCGGTGTCAAAACTCCAGTTCGACCAACCTGCACTCTCACATCTAAAACTTGAGTTATCGCCTCTTTTGGAGAAAATTTATAAGCCACTGCTCCGCGAGGCGCCTTTCCAACCACTCCCAGTTTATCAAATAAATTATTATCATTAACCCGCACCACCACCCCATCAACCTCATAATTTAATTTTTCTCTTTCTTTTTCCCATCTATCACGAAATTTAAAAACATCCTCTACGTTTTTAACCTCTAAATTATTTGGTTCCACTAAAAAACCAAGACTCTTTAAAAATTTATGTTCTTCTTTATGATTTTTTGTTAAAGAATTAATCATTCCATAAGCAAAAAAAGACAATCTACGAGAAGCCGTTATTTTTGAATCAAGTTGTCTAACCGAACCGGCTGCCACATTTCTTGGATTGGCATAAATTTTTTTACCTAATTTTTCTTGAGTATTATTAATCTTTATAAACTCTTTTTTACTTAAAAAAACCTCTCCCCTAACTACAATATCAACTTTTTTTTTCAACTTTAACGGAATAGATTCAATCGTTTTTAAATTTTCTGTCACATCCTCCCCCTCCTTTCCATCCCCTCTGGTGGCGCCCTGCACCAAGACTCCTTTTTTATAAATCAGCTCAACCGCTAAACCATCCATTTTAAGTTCCACGTAATATCCCTCAATTTTTTTATTCAAATAAGATTCAGCCCTCTTAATCCAATCATTAAAATCATCCCTAGAAAAAACATCATTTAAAGAAAGCATAGCGCTCTCACGATTTACTTTTTTAAAATCCTTTAAAGGCTCACCCCCTACTCTTTGCGTTGGCGAATCATTAGTTATAAATTCCGGATATTTTTTTTCTAAATCAACCAACTCTTTTTTAAGAGCATCCAATGCCGAGTCAGAAATTTCCTGTTTATCATATGTATGATATAAATCACGGTGATATTTAATAACCTCTTTGAGTTTTTCTATTTTTCTTTTTTCCTCAAATTTACTCATACCCTCTTTATTATTGGTCTAACCTTATATCAATACTACGCACCGAATTAGATACCCGCCCAATAGATTTATAAGCCCTTGGCACCCCCTCCACAATATCACTCTCTACCCCCCTTATATCATAAGAGGCTTTATTACTAAAATCATTTGATTGATCTTCACAATTTGAAACTTTACCCGCCGTATCTAAATCTCCATTCGTACCAAATATTTCATAAAGCATACACTCTACCCCCGCATCCGAGGCAAAAATAGCTCTAGCCGAAGCCGCCACGTCAGCCGACCGACGCAACTGAAAAGACATTAAAACCCCGGCAATAACCGTCACACTAGAAATAATAGCCCCTAAAACAACCACTGTTAAAAACATTACCTGCCCTTCTTTATTTTTTATAAAATATTTAATCATATTATCGGCCAAAATATTTACGCGTGGCTACAAAAGTTTTTAATTGATTTCCTCCACCTTGACTAGTAAAAAAAACCTCACCCGTCACCGGATCAACCACATTAACCGTCACCTCAATCTGCACTCTTTCAAAACTTCCATTTTCTGTCACAGTTTGTACAACGGTAAAATTTAAATCCTCAATTAAAACATTATCAGATGTTAAAGCCTCAGAGTCAGAATAGACAGCCAAAGAACAATTATCATCCAAAGAAGTTGCTCTTGTAATATATTTTTTTTCATTATCAATTTCCAGCGCATAAGCCACACAATCATCTTCGTCATTCTTAAATTTTATAGAATTTTGAGAATATCCTCCTGACGGCATATTATCCCCCGTTCTAATCTCACGCGCTATTTGTTCTAAAACCAAACTCACATTATCATTAGCCGACATAATAGAAGTCATAAAACTTTGAGTTTTTAAAACTCTAATATAAGCCCCGATAGCTATGGTTATAATCGTCGTAAATAATCCAACCGCCACCAGCATTTCAACTACAGTAAAACCTTTTTTATCTCTTAAATTAATCATCTAAAATTATAAAATCTATCCTCTAAATCAACTTTAAAATCTCGACCTCTCTCACTCCAACCAACCGTCGCACACACATCTCTTCGTCTATCAGGACTCTCCCCCCCGGCACAAGTTTCAACATTATAAACATTAAAATTTGTCCCATTAAGCTCAAAATCTCCTCCCATTAAAATATTATTAACATTCTCCCGAGCTAAAGTTAAACAATTATTATAACTAACCTCGCTCCACGCATCAGAAATATTCATACAATATTTAACATCCTCAATCAAAGCCGCCGCCAAATAAGTAGCTGTATACTGATTAGTCACCACTCTATTTAAACTAACCGAGCTAGACAAAAAAGATAACGCCCCAAGCACCCCAACCACAATTATTCCAATCGCCGCAATTGATTCTATTAATGCCTGCCCCTCTCTTTTTTTAAAAAAAATAATCATTTTAATTAGATTTACGACTATCAATTTGTCCAACTCTATTAACCGTTATATTTCTACAAAATTCATTAATACCCTCACCTGAAGTACATATAACAAAACTCCGACTATTTTCTCTACTATCTAGATCAACTTTAGGTCTTGGCGGAATAAAAACAATATCACTATCACTAGAGTCATCAAACGACACTCTACCATCTAAAAACCTTATCTGCCCAATAGATCCATCCGAGATATTCCAAGCATAATTTTTTATCTCATCACAATTTAAACTGACAGGTTTCTCTTTGTTGTAAATTAAATACTGCCCGCTTTCTTTATCAATATGAAGACCATAAGCACAAGCCGTCTCTCCATTTTCACTCCTAACCTGTATGGCAAAGGTCTTTACTCTAAATAACATTTGAATAATCTCCGCCTCATTTCTAAATAATGAAATCTGATCCTTTAAATTTACACCATAGCCCACAAACAAAGAAGATAAAACTGCTGTAATACCCAAAACAATCAGCATTTCAACTACTGTAAATCCCTCTCTTTTTATAAAAAAACGCCCAAGCATGAATACTTTTATTATACCCCTAAGTACCTAAACAAAAAAATCTTACAATATCCCAAACAAACCAAAATATGAGTGCAGTATTGATTGACCACCAAAAAACACTAAAGCCGAAGCTAACACTAGAAATGGTCCGAAAGGCACTAAGCGAGATATGTTATTTTTATCTTTTATTAAAATAATAATTCCATAAATAGCCCCGATAATAAAAGATAAAAAGACTATCAACAAAACATCAGGCCACCCAAATATTATTCCAAGTGCCCCAACCAGTTTAACATCTCCCATCCCCATCCCCCGACCATTGCTCAAAACAACCACTAATAAAAAAAGTAAAAAAACAAACACCGCCGCCCCGATATGATTAGCCCAAATATTATCACGAAATCCCAGCATGGCCGCATAGCCTCCCACAAAAGTTCCCGAGGCTAATCCAAATTTATCATATAAATTATAAAAAAATACTAAAGCCACTCCAAATAAAGCTAATAAAAAATTTATTTCATTCGGAATTATTTTATGTCTAAAATCTATAAAAGCTAAAATTATAAAAAAATAAAAAACCCATATCCATAAAATACTAAGAATTACAAACCATTCTATTGGATTACCGGTTAAAAATAACTGCTTTATAAAAAAAATCTTCCCTAATAAAAAAGGCACTCCAAAAGTTGCAAGCCCCGTCAAAATTTCAACCACCGGATACTGCCAATTTAAAACAGCTTTACACTTTTTACATTTACCCCCTAGAGCCATAAAACTAATAACCGGAAACAGTTCATACCATTTAAGTTGCTTATGGCAATGCACGCATTTTGACCTCCCCGTCAAATGATCCAAATTAAAAAAAGATTGCTTAGGATCATAACGCAAAATAACCACATTAAAAAAACTTCCCATTATCAGTCCAAGTATGAAGAGCATAAAGTACAAAGTGATCATTTTATGAAGCTACTCCGATGTTAAACAATAAAAAGTTTGTGAAACACAATCATTCCCATTTACGGTCCCTTCTTTAACGCCTTGAGCACTCCCCGCCTTAAGGGTAACACCTATTAAATAAGAACCTGCCTTCTGCTCGTAAAAATAATTATCACTACTAAAATCAATTTTTCCTTTATCAATACCTGGAATAGCTTCCACCTTATAAAGAGGAGGATTATCCGGATAAGAACCACTTCTCAAATAATAAAGCTCAAGGGAATTACGAATCTGATTTAAATTAGAAATCCTTTTTGCATCCGCTCCAGCATCCCTCGCTCCTCCAAGCCCAACCAAAACCAAAGACGCCAAAACGCCAATAATACCAACCACTACCAGCATTTCAATTAATGTAAAACCTTGTCTATTTTTTAAGTAATTCATTTTTAATTAATTATACCTCCTTTAAAAAGCCTGCGCCAAATTATAAATCGGCATCAATATTGAAGCAAATAATATGCCTACAAATACCGCAATTACCACCATTAATATTGGCTGGATTAATTCTACTAAATTTGCCGCCGTCTCATCAACCTGACGCGTGTAAAAATCAGAAATCTTTTCAAGCAACTTATCCACTTTTCCAGTAGATTCTCCAATCGCTACCAAATTTGCCACTAGTAGTGGAAAATAAGGACTTTTTTCAAGCGCCCGACTCATAAGCTCTCCTTCCTTAACCTGATTAGCCACTTTTTCAAGCTCCTCCTCAAACACAATATTACCGATAGTTCTGGCTGTTATACGAATAGCCTGCACCACCGAAACTCCCCCCGCAATTAAAACCGAGGCTGATTGGGCAAAACGAGTTACATACATTTTAGTAAACAAACCACCAATAATTGGCAGTCTAAGAGATAAGTCCGACACTAGCCCCTTTCCCTCGTCACTTCTAATATAATCAGCTATAGCAATAAACGCTACTATAAAAATAACCAAAATTGCCCACCACCAAGCCAGTACAAAATCACCCGTCCCTAAAATAATTCTCGTATGAATTGGCAGGGCCACTCCAGTCTCCTCAAAAATAGGTTTTATTTGTGGAAAAACAAAAGTCACCATGACAAGTACTACTAGTAGAAACAAACCAATTACAAAAGCCGGATAAATAAGCGCATTTTTAATTTTACTCGTTAAAGTATCCTGTTTTTCCAAATAGTCAGCCATGAAACTCATAGATTGATCCACTCTGCCGGTCACCTCGGCTGCTCTGATCATATTTATAAAAAAATCGGAAAAAACATTAGGATGTCTTCCGAGTGCCTGCGAAAAAGAAGATCCGGCTGAAACATCGGCATTTATATCAAAAATTACCTCCTTAAGAATTTGATTTTCAGTCTGACGATACATATTTTTTAAACTATCCCCCAAGGGCACCCGAGCCTCCAGTAAAGTAGCCAGTTGTCTTGAAAAAATTACTAAATCTTTTGACTTAACTCTATTAAAAAATGAGGATATATAATCAGCCAACGATCTCTCCTCGGCATTTATAACCGATAAAACAAACAAATCATGCCCATTCAAAATAGAAGCCGCCGCGTCATAACTAGCCGCCTCAACCACTCCCACCTGTAACTCTCCCTCTTTATTTCTTGCGCTATATTTAAACTTCATGATCTCTCAAGTAAAATACGTAACTCCGCCGGATTAACAGACGAAGCCTCTGCTTGTTCAACTGATATCTGTTTTTTCAAAACCAAATCGGCCAAAGACCTATTTAAACTCATCATCCCTTCCTGAATAGAGGTTTCTATCACTAAATCAATCTGATAAGTTTTTTTCTCCCGAATTAAATTACGAATAGCCGGATTAGCTATCATAACCTCAACGGCTGGCACTCGACCCCCATCAATTCTGGGCACCAGTCTTTGCGAAACAATTCCAACTATTGTAGAGGATAATTGATTTGTAACCTGTCCCTGTTGATCGGCTGGAAAAGAGTCAATAATTCTATCAATTGTTTGGGCTGCCGAATTTGTATGCAATGTTGAAAACACTAAATGCCCTGTTTCCGCCGCCGACATCGCCATCGCAATAGATTCTCTATCTCTCATCTCG
>PCWO01000033.1 GCA_002796205.1 Candidatus Liptonbacteria bacterium CG11_big_fil_rev_8_21_14_0_20_35_14
TAGATAACAGTAGAAATCCTGAGGATATGTGTATTCAAGTTATAACTCCTTATGAAAAAAATATAGCGCTTAATATTTATAACTTTAAAGCTGGAGAATATTTTGTAGATGTAAACGGAGTAGTGAAAAGTTTTGTATTAGATCAAGATAATATCTTATATAATTAAATATGTATAAGTTTATTTTAAAAAGAAAAAAAGTCTTAGGACTTTCAGTTTTAGGGGTTATTATTGTGGCGATTATAGCGTCCTCTTTTTTTGGCAGTGAAGAATTAAAGGAAAGCGAAAATAAAGATAGAGCGGTAGTAATTAAAAGTATAGCGGAATTAAATGGAACAAAATCAAATCTCTCTCTAGTGGGGGAAATTTCTAGTCAAAACGAGGTTGATATTATAAGTCAATCGTCTGGAGTGATTACTTCCGTTAATGCCAAACTTGGTTCATATGTGCCGGCCGGTTTTGTTTTAGCTCAAATAGAAAACTCGGCTCAAAGAGGGAGATTATTACAATCAGAGGCAGTAGTTGAAACAGCCGAGGCTAATCTGGCAAAAATTAAAAAAGGCCTAAGAGACGAACAAATGGTGGTCTTGCAAAATACTTTAAGTTCCGAGGAGGATAGGCTTTATGAAGCTAGAAAATCTTTAATTGATAGTTTAAATAGCGCTTTTATATTATCAGACGACGCCATTCGCAATAAAGTGGATCAATTTATTATTGACCCTCAAAGTCCGAGTCCACAATTAGCTTTTAATACCTCTGATACTCAAGCAGAAATAAATATTGAGCTTGGGAGATTGCAAATTGAGAAACTATTAAACTCGTGGCGTAATGAGATAATAGAGCTTGAGGCTAAAAGCTCTGATTTAAATAAAGCCTCTGATACAGCCTATAAAAATACTAGTTCTATTGCCTCTTATCTAGATCAAACTGCCATAACTATCAATAGTTTAACCGCCAACTCAGTTTTTTCAGCCTCTGATATTAGTACTTGGAAAACTTCTTTAACGTTGGCTAGAACTAATATGAGTGGGGCCCTATCTACTATAACAAGCGCCAGAGATAGATTGAGTAGTCGAGAATCGGCTTATATATCAGCCCAAAAAAATTTAGAAATCGCAACTACCGGAGAAAGAGTAGAGGATATATTAGTCGTTGAGGCTAATTTAAAACAAGCTCAAGGAGCCCTACAGGAAGCCAAATCTAATTTAGAAAAAACATTATTAAGAACTCCAATTGCCGGAACAGTAATTGATTTATTAATTAATAATGGGGATTTTGTAAATACATTTACCAAAATTGGAAAAGTGGCTAATGAGTCGGGTCTTAAGGTGACTACATTTATATCCGAAAAAGATGTTAATCAGATACAAATTGGTTCAAAAGCTACAATTTCGGATTTATTTTTGGGAACTGTAACGCAAATTTCACCAGCCTTAGATCCCATAACAAGAAAAATTGAGGTAACTATAGGTATTAATGGAGATCACAATCTTATCAACGGACAAAATGTATCAGTGGCTATTGAAAGAAAAATAGATACTAATCAACCACTTTCTATTCCTTTATCAGCTTTAAAGGTTGGGGCCTTAAAAAACTTTGTGTTTACTGTTAACGAGGAAAATATATTAGTAGCCCACGAGGTAACTCTTGGAGCCCTACTAGGCGATAAAATTATTATTGCAAGCGGTCTTGATCCTGATATGAATATAGTGGTTGACGCTAGAGGATTAAGAGAAGGCGATACTGTAATTACTGAATTATAATGTTTAAATTTTGGCTTTTCTTTTTAAAAAAAGATAGGTTTACATACCTACTGGTTTTAATGCTCGCATCAATGGGTATTATTGCCATGTTCACTATTCCCAAAGAATCTACCCCCGAGGTAAAGATTCCAATTGGAGTAGTCACTACTATTATGCCGGGAGCCTCGGCAGTTGATATGGAGCAATTAGTGACTAACGAGGTAGAGAATAGAGTAGCGACTTTAAAGGATGTTAAAAAAGTTACCTCAACTTCACGCGAGGGTTTATCTAGTGTGGTAGTTGAGTTTGAGGCTAGCGCTGATATAGATGAGTCTATTGATTTTTTAAAGGATGAGATTGATATAGTTAAAACAAAATTACCAAACGAGGCCGAGGATCCGATGGTAACTAAAGTTGATTTTGCTAACGATCCAATATTAATTATCTCAATTTCCAGCGACTTGCCGGTGACTGAATTTGGATATGTTATTAATCAAGTGGGGGACCAGCTTGAAAGCATAGCTGGAGTTTCTTCAGTTAATATCCAAGGTAAACTTAATAAAGAAGTAGCCGTTATTGTTAATAAAGAACAGTTAGAAGCCTTTAATATACGTTTAACAGATGTGGTTAATGCCATCAGAGAAAGCAACTCATCACTACCAATTGGAGGCATTGAGGTTAATGGTATTAATTATGCAGTTAGATTTGAGGGAGATATAGAAAAAGCCTCCGATATAGAGGATATCGCTTTAAACGTGGCTGGCAGACCAGTTTATATTCGCGATATTGCCTTTGTATCCGATGGGGTTGAGAAAAAAACCAGCATCTCAAGAGTCAGTGTTAACGGGGAGCCCTCAAAACAAGGGGTGGCTTTGTCGGTTCTTAAAAGATCCGGCGGAAATATTTTAGAAATAGCTGACTCAATCTATAAAAAAATAGATGAGATGCAATCTAATGGAGGGATTTTAGAGGGTATGGATGTTATTAAATCTTTTGACGTGGCCGAATCGGTTAAAGACGATTTAGGTAATTTAACCAGAAGCGGCCTACAAACCGTCATACTTGTAATGTTAGTGCTACTCGTGGCGGTTGGGTGGAGAGAATCATTAATTGCAGGACTCTCTATTCCATTATCTTTTTTAATTTCTTTTATATTACTTCTTTATTCGGGTAATACTATAAATTTTGTTAGTTTATTTTCTTTAATTTTAGCCATTGGTATTTTAGTTGATTCAGCTATTGTGGTTATTGAGGCTATCCATACACATATCAAAGATGGCGAAACAAGAATGCTAGCGGCCTCTAAAACTTTAAAAGAATATGGTTGGCCTTTAATTTCAGGCACTATGACAACCGTAGCGGCTTTTGCACCATTATTTTTTATATCAGGTATAACCGGTGAATTTATCTCTAGTATTCCATTTACAGTTATATCAGTGTTATTGGCGTCATTATTTGTATCCCTAGCTTTTATTCCTCTTTTTGGAGAAAAATATTTAGTAGCCCGCGAGGGGGGTAGGCTTGGAGAATTACAGGATAAAACTTTAGGTAAACTACAAAAATTTTATAGCAAATGGTTACTTGAAAGATTGGGTAATAAAAAATTTGAGAGGAAATTTATAGGGGGGGTAATTTTACTTTTGGTAATTGGAATTTTAATGCCTATAACCGGGTTGCTGCGTGTCACGTTTTTTCCTCAGGAAGATTTACCATTTATATTTGTTGATATAGAAAAACCACATGGTACAAGTTTAGCAGAAACCGATTTAGCCGTTCGGGCGGTTGAGGAAATATTATATGAAAATAAATATATAGAATCTTTTACCACTACTATAGGTTCAACCAGTCAGTTTAGTGGTAGTGGATTGTCTGGCAGTCATTTAGGAAACATGACTTTAAATTTAAGAAAAGATCGAGATAAAACAAGCACAGAGATAATGGAAGGCTTAAGAGATGATTTATCAGTTATTAATACTTTTGAGGTGCGGGTGTTTGAGCCAAGTAGTGGACCACCAACCGGAGCGCCAATATTAATTCGTTTTAATGGAGAAAATTTAGAGGAGCTGGAAGTGACAGCTGGTCGAGCTGAACAAATTTTAAAGAAAATTCAAGGAGTAAGTGAAACATCTAGCTCGGTCAATGATAGTGGTTTAGAATTTGTCTTTACGATTGATCGAGCCAAGGCCTCAGAGCTTGGTATATCACCCAGCTTAATTGCGCAAACACTACGCATTGCCATATCTGGAGTTGAAGCGACAACCATACGTAACACCGAAAATGATATTAATGTGATAACCAGTTTAAATTTAAATTCTAATTACATAACAACGGAAGACACTATAAAAACAACGGTGGATTCAATTAGAAATTTAAGTATAAACACACCTAGTGGTTCGGTTTTAATTGATTCAATAACAGATATAAGTATAAAAAGAAGTAACGCCTCTATTACACATGAAAATCAGAAGACTATTATTAGCGTAAGTGGATATTTAGAGGATGGCTTTGTGGCGCAGGATGTGGTGCCGGAATTACAAAAGCAATTAGAGATAGAAATACCTAATACAAACTCTATTATCTGGAGTATTGGGGGCGAAAGCGAGGATATAGATCAATCTTTTAAAGAAATGTTTTATGCTTTAATCGCCGGAATCTTTTTGATAGCCTTAATACTTGTCTTACAATTTAACTCCTTTAGATACCCTATATTTATTGTGTCGGTACCGCCTTTATCACTAGCCGGATTATTGATTGGCTTAACTATTACTTTTCAGACTTTAAGTTTTCCATCACTGATGGGTTTTATTACTTTAGCCGGCATTGTGGTTAATAACGCCATTATTTTAATTGACGCCGCTAACAGAAATAGAGAGGACGGCATGGATATAAAAGAGGCGATTATTAACGCCTCAACCTCAAGACTACGCCCCATACTTTTAACTACCTTAACGACAGTGGTTGGAATATTTCCGTTAGTCTTTGCTTCGGCTATATGGGGGCCACTAGCCTACGCCGTTATGTTTGGTCTGTCTTATTCATTGATTTTAACTTTAATTTTGATTCCGATTTTGTATAACAAATGGCCAGGGAAAATTAGATAAAATTTGCTTTTTTGTTTAGATATTCTATAAGCGTAACTTGCAGAGGTATATAAGAAAAAGGGGAGTAACGCATATTTCTGTGAGCCTCTATTAGAGACTTAATTAACTCAATAGACCTATTTAAATCTGATAAATTAGCCAGCTCCTCAAGTTTTTTTAATTCATTTTCAGTTAGATTTAATTTAAATATATTGATAGCCTTAGGATTAGATTTTAAGGCAATAACTTTGGATAAATAATCTATCAGGTTTTTATTGAAATGGATAATATCATAACCGTTATCTACTATGGTGTTAATTATATTTAAAACCTCATCTAAATTATTTTCAAATAATTTTTGCAGGAGTATGGTTATATTATTATTAACCGATATACCTAAAGTTTTTTCTATATCTTTAATAGTTATTTTTTGTCCATTATTGGTAGTCACCTGATCAAAAATTGATTCCGCATCCCTTAAAGAACCCTCGGCTAGTTGAGAGATAATTTCTAAACTTTCATTATCTATATCTATATTTTCTTTAAGAGCTATGGTTTTAAGTTTTTGCATTATAATATCTTTAGTCAGTTTTTTAAAGGTTAGTTTTTGAGTTCTAGAGGTAATAGTAATTGGCACCTTTTCTATTTCGGTAGTGGCTAAAATAAAAATCACATGCTTAGGTGGTTCCTCTAGAGTTTTTAAAAGCGCATTAAAAGCAGCCGAGGTTAGCATATGAACTTCATCTATAATAAATATTTTGTATTTTAAAGACGAGGGGGAGAGCCTGGCTTTTTCTTGTAAATCTCTAATTTCGTCTATACCGCGATTACTAGCCGCGTCTATCTCAATAACATCAAGAGCCTGGCCGTTGTTAATAGACTGACAAGCCAAACATTGATCGCAAGGCTCGCCCTTGTTTTTGTTTTTAACATCCTCAATTATTTTATGGCAATTAGCCAGTTTAGCTAAAAGTCTGGCGGTCGTAGTTTTACCCGTGCCCCGAGAGCCGTGAAAAAGGTAGGCGTGGGAAAGCCTGTCCTCACGGATAGCATTTTGTAAAATAGTAACAATATGTTCATGACCCAAAAGATCCTTAAAAAGTTTTGGTCGGTATGTTCTATAGATAGCGGTCATAGTGTGGTTTATATTGTAAAACTTGGCAGGATTTAATTCAACTGCGATAATAAATGTAATAATGAAAATATTTTGGGGATTGATTGGAATATTAATTTTAGCCTTAAGTGCTTTTTTTATATTAAAAAATAATACAATTGAGGTTTCTAATTTAGACACAGAAATTTTAGAGATAGAGCAAAATATTACTTATTTACCGAGAGAGGATGGGGATATGCCTGACCAAAAAAAAATAACCAATCCGCCTCAAGAAATTAGAGCCGTCTATATAACTAACTGGGTAGCGGCCACTCCTTCTTTATTTAATAAAATATTAGAAAAAATAGAGGATACAGATATTAACGCTTTAATAATTGATGTTAAAGATTATTCCGGCTTTGTAGGTTATAACACCGATAACGAATTAGTAAAAAAATATAAGGCGAATGAAAGACGTATAAAACATTTAAATAAAATGATAGCCGAACTTCATGAACGAGGTTTATATGTAATTTCGAGAATAACAGTATTTCAAGACCCAAGACTAGCGCTTGCTCGCCCCGATCTAGCGGTACTAGATTCTAAAGGTAATGTTTGGCAAGATAGGCATAAACTAGCTTGGGTAAGCCCAGCTAGTTTAGAGGTATGGGACTATACAATAAGTATTGCTAAAGAACTTGATGCCAGAGGAGTGGATGAAATTAATTTTGATTATGTTAGATTTCCAACCGATGGAGTTAATGTAAATAATTTAGTTTACAAAGATTTTAAAGAAAATTCATCTAAAAGAGAGGTTATAAAAGAATTCTTTATTTATTTAAGAGAGAATTTGCCAAATGTAACAATATCAGCCGATATATTTGGGCAAACCGTGGTTAGCCCCGACGATATGGGTATAGGGCAGGTCATAGAGGACGCCTATGATTCTTTTGATTACATATCACCTATGATATACCCATCTCATTTTATTAACGGATTTATTGGTTTTGAAAATCCGGGGGCTCATCCTTATGAGGTGGTTAAATATTCAGTAGAGGAGGCGGTAAAAAGATTAGAACTGCACGAAAGAGTTTTAATGCAGGGAACGGCTACCACCACACCTGATTTAACTTTAGAGCAAAAAGCCAGAGTGAGTTTAAAAATACGCCCATGGATACAGGATTTTGATTTAGGCGCAAATTACACAGTGGAAATGGTCAGGGACCAAATAAGAGCCATGGAAGAGGCCGGG
>PCWO01000023.1 GCA_002796205.1 Candidatus Liptonbacteria bacterium CG11_big_fil_rev_8_21_14_0_20_35_14
CTGAGCAACCATTATTGAATGAAAATAATATAGATATAAGTGATTGGAAAACATATCGAAATGAGGAACTAGGAATTGAGTTTAAATACCCTGATGAATGGGGAAATGTAATAATTAAATTTATGGATGAGTCTAAGTATGTAAAAGGAAAACAGTATATTTTAAAATTTACAAATGATTCGTCTCGATCAAATGGCGATCAAATAACTGCTCATATATTTATCAAGTCTATCGATTATCGTTTTGAAGGACCAACAGATGGATCTGATATATCAATAAATAAAATCGATTTAGAGAAATCTAATACCGAATTATTAACAGCGTTAATGAGGCCGGGTACAGTTGATATGTTTGTACAAAAAATTACTATTTCTGACAAAAAAGGGGTGTATATCAAAGAATCTTTTGTTTATTTAGATGGTAATGAATATGAATTAGTTTATTATATATTCCCTAAATATGATAAAAATAACTTGTTAAATTTTGTATTATCTGGTGATATACAAATTTCAAATTATCTTAATTTAATTGTTGGAACACTGTCTTTATATTGATATTACATATTTATAGATTAAATGTTTATTATAAATATGCAGACTTCTTTGGGAGGTTAAAGTGAATTATCCGGAATTCGTCTGTTTTTATATTTTAATTCTGACTTATATTCTTGTCAATATATGTCCAAAATTGTCATATTCAGAATCATTCATATACCCTTTTGATTCAACAAATGCTTATGTAGACTTTTGGGTACTTGAAGAATATTACGATGGACATCAAGGAGTTGATTTTGCATGTAATGAAGGTACTCCAGTATATGCTTCACTTTCTGGAACTGTTATTGAATCCTATGATGAAGAAGTGATAAAGTCGTGTAATCGAAGTATACCTGCTGCATTTGGAAATTCTATTGTAATAAAAAGCGGTGTTTATACAATAAGATATGCTCACTTACTTGCACATTCAATTCCTTTTGAAGTTGGAGAAGATGTAAGAGCTGGACAATTAGTTGGTAGAACAAGTAACACAGGTTATACAACAAATAGTTTATTAGAATGTTTAGATAATGTTGGGTATCATTTACATTATGAAGTTCGTCGTGATGGCTTTAATAATGGTCTTGATCCATTTGACAGCTTATTTATTATAGATTCTGATGGTTCTTTTAGATTTCCATCAGAAATGAACTATGGTGAATATATTAGCAAGAGTAATTTAATTACTTTTTATTACAATAATTAATTATATTGCTATTACTATAAATCCATTATCTATTTTTGGACAACCTATACAGATTGATTTTCCATTTGAAGATGGATAATTCTGGATTCCAAGCACATATGATAATCATGCTGGAATAAATATAGATGATAGTTGGAGTAAAGCTGTAGATTTTTATTTTGCAACACCAATCAATCATACGGAAAACCAGTTTATCCTGCACATTCTGGAAGAGCAAAGTTTATCAGTATACCGTTAAATAGTTGTGACACAAAACCATATTTGAAGAAGCTAAAAATGATGTTGAAAACAACGCCATCCATCTACTCCATAATTGGAAATCCATATCCATTCCAGAGCACAAGATTGAGTTAGTCCACTCCATCTTCAATGACTCTGAATATCTTTTAGAAAAACTTAAATCCTTTGATGTCCATGAATCCTAAACGTATCTTTGCCTTTGACCCCAACACTAAAGGTTTTGGCTATGTGGTAATGGAGGGAGTCAACAATTTAATAGATTAGGGGGTAAAAAATACCAAAGACAACAAAAACGAAATGGGTAGATATGGAATTACAAGATAAGGGCAACTATTTGAGTTAATCATTCCGGTTGATAAATGCAATGCAAAAGTTTTGGGGGAAACTTAATCCATTGCATTTTAAATTGACGCAGAAGGTCATTTACTTTATCCACACAAGATGAAAATCCCATCATGCTATAATGAAATCATGTAATCCATATTTTGATATGGAAGTTGTGTTGGCAGAGATTAAAGTTCAGCGCAACGTGATACCAACCGTCAAAGCAGACCTGCTATTTATTTTATTATCATTAACCATTATTCAATCCAATTTATTATATGAAAAAATACATTTTTAGCTTTTTAGTTTTAGTGGTCGGTGTTTTTGTCGGCGCGCAAAGTGTTAGCGCCGCTACTTGGAGTGGTAGCGCTAATTCAACTGGTAATCCTATAGTTTCTGTTAATAATGTAACTGCGGATTCGCCGGCTACTGCAGTTATTTGTAGTTTTGCTGGATTAGAAAAACCTTTTTCTTTTGTCCCAGAAGCTAATAGATATATTTGTACTATAAAATACACTCAACCAAATCCATCGCCTGTGCCAAGAGTTAATATTTCATTTTCAGGTAATGGAAGAGCTGTAACTGGTCTTTATCAAACTATAACAAGTCCAGGTTCATATTCTTTTGTAGGTAATGCCGCATCAGTCTTAGCTTTCGGATTATATAATAGTTTAAATAATGGAGCTGTTGCACTACAAATAAATTATGAATGGACAAAAACCCCTTCTCCAGCACCCTCCGTATCCGTTTCAGCCGATAAAACAAACGCTACCTATAAAGGTGATCCGGTTAATATAACTTGGTCATCTCAAAATGCAGAATACTGTCAACCATTCGGAGATTGGAATTTTTCAAGTGGCTCAAGACAAGGAACCTCCGGTTCTCAAAGTATAAATATGAGTAATACTAACTTCGCCTTTGAATCCTCTTTAGTATTTACAATGCGCTGTTATGGAGATGGAGGAGAAGTATCTGATTATGTAAACGTTTCAGTCAATCATCTACTAACAATAAAACCTGATTTTTATTACCCACCATCAAACGCTCCTATAGGTCCTAATGGCTCTATTCGTAGTTTTGAAGGTCATCAAGATAAAGCTCTTATAGCTCAAAGACCTCAAAACCACGGCAATTTAGGAGTTCAGATAAGTATAGATAATGGACCTTGGCAAAATATATCTACCAACGACAATCGATTATTTAGATATAACAATCCGTATAATCTAAGCGAAGGCCCTCACACTTGGAAATTAAAATATAATCATAGCGATGCCCCAGAAACAAATATCAGAACTTTTATAGTAGATAAAACAGGCCCTGCAGGGAATTTTCAAGCCTCTTATCTACCAGATCAATCCGTGGCTGTTTGGCAAAACCATTCTTTACAATTTTCTAGAGTTAGAAAAAATGCTGTTTATTTTGATCATAGTTTTAGCGATGTTTCAGGTTTAGCAGGTCCTTTTCTTATTGAAAGGTCAATTAATAATAGTCCTTTTACTACTATTCTCAATGATGCATTAGAGGTCAAAAATTTTGATGAAATTTCAAGCCCTTATATTAACTCCGACGGCACAATCTTAGGAAATACTAATATAAAATATAGAGTAACAGTTAAAGATAGAGTTGGTAATTCTACAACTAGAGATATTTCTTTAAACGCTCCTCCAGGTATAACCCCTCCAATTTCTCCTGCTAACGTAACCGTCACAGTCAAAGACAATGATGGCAAATCTGTGCCGGGCGCAAACGTAACCATCAATCCAGGCAGTTCATTTCCGGCAAGCAACAACTCAACTACTTTTCCTATCAATCCAGGCTTTCCATATTCGGTTACTATCAGCGGCTATGACGCAAATATCTACTCATTAGATAACGATTCAGACGGGCATATTGCTAGAGGCGAAGTCAGAGTGGACTATCAAGTCTCAAGCGAAAACAACAATAGAAATCCCATGAACTGCGGCACAAACCAAGAACGCTGCAAACAGGTCTTGAACCACTGGATGCACGGCGACATCAACCGCACCTCAAATCCATCGGGTTTTAATAACTTTATCAGTTTTGATGAGTCCGATGATTCGTTTACGTTTGTTTTCAATAAAGCAGAAGAACTACAGCCAACTCTCAATTCGCTTAGCGTCTCACCCTCAGTGGTAAAAAGTAATGAACCCGTAACTATTACATGGACAGGTGAAAATCTGGTTTCCTGTACGGCAGCTGAATCAAAAATTCCCGCCAACGCTCCCATCTTAAATAAAGATTTTTGGCAAGGCGAGGTTCCAATCACTTCGTCCACTTACGGCTCTGTTACTTTCAACGTTCCACCTGTCTCCCAAACCACCGTCTATCAACTTGGTTTAAGCTGTGGTGAGAATACTGAAGCCAAAATAGTTAATAATCCAAATAATGATAAGTCTCCAATTCTAACCGTAGAACCAGTTAGACAAATAACAGACGAAACTCCTATAACCACCACACCGGATGCGGTCACCATTCCAAAAATTCCAGAAACAAAAGTAGCCCCAAATATATCAGGCAGGGTATACGATCAATCCGGTAAAGGAATAAAAACTAAAATCATAATCAATCGTATTCAATACAATACACAGGATAATGGCGTGTTCTCGATATCTCCATCTATACACAAAATTCCTTTTGCCGGAAGCTATCAGGTATCTATAGAAATTCCAGATGGCTTCCAATCAGTCAAAGCCGTCAACGCCAGAAACAACGATGATAAATACCGCTATCAAGTTTTGGGAACCACCTGTACAACCAATAGCGAATGCCAGACTCTCTTTGACCAGTACGGGCGTCAGGGCGATCCTGTTCGGTCACGAATATTTGATTTAGATTCCGACAGTTCCTTTGAGTTTCTTCTTTCTACTAACCCAAAATTAACAGAGCCGCCAATCGTACCGAATACAACTGGAACACAAAATAATCCACAAACTCCAACCACCTCTACTGGCATACCAGAAATTCCAGGTACTCCTGTATTTCCTACATTAAAATTATCCGCCGATAAAAATTCTATAAATTACGGCGAATCTGTAACTCTTTCTTGGGAAACAGAAGATGCTCAAGTATGTGTAGCCTCAGGTGATTGGAGTGGTGTTAAAGACCCTAATTACTTTGAAACTATAAATAATATTACAGTCTCACCATCTGAATTTGATTTAACTTGTTATACAGACCAATCCTTATCTAATGGTGTAACTAAAAAAGTAGCAATATCTATTTTTGCAGATTCATATCCTTCTGATATCACTCAACCTCCAAACAATCAAAATGATCAAATAAATAATATTCCAAATGATAATGAGGGTGGATATGCTGACCCAAATGGAGCCAATGATTCTAATGACTCAATTTCAGTCATACCTATCCCACTGCCAGTGTTATCTTGCAATCCTCAAGGGCAAAATGTTAAAAATGTCATCAAAGGAGCAACGATAAATGTATCTGATTTTATCGGCAACTGTACGGTGTCTAATGTTTTATACTCAGTCAACAGAATTACATCAGACAACAATAAGATTCCGGTAGATTTGAAACCGGGCAGTTCAACACAGTTTGTTCCTACAAATTCAGGTAGTTATGAAATAATGGCTACATCGGTAGATGCCAGTGGTTCCTATATGAGAAACATCATCATCAACGTCTTCAACCCCGACGCGCAAGAGGTTAGTCCATAAACGGTTTATATCATAACCAAAAAAAGCCCCGGCTAAAAGTTAGTCGGGGTTTGTTATTATTATTTCGGAGTAAAGAGTCAGTGCATCCACCAGTCATCAACGCTGGTGGGTATTCTTGGAGTTGGGGTAGGCAGAACCTCAATGCTGGAAGGTTTAAAATCAGTTCCACTTGGCACACGGTCAAACACCGCCGCTACAAACACGGTATACATTCCCGGCTCATCAAGCGTAATATCTACGCTTCTGCTATTCCCAAGTGGAGCAGGGTCAACCCGACTTATGAAAATGTTGCCTTGATAGACATGCACTTCAAAAGATTTTGGGTCTTGTGCCGCCTTTGGCCACTGCCATAAAACCGTATACACGCCAAACTGCTTGGAATCCGGTGTTACGCTAACGGATATCACTTGGGCTGGTGTTGGAGTCGGTATTAGCGTTGGCGTATTGGTGGGAGTATGTGTTTGCGTTGGTGTTGGCGGAAGCGGGGTTGGCGTAGCCGTTGGCAGGACAACCTCTTTAATCTGCCACTCATATTCTTCCGTATAAATGCTTGCCAAAGTTCCTGATGGATTATATACCTCAATGACATATCCTCTATCCAAATTATACGGATTGTAGACAAGATATTCCTTTGCCGTTTCGTTTGTAACCCGAAGTGTCAAAGTCTTACCAATAAGTCCATGCAGTTCCAAGTCAGTCCACGTTGTTTTGTTAGAAATGCTTTCATCAGTCACACCATTTACAAGCCAAGAAATAGAGTAATCATTTCCTGTTTCAAACAGTGAAATGGAAAGAAGCGGCTTGGTGGTTGAAGGGGACATCGTTTCCAGTTTAGGCAAGACGATTTCTTGGGTTTGATTGGAGATTTCAACTTCCCGTGTTCTGGTCAAAGCCTGTACGGTAAAAGCATGTTTACAGACTTCGCAGTATCCATGTTTTGTGCCAGGATTATCCATAATACATTTTCCACTGGTTGGAGCGAATAAGATGTTGCTATAACCAAACGCACCAATGGTATTATTCCAGATTATTTCAGAAACAAATAATAATTCTCCAAAAGAAATTTGAGTTGACCTAAATGTTGGAAGTGGCGTTCCATCATCAATCAACGGTGCCCAGGGAATTCTACTCTTGGGTATATCCACAATGTTGACGTTGATTACTTCTCCATTTTGAATCTCACCAGTAGAAATGTAATTCAAATCTCCATAAAGATTCACCTTGTTGACGCTACCGTCATTTTGAGTGAGGTAATTCAACTGCCAATTTCGGCCTGTCCCTAATGCAAAATATTCATCCGCTAAATCGGCGATAA
>PCWO01000001.1 GCA_002796205.1 Candidatus Liptonbacteria bacterium CG11_big_fil_rev_8_21_14_0_20_35_14
TTAGAGAGGCCTCCAGCGAGGATCACTATTTAGGCGATTTAAATGCTCCTATTAAATTTATTGAATATTCCGATTTAGAGTGCCCATACTGTCAACAATTTCATCTAACTTTATACGAAGAAATAAAGCCGGAGTATATTGATACCGGAAAAATAGTTTGGATATTTAGAAATCTTCCATTGATTCAAATACACTCCAAAGCCCAAAGAGAGGCCGAGGCTGCCGAGTGTGTAGCCAGTCTGGCCGGCAACGATGCTTTTTGGCAATACATAGATATAATCTTTAGAAATTCACCTCTAAATAATGGTCTTAATTTAAGCAAGTTACCAGAGTTCGCGGTGCAAATTGGTGTTAACGAAAAAGCCTTTAACGAATGTTTACAAAGTGGTGATTATCAAGCTGATGTTAAATTAGACTCCGATGAGGCTCAAGCGCTCGGTGCTACCGGTACTCCGTTTTCAGTTATTATGAAAAATGGTGAAATTATAGGCACTCTTCCAGGTGTAGTAGAAGCCAGTCAGTTAAAAAATATGTTTGACGAAATGCTGGCTAATTAAAATTCTATGAATATAAAAGAGCAACTTATATATATTCCTCAAATAAACAACGAGGATAAATTAAAAACTACCAATAAATTTATCGTCTGTGAAAACTTTAGATTGTTTTGCTGAAGCTTTAAAAAATCTCTCAAATCTTAATTTGGATTACATTATTAAAAAAAGTCATAAAGCTAAAAGAGTTAGTCTTAAAATAACCTCCTCTGGCAAACTCATAGCCATAATTCCCTATACCTATAAAACCGATCTGCCTATAAAAAAATTCATTGCCGAAAAAAAGGATTGGATATTAAAACATCTCAAACCCGCTTATAAATTTAAAAATACTACTTTAGATAAAAACCTTCTTCATAAGAATTTTCTTAAAAATAAACAATTAATTTTACAAGATATAAAGACGTTAGTAGACTACTACGCCAAATTTTATAATATCTCTTATAAAAAAATAACCATTAAAAATCAATCAACTATTTGGGGTAGTTGCTCAAAAAGCAAAAATCTTAACTTTAACTTTCGCATAGCCTATCTTCCCACTCAATTAAAAAACTATATAATCATCCACGAAGTCTGCCACACCCTAGAAATGAATCACTCTAAAAAATATTGGAGTTTTGTTTATCAAACAACTCCAAACTATAAGCTTTATATAAAACAGCTAAGAAAATACGAAAAAAATTTTTTTATTACCTAACTTTATTGGCTGTTCGTATACAATTAGTACACGCTACCACTTTTTCTCCCTCATGAGTTGTTTTCTGAAGGTTTGGATATTTTCTAGAATAATTTGTTGGATTATAATTACCGCGTAATTTCTTACGGTTTCCAACCATTATTGATCCTTTCCCACAAATTTGACACTGTTTCATAATTTAATATTGATTAACCTATCTCTATAAGGTAATATAAATATTAAATAAAAGCAAGTATGCATCTATTTTTTTTATACATCGTCATTATTTTTTCGGCCGTATTCCATGAGTACGCTCACGCCTATACTGCCTATAGTCTCGGAGACACGACTGCCAAAGATGAGGGCAGACTAACTCTAAACCCGATAGTCCATATAGATATTATGGGTACTATTTTAATACCACTCCTTCTATTATTTACCTCTGGCATATTTCTTGGTTGGGCTAAGCCTGTTCCCTATAATCCTTACGCTCTATCCGACCATAAATACGGCTCTCTTAAAGTCGCCATCGCCGGCCCAATCTCAAATATATTTATCGCTATCGTTCTAGGTGTATTTATTCGTCTAGCCGGCGCTCCTTTAATAACCTCAGGACTTATAACCGCCTCATTTATAGACCTTTTAAGTCTCATTATTTATGTGAATATAATATTAGCTATTTTTAACCTTATACCAATTCCACCCCTTGATGGCTCAAAAATAGCCGCCGATCTTTGGCCCGAATATGGTCGGTTTGTATCAAATCTAGGATTTATAGGTATTTTTGTAGCCTTATTTATAGGCTTCACCTTTTTAGCCGGAATAGCCAATACTATTTTTTATATTATTACCGGCTCTCAATTTTTTTAATGTTATAATCTAAATAGATTTACAAAATTTGAAAATTAAATAAAAAGAAAGGTTTCTATATCATGAAAGTAAGAATGGAAGGCCCTCATATTATCATTGAATACGGTCAAGATGAAATATATCTATTTCATTCTATACCTTTTGGTGTAGTTCATCTAATAGGTATATTAGGATCCGTATTATTTTGGTACTTTTTTGGTGTAAAGTGGTATTATTTTTTATGCACTTTTTTCGTCTATGGCATAATTATGAGTGGAGTCACTATCGGGTATCACCGTTATTTTTCTCATCACTCATTTGAAACCTCAAGATGGTTCCAATTATTTATCGCTTTTTGGGCTATGATAAGTACTCAAAAAGGAATTCTTTGGTGGGCTACTACGCACATAGAACATCATATATACAGCGACAAAAAAGGCGATCCACACTCACCTCACATAAGTAGTTTTTGGTTCTCTCACTTTATTTGGATATTAACTAAAAGAAGTGATGAGATTAATTTAGAAAAAAGAATTAAATATTTTTATAAGTTTAAAGAACTAAGATGGTTAAATGATAATCATCTTTGGCCTTCTATTATATTTGGAGATCTTATTTTTTCTCTAACTCTCTTTATCTCAAATTCTTTTATAGAAGCAACCGGCATGCTGTTGATAGGTTTCTTTTTGCCTATAGTTTTATGTTATCACCTGACTTTCTGTATAAATTCTGTAGCCCATGTTTGGGGTAGAAAGAAATTTAATACTGGAGACGAAAGCCGTAATAACTGGCTTTTAGCTCTCTTTACTTTCGGTGAGGGTTGGCACAACAACCATCATCACAAACAAGGCAGAGCTCGGCAAGGGATTGAATGGTATGAAATAGATATTTCATACTACATTATATTTTTAATGGGTAAGGTTAAATTAATTAATTCCATCAAAACCTAAAATTATAGGAACCCTGTTTTTATCCAGGGTTTTTTCTTGACATAGTTTTCCTGCTAGTTTATAGTATTATTCGTTAGAGCTAGACTAAAAATATCTCAAATCCATCCGCTAACTGGCGGATCTAAAGGGATTTTGTAATCTTATATGCCAACTATTAATCAATTAATAAAAAATAAAAGAAAAAAAACTACCAAGAAACCAAAGTCCCCAGCTTTAAGGACTTATTTTAATACTATTAAAAATAAACCGGTTAACTCAAGCTCTCCCTTTAAAAGAGGCGTTTGTCTTCAAGTTAAAACTATGACTCCTAAAAAACCTAACTCAGCTTTAAGAAAAGTAGCTCGTGTTAAATTAACTAATGGTCAAGAAGTTACAGTCTACATCCCAGGCGAGGGTCATAAACTACAAGAGCACTCGGTTGTTATGATTCGTGGCGGTCGTGTTAAAGATTTGCCGGGTGTGCGTTATCACGTTGTGCGTGGCGTCCTAGATGCCACCGGAGTCGAAAATAGAAAACAAGAGCGTTCTAAATATGGCACTAAAAAACCTAAATAATTATGCGTAAAAAAAGAGTCTATAAAAAATATTTAACCCCTGATCCAGTTTATAACAGAGTAGACGTGGCTAGATTTACTAACTATATTATGCACGATGGTAAAAAAACTGTAGCCGAAAGAGTTATTAAAAAAACCTTTGAAGAGATTCAAAAGAAAACCGAGCAAGATCCATTGTCTATATTTTCTAAAGCCATAGAAAATGTTAGTCCACTAGTTGAGCTTGTTTCTCGTAGGGTTGGTGGAGCTAATTATCAAATTCCCACCGATGTTTCTCCCGATAGAAAATTCATTTTAGCTTTAAGGTGGATAATTAAAGCTGCTCGAAGTAGAAAGGGCACTACTATTTCTCATCGTTTAGCTGAAGAAATGATTTCCGCCTCAAATAATGAAGGTACTGCTATTAAAAAACGCACCGACACTCACAAAATGGCCGAAGCCAACCGAGCCTTTGCCCACTTTGCTAGATTTTCCAAAAAAAAGAAAAGTTAATATATTAATTGTAGTAGACTTCTATGGCTAGAAAATATCCTATTGAAAAAATAAGAGACATTGGCATTATTGCGCACATTGATGCCGGTAAAACAACCGTATCCGAGCGTATTTTGTTTTACACCGGTATTTCTCACAAAATTGGAGAGGTGCACGAAGGCCAAGCTATTATGGACTGGATGGAGCAAGAGAGAGAAAGAGGAATCACTATTACCTCGGCCGCCACTACCTGTTTTTGGACCCCTACCTACGCCAATGGCGACAAAACTAAAGAACACGGTATTAATATTATTGACACTCCCGGTCACGTAGACTTTACCGTTGAGGTCGAAAGATCCCTAAGAGTTTTAGATGGTGGGGTGGTAGTTTTTGACGGCGTGGCTGGTGTTGAACCTCAATCAGAAACTGTTTGGCGACAAGCCGATAAATATCATGTTCCCCGAATTTGTTTTATTAACAAACTAGATCGTATGGGAGCTAGTTTTGATAAAAGCTTAAAATCAATTCACGACCGTTTAAGCAAAAGAGCTATTCAAATGCAAATTCCTATTGGCACCGAAAGTAATTTTACCGCCATTATAGACCTATTAACCCGCCAAACTTTTGATTTTGAGGGTAATATGGGAGAAAAAACCACCGCAATTGAAACTCCAGCTGACCTTAAAGAAGAAATTGAAAAAAAGCGTTCTCTACTTATTGAAAAAATTGTTGAATTTGATGAAAATTTAATGAGCCAATATCTAGAAGGCCATGAGCCCTCTTTAGAGGATTTGAAAAAAACTTTAAGAAAAGCCACCATTAACAACGAACTTATTCCAGTATTTTGTGGGTCGGCTCTAAAAAACAAAGGAGTTCAACTTATGCTTGACGCTGTTATTGACTACCTCCCATCTCCAATTAATGTCCCTCAAATTAAAGCCACTAAACTAGATGGAGAAACAGAAGTTCTAATTAAACCGTTAGATAGCGAACCATTAGCCGCTCTAGCCTTTAAAATTGCCAACGACCCCTACGTTGGAACCTTAACCTTTTTCCGTGTCTATTCTGGAACCTTAAAAAAGGGTAGTTACATTTTAAATACCACTAAAAATAATCAAGAAAGAGTTGGTCGTATTGTTCGCTTACACTCTAATCAAAGAGAGGAAGTAGATGAAATATATGCCGGCGACATTGGAGCCTTGGTTGGTTTAAAAGACACCACTACCGGTGACACTCTATGCGATCCGGCCAGGCCCCTACTTCTTGAAAAAATAGATTTTCCAGACCCAGTTATCAACGTTAAAGTTGATCCAAAAACTAAAGCTGACCAAGAAAAAATGGGTCTAGCCTTAAGGAGATTAGCCGATGAAGACCCAACTTTTAAAGTCTCATCAGACCCTGATACCGGAGAAACTATTATTTCCGGTATGGGCGAACTTCATTTAGAGGTTTTAGTAGATCGTATGAAAAGAGAGTTTGGGGTTGAAGCCACCGTCGGTCGTCCTCAAGTCGCTTATAAAGAAACTATTACCGGCGAGTCTGAAGGTGAGGGTAAATATATCAAACAATCCGGCGGTCGTGGACAATATGGACACGCTAAAATCAGAATTAAACCAAACGAAAGAGAGGCTGGTAATACATTTAAAAATGGTATTAAAGGGGGATCTATTCCTAATGAGTTTATTCCGGCTGTAGAAAAAGGTATTAAAGAAGCCGAAACTAAAGGTACTATAGCTGGTTTTCCTATGGTTGATATTAATGTTACTCTATACGACGGCTCATATCACGATGTTGACTCCAGCGAGGCCGCTTTCAAAGTAGCCGCCTCTATGGCTCTGCAAGATGCTGTTAAAAAAGCTAAACCAGTTTTGCTTGAACCTATAATGAAAGTTCAAGTTATTGCTCCTGAAGAATTTTTTGGGGATATAACCGGCGATGTTAACTCTAAGCGTGGGCGCATTGATTCTATGGAAGATAGAGAGAGTGCTAAAGTAGTCAATAGCTTTATTCCACTTTCAGAAATGTTTGGTTACGCTACTAGATTGCGTTCCATTACCCAGGGTCGAGGGAGCTTCACTATGGAATTTGCTATCTATGAGCCAGCTCCAAAAAATATTGAAGCCGACATTATAGATGGCAGAAAATAAGGGGTTGACCCTATTAAATAATTTTGAAAAATCAAAATTAAAATCTAAGATTTTATTTAACGGGGTTGACCCCATTAAATAATTTTGAAAAATCAAAATTAAAATCTAAGATTTTATTTAACGGGGTTGACAAAATAAAGAAAGTCGCATACATTTAAAGTTATCATTATAATTATTAGTAAAAATAAATAAATTTTAAAAACATGGCAGAAAAAGAAAAATTTAATCGTAATAAACCACACGTCAATGTCGGAACCATTGGTCACGTTGACCACGGTAAAACAACTCTTACCGCCGCTATCACCAGCGTTTTATTTAAAAAAGGATTAGCTAAAAAGGCTGAAGCTATTTCTAATATAGACAATGCTCCAGAAGAAAAAGCTCGTGGGATCACCATTGCTTTACATCATTCAGAGTATGAATCAGTTAAGCGTCACTAC
>PCWO01000002.1 GCA_002796205.1 Candidatus Liptonbacteria bacterium CG11_big_fil_rev_8_21_14_0_20_35_14
AAAAGATTGGCTCGAACCCCCTCCTCGCGAAAAGAGCTCTGCAATTCTCTCCGAAAAAATCGTGGGAAATCCTTTTGAATTCTTGGGATTCCGCCACACCAGCCACCCTTGCTCGCGCTTCGCGCGAGCCGAATTTTGGGCTTCATACTGACTGGCTCCCCGGGTAGGATTCGAACCTACGACCAATCGCTTAACAGGCGACTGCGCTACCGCTGCGCCACCGGGGAATATATAAAATACTATACCAAAAAATACTAGAAAATCAATAACAAAAAACGGCTAAGCCTTTTTAGGCCAGCCGTTTTTTTATAAACACTTATAAACTCTCTATTAAAAGTCAAAAGTATTACTCTTAGATCGTGATTTCTGCCAAGCGCGAGCTCCATAGGCTCCCCCAGCTAAAATTACTAGAATTAATAAATAGATCCAAACTGCCACTCCTTCTAAAAAGTTAAAAGCTGAAGCTATCAAATTTCTATTAGAATTATCACTTTCTATCTCTAACACCTTCTCCTCATTTTCTAATTCTGTATTAGAAGAATTATTAGAACTATCATCTACTGACTCTATAACATTATTTGTTACAGGGTTATTGACGCGAACTGCTATTTTAGCCACATTATCTGCAAAGATATCGTGGTTATTCTCATTCATTAAAACAGAACCTGAATTTAAAGAAATGTCACCACTGCCCACTCCATTAGCCAAGAAAGTAATCGTGGCAAAAGGTCTAGTTGTGTTAACACCCCCTGGGTATCCAGCTGTTCTGATAACAACAGAAGATGATTGTATATTATCACTCCCAATAGCCAGCGGGATCCATCCCGATGCATATGAAACGCTATTCAAAGTTAATACATTAGATGGAAAATCAAGTATTAATCTTCCGGTATAAACATTTGAGCTTTGAGGCTTTACCGAGGCTACCACCGAAATAAGTGAGCCTCTTTCGGTTGAAATATTGATTGGAGTTAAAATAAACTCTGAATCTTTAACCGCAGAAACTTTTGAGCCTGTAGTATTTACACCACTCCAATTTCTAATAACCGAGTTAAAGTCAGAAATATTAATCTGCCCATCCCCTGTTATATCAAACGGATTTCCGCCCACTCCCCAATTAGGAATTAACTGGTTAGCATCAATCACATTAACCGATCCATCTTTATTTACATCAGCTTTATTAAAAGATAGTGTAGGAGCTTGAGAAGATGAACTTGAAGTAGAAATTTCCCCACTTGGAATAGTATTAGTCTTCAAAGTAATAGTAGCCGAAATTGGATCAGTATATAAACCGACTGGACTTCTAAATTTTACATAAACATTTTTTACTCCATCACCCGAGCTCAATGTCCAATCTTTAAAATTAGAAAATGGCTCAAGTTTACCAAACTCAAAATTTGGTATGTCATTAACAATAATCATATCACCGGCATAATCGGCCGTTAAACGAAGTTTTACCTCGCGTTTATCTGTAGTTTCCGCTTTATCGTTAATGGTTATAAAAATATTAAATGGAGGAAGTAGTGGCGCACCACCACCTGAGGCACCGCCTGAACTAGAACCACCACCCGAAGAAGAACCTCCTCCTCCGGAACCGCCCGATCCACCAGCTACCGAAAGACTTCCAAACGAAGTTCCACCGGTTACGCCAGCTATACTAGCCCCAGAATGAATTATGTCTCCACCCGTAGTTCCAGTTGGTCTAACTCTTACAGCCTGAATAACTAAATCAGAAGCCGCAGTAGATGGAGACTGAATCTGAAATGTAAAAGAAGTTGTTCCAGGCGTTACTGACGTTGGAACTATAGTCATCACAGAACTTGTAGTAGTAATGTTTATATTACTAGAAGTATCAAACTCCCATCCACTAGGCAAAGAAAATGTATGGTTTCCAATACCTATATCACCTGAAGCTCCTTCAGTTATTAATATATTTGTTAAATTAACAAACCCCGACCCTTGAGCTAAATTTGTACCTCCAGAAGCTGGAGTTACCGCTACAGCTGCTAAAGCACTAGGAAACGCAAAAACGGCTCCTAAAAGCCCTAAAACAGCTAAAATACTAATAATTTTATTCATATAATTTATAAATACTGATAATTTTGATCAATTTCAACATTAAATCAATTCTGCATATTATACTTAATATTTTTTAAAATGTCAATAGAGCCTGGTAAACATATATAATAAAGTATTTAAAACATTGACAAAACATTATAAATAAATTATAATATTACAACTGTAGATTGAAAAATCAAATATTATATTTACCAAACGAAAGGAGGAGAAGATTATGAAAAATCTCTCCAAAATTATCATTTTTGTATTATTAAGTAGTTTATCGTCAGAAGCATTAGAAGTTCCGTCAGGAACAATTTTTAATGCTTTTGGAGTAAGTTTTGAGGCTCAAGGGTCAGTTACTTTAAGGACAACAATAGTCCTTAAAAAATCCGACCAATCAAGTTGGACTCACACTCTAGTGAGTATCAACAACTTGAGTGGGTCGTGGAATAACGTTAGTTTAAATATATTCCACGGACAGTACAGTAACTTGCCGTACTCCGGGTCAGGTATTGCGCTTAGCACTGTCCAAAGCACAACAGTTGATTGGTCTACGGTTGGAGCTAATGGTGGTATAGGAGTGATATTAAATCTCTCCCAACCCACTATTTATGTAGAAAAGATAATTTTCACCAAGGAAACTACCGGAACTCTAACTATCAGAAATTTGATAGTTGACGGCAGTTTAAAAAACGCTGGAGAGTTTGCCGAATCAACACCAACCAACACACCTGTTTCTCCAACCAACACTAATACTTCGGTGCCACCGGCAACTAACACACCGACAAGTGTTGGAGGAGTATTTTTCACATATACTCCAATACCGCCGACACCGACTTTTACCAGCATGCCAGTGCCGGTAGTTATTGGCCCACCGGTACCTACAAAAATACCGATACCCATAAGCATTCCCCCTGAAGAAAAAGACAGAATAATTACTTTAAGTAAAGAACAAGCAAACAGGGGTTATGTTTTTGGCGTGAATGCTAATGGTGACGGAAATTTAACTTACGTCATCAAAACAAGTCCTAAACTAGGAAATGTATCTAATGTAAACAGCCAAATTGGTCTTTTTCAATATAAAAAGACTGAAGGGCTGGATACTTTTATAGACGAGGGATTTACTTGGACTGTGATAGAGTTAGGCACAAGTCAGGAATTTTCTGACTTTGGAAGTATAAGATTTTTCGTTGGCTTAGAACCAACTCCAACTCCCCTACCAACTGCAACAGCCACCCCGACAACAACCTCAACCCCATCCGCCACGGATATAGTTGAGGCGACTGTCACCCCAAGAATTACCGATCTGCCAGCGACGCCAACTCAAACGGCGACGCCCATTACAGAAGTTCCAGACCCAACTGCCACTAATACACCAAAAGCTTCTAATAAAGAATCTCCGGTGATAACTTACCAGTTTAATTGGAATTTTAAGCAATATGGGGAAGGCAAAATTACTATTTTTGCCAACGACCCAGACAAAGATACAATAAGCCAAAAAATTGGCATTGAGTCAATAATTGTTGACTCTTATAAAAATATTGTATCTGGAAATTTAAGTGTTATAACAATCAACATTAATACTGAGTTTCCTGGAACATTTCCTCTGCAAGTTTCAGTAAGTGACGGCAGTAGAACTAGAACGGTTTTACTTTCTGTCACTATAGAACGAGCTGTAATGGTAACCGCAAAAGGCACCAATCGTGCCTATAACTTATCAGCTATATTTGATAAGTCTATAGACATAGATTGGGGTCTATACAACACTCCAACAGGAACCAATCTATTTCACATCTTATTAAACCAAGATAATGAGATAGATAATGGTGGAAATTTAGTTTTCCACTATCTGGGACAAACTAGTCCAAATAAAACAAAAAGATTTTCGTGGCTAGTCCCAGGGTTTTCTATTCATCCTGATTATAGAACCGGACCTATGAATGGAAGCTTTTATAGATTTAAAATCGCCTCCATTTTAGGAGAAAAAGACAGACAATATATTGAATCCGAGAAAGAATATTTATTTGTCAAAAGTGACAAAATGGTATTCTCAAAAAATATCGGATACGATATAGTTGTCGCCTTCAACACAGAAGGAAGTAGAGAAAATCTATTAAACATAGATCAATATCACTTCTATGTTAAAGAAGGCAGTAACCCAAACTGGGAATATTTAGGAAGAACTATTGGAGGAGAAAATAATCTTCTGCAATGGAATTATGGTTTTGGGGAAAACGGAAGTTTTATAGATACAAAATTCCAAAATGGTCCGAGGTTAAACACCCAGTATCAGTTTGGAGTTTATGTAATCTATAAGGAAAAGGAGAATGGAATGAAAAATAGTAGTTTTTATACTATAAATTCTCAATCCAAAACTTCAACGCAAATTGTTGCTACACCAACAATTACTCTAAAACCAGTTATAATCGTTCCGACCACCCCGCCGGCACCGACATCTACAATAGTAGTTGTTGTTCCAACAGCCACTCCGACTAGAACAAACACGCCAGTGGTGCCACCAATCCCCACCAGTACGAACACTCCGGCCCCACCAACGGCAACGCCAACTCCAAGTCCCACACAATTACCGTGGAACTATCCTCAACCATATTGGTTAAGTCTTGATACGCCAGAGCAAAAAAATTACTTTTCTATTGCTCCAGATAATCAGGCTCAACATGGATTTATTAGCTGGGATAAAGAACTTGGAATGGTTTTAGCAACAACTATGTTGCCGACCGGAGAATGGCTCAAAGTAAGACAAGACGTCTTTTTTGATCCACAAATAAAGCCATATGTTGTGATTGGAGTTACTAATAATTCCACTCAACAATTTATGGTTGTTCCAACTGGAATTTGGAGAATTGAAGATAGTTCTGGTTATAAATACACTATCTTATCAACTCCCTCCAATGTAAAACCCGCTATTAATATAGTCACCGGCGGAAAAGCTCATTTTTTCACTTTTGATATGAGAGAAATCATAGAATTAGTGAAAAAAGAAATTCCTAGTCTAACTGGCGATAATTTAGCCGGCATAGATTATATAGATTGGTTTTTAAGAGCCGATCTACCTGGCGACCATCCTCAAATGTGGTGGGATTATGTCGGCTTCCTCTCCCCAGAAGAAATGAGAAATAATACATGGAAAACTCATGCGGACGAAGAAAACCTTCTTCCTCTGTATGAAGAATCTGTAGGAATAAGCAACCTAGCACCCAGCTCGGTCGCAACAGCAGAAAATTTCATATATTATTCTCCTCCAAAGTCTTTCTTCACCAAGGAAATACAAAATGAAAATGTCATTTTTGTAAATCCTGGTAATTTTTCAGAAAGATAAAAACCAGCACCTTCAACATAAAAGGGGCGATACGCAATGTATCGTCCCTTATTTTTTTACCTAAAAATTTTACTCTCTTTTTTTTCGACGCAAAAATGTCGGAATATCCCACATACTGTCTTTTATTTCCTCATTCTCTAATTCTGAAACATCGTTAACACTCTCCACCTCTTTTTTCCGGCCATCATCTGTATCCATTATAGATAGTGGATCTCTTTTTCTTTTTTGGATAGCCGCCTCAATTTCGGGTGAACGCCTCAAGGCTCCGACTGCCGGATCTTTTTGCACGCTACCAGAAGATCCAAACAACGAACCAATAGATGAGCGATTAGAAGCATCATTAAAACCGGTGGCAATCAAAGTCACTTTTACCTGCCCCTGTTTTAAACGTTTATCATTATAGGCCCCAAAAATAATTTTAGCTCCCGGGTCAACCGATTCAGATATCAAACTAGCCGCCTCATTTATCTCGGTCATTTTTAAATCTCTTCCCCCCGATACACCAAACAAAATACCACGCGCTCCCTCCGAGGACACCCCGAGCAAAGGCGAATTTAAAGCCTGACGCACCGCGTCTGTACACCTTTCCTGACCCGACCCAATACCCACTCCCACAATCGCCGAACCGGCATTTTTAATAATCGCTTTTATATCTGCAAAATCAACGTTAATTATTCCAACCGACACAATTAAATCCACTATCCCCTGCACCGCACTTTTAAGTACATTATCAATTTCCTCAAAAGCTTTTATTATCGGTGTATCTTTATTTATCACCGAAAAAATTCTGTCATTTGGAATAACTATTAAAGCATCCACTTTATCTCTCATTTTCATAAGCCCTTCTTGAGCAATCCGTGCCCTATGCGCTCCCTCAAAAGCAAACGGTTTGGTTACCACCGCTATTGTCAAAGCTCCCTGCTCACGCGCCACCTCAGCCACAATCGGAAGCGCCCCTGTTCCAGTTCCACCTCCAAAGCCGGCTGTTAAAAATATTAAATCGGCTCCGGCCAAGGCATCGACAATTTCAGGTTTATTTTCCTCAGCCGATTTAGCCCCAAGCTCCGGATTCATCCCTGCGCCAAGTCCCCCAGTTACAGATTTACCAATATGAATTCTCTTTTTAGCACTACTAAATTCCAAATCCTGCACGTCTGTATTAATAGCCACAAACTCCACTCCTCGTGGAAAATCTAAACTCATACGCGAAATAGCATTTCCACCACCTCCGCCCACGCCCACTACCTTAATATTTACAATATTAGTGTTTTTATCTTCTTTATTTAATTTTATCTTCTTTTTTTTAACTGCCATATATTACGGTAAGAAATAATTCAAAAACTTTGAAAAAGGATTAGTCAATTGTAGTCTATTATGCCCGCCATGACTATACCCACCTAAAATAAGGCCAATCGCATTAGCATACTCCGGATCCTCCATTTTTTCCTCTATTTCTTTGTTCAGGGCTTTTATGCTGGAAGTAGGCACGATGCCAAGTTGAACCGGCAGTTTTAACTCAACTCTAGCTAATTCAACTATCCCAGGCATTTTTGACCCTCCCCCTGTTAAAACAACTCCCGCCGGTAAATCTTTCTCTCGGCCAATATTTTTAAGTTCTTTATTAACCAGTTCAAATATTTCCGCTAACCGCACCTCTATAATATCAGAAAAAAATCTTCTCGCTATTGGTTTTCCCGCCTTATTATCCACCTTACTTATATCCAGTTTTTCTTTCAAAGGAATGTCCCTTGCCACCGCATATCCGTAAGATAATTTCAAAGACTCCGCCGCCTCTATTGAAACTTTAAGTCCAATCGCAATATCATTTGTTATATTAGATGATCCAATTGGTAATACATTAGCGTGCAACAATTTTCCATCCTCAAAAACACTTATACTAGTTGTACCAGACCCAATATCTATCAGCGTCACCCCTAAATCTTTTTGATTCTTTGTTAAAATTGCCTGCGCCGTTGAAATTGGATTATAAAACATTCCATTTATTACTCCTCCGCTTTGTTCCACTACCCTACTTAAATTACGCACATCAGGTGAAAAGGCATCAATCACATAACTATCAACCTCAAGTTTATTACCAGTCAAACCCATTGGGTTTTCAATCTGCTGTAAGCCGTCTACAATAAATTCCTTATTTATTGTATGAATAACCACTCTATTAGAAGCCCGCACCATATCCTGAGCCGATTTTACCACCCGATCAATATCGTCCTGATATATTTCGTTGTCTCCCCGAGACACCACCACCATTCCTCTAGATAACTGCATCCGACTTCTATTGCCACCCACATTTATATAAATATTTTTTAACGCTGGCCTAGCTACACTTTTAACTTTTTCAAGCGCTATATTTGAAGTTGCCTGTACATCGTTTAAATAATGTATTACCCCCTTCTTCACCCCTTGCGAAGAATGACGCGATAATGAAATAATATTTAAACTATTATTTTTATCAATTTCAGCTACCGCCGTCTTAATAGAAGCGGTTCCAATATCAAATCCAGTAATGTATTTAGACATAAATTAAATAAGCCTACAGGCTTTAAAACCTGAAATAAATAAATAAAAATATTTTAAAAATCTACTCGTCTTAAAACTTCCGCCTCTAAATTTTCCATCAAAGAAGTCTCTTTCAGTTTTTCATGGTTAAATCCTAATAAATGTAGAATACCATGTACAGTTACTAATTGTAATGTATAACCCTTAGATTTCAAAACAGACGGCGTAATATATATCTCTCCCAATAATTCTTTATCTCCCGGGAAATCCTCTTTTTTTTCAAAAGACAGAACTGACGCCACTTTGTCAATTTTTCTATACTCTTTATTTAATCTTAAAGACTCTTTCTGTGTTATTAAAAATACAAATAAATTTTTATCTTTTTTATTTAAAAACCACAAAACACGCCTAGCAAAACTGGCTAAACGCGTTTCAAGTTTAATATATCTCTTGTCGTAAGATTTTACTAAAATCTTAACCAATTTTTTCTTTAACAATAACTCGGACTATTTTTCCGTCAGTTCGGCCTTTAAATTTATCTAAAACTTTTTTCATTAAAGGGCCAAACTCTTTTTCTCCTAAAGATATAAGCTCGTCTACATAAGAAGCTATTTCTTCTTTAGAAATTTGCTCAGGTAAATATTTTTTAATAATAACTATTTCATCTCTTTCATTTTGAGCCAACTCCTCTCTCCCGCCTTGAGTATATAAATCAATGGCATCTACTCTTTTTTTCGCCTCCGATTGTAAAATATAAACAATCTCCTCATCACTCATCTCACTCTTCCCCTCTCCTCTTCTTTCAATCTCTTTTTTTTGCATAGCCGATATAAGCATACGCAAAACAGAAACCTTTAAAGATTCCTGCTGTTTCATCGCCTGCTTTAAATCATCTAGTATAGATGTCTTTAAACTCATATATTATAACTTACCAAGTTTTTTAAGTCTTTGCACCTCGTCTGCCTTCTTATCTTTATGAATAGCCGATAGACGCCTCTTAGTTTTTGTTAATGGCCTATCTAAAAAACGACGCTTTTTAACCTCTTTGACCACTCCACTATGTTGTACTTTTTTAGTAAACCTATAAAGCAAAGATCCAGCCGCTTCTCCTTCTTTTTTTACCACTTTCATATGTAAATACTATTTTAAACTATGATTACTTATACGTCAAATAAATCAGATTTCTATAAAATTAATTTTTCTCTTATTATCTTTCTCTCCTTCTCGCTTGGCGTATTACTAACCACCGATTGCATAGACCCTCCTCTATCACCCTTAAAACGAGGTATTATATGAATGTGTAAATGATCAACCTCCTGACCACTAGCCCTCCCCTGATTTATACCAATAGTTAATCCATCAGCTAAAACAGTTTCTTTCACTTTTTCAGCCACTTTTTTTACAGCCAAAAACAAAGATTCCACTAAATTATCCGGTAAATCAAGTAGCGTTGTATAATGCTCTTTCGGAATGACAAACGTATGCCCTAAAGCACGAGGCTGAATATCCAGTAGCGCCATAACTTTCTCATCCTCATAAACTACCCCTCCCTTTATCTCACCTTGTGCTATTTTACAAAACAAACAATCCATATTTTAAAATCTCTTTCTAAGGTCATCTACCATGTTTTTTATGAGCACCGTCTCCTGAATTCCACTCTTTAAATTTTTTACTATCACACTATCCTCATACACCTCTTTTTGACCAAATATTAAAACGAGTTCAATCCCCTCGTTATCAGCCAAAGCTAATTGTTTAGCCATTGAATCTTTAGATAAACTCTCCATGACTGAAATATTATTTTCCCGTAACATCTCAACCAGCGACAAACTCTTTTTCTTAGCTATCTCTCCTACATGAATAAAGAAAACTTTAGATTTTTTCTCCCGATTGATTGGATTATTTCCTTTTCTTTCTTTTAAAATAGAAATTAATCTCTCAAGCCCAAAAGCAAACCCCAAAGCCGGCGTCGGTCTGCCTCCCAGCATTTCTGTTAAATAATCATATCTTCCTCCTCCACACACCGCTAACTTTTCATTATTACTCTGTGGCACAAATATCTCAAATACAGTTTTATCATAATAATCCAAACCTCTGACTAATGTATTATCTAACTCATACGGCAAAGAAGTTTCGTCCAGATACTCCAACAAGTTCTTCAAATGTCCCCTACAAGCCATACAAAGACTGTCTAATATAACCGGTGCTTGCTCGTTTAAATCACACATCTCCTCCTTCTTAGAATCTAATATTTTTAAAGGATTAGAGTTTATATAATCCTCATATTCTTTAGGTATTTTCTTTAAATTATTACGATAAAAATTAGACAATTTTTTCTTTATATTCGGCTGACACACCCTACACCCAACCGAGTTTAATTTAATAATAGAGTCTTTAAGCCCTAAATCTTTTAAGATACGAAAAGCCACCAACATTATCTGCGCATCAAATATCGGATCATTTTCTCCTCCTAATATCTCAAAACCACTTTGCCAAAACTGGCGATATCGCCCCGCCTGCGGATTTTCATGACGAAACATCGGCCCGAAATAAAACAACTTTACCGGCTGAGGCAAACTACTAAAACCATATTCCAAATAAGCTCTAACTATTGAAGCCGTATTCTCTGGTCTTAAAACCCAATTATGTGTTCGGCTTTTTATATAAAACATCTCTTTCTGCACCACCTCATTTTCCTCACCCACCGCTCTTTCAAACAATTCTCCATTCTCAATAATTCCAGTTTCAATATGCTTAAACGTATAAAATTTAGCCACCTCCTTCACTACCAAGTAAACCTTATCCCACCACAAAGCCTCCTCCGGTAATATCTCATACATACCCTTAACCGACTGGAATGTTGGTCTTTTTTTGCGTGTCTTAGATTTATCCTCCACTATTACTATTTCTTTTTCATTCATATTTAATTTATATTATACAACGGCTCCTCTATTGCCCGCACCTCATTTAACGGCCACAAATTAAGACGCACCACACCCAATATATTTCCTCTATCAAGAGGCCCCCAATTACGTGAATCAAAGCTATATAACCTATTATCCCCTAGCACAAAATAATGATTTTGGTCTAAAACATATTCCACCTCTCCCGAAGTCCTAGAAGTTGGTGGAATATAAGATTCAGATAAAACCATTATTTCAGATTTATTTAATACCATCACCTTATTATCCTTAACCGTTACCGTCTCGCCCGGCAGACCAATTATTCTCTTTATATAAAAAACTTTATTGTCTCCCGGATACCTAAATACAACCACCTCCCCTCTCTCTGGCTCGCGAAAACGATAAGTTACTTCATCTACTAATAAATAATTACCATTAGAAAAATTAGGCTCCATCGAATCTCCACTTACCAAAAAAGGTTGTACTAAAAAATTCTTTATAATTAAAACCGATATAACCGCCACCAGCACCACCTCTAAAACCTCTATTAACGCCGAAAAAAACAATCTCATTAAGACTATTATATATTAGAAAAATAAAAATACAAAAACCTTAAATTGCTTATAATTTTAACGACTGCTAAAATAAAGCTAATGGCAGACATCAAGCTAATAATTGGCCTAGGTAATCCGGAAAATAAATACGAAAACACATATCATAACATAGGTTTTTTAATAATAGATTTTTTAACAGATAACGAGCCCTTAAAGACATATAAAAATTTTACTTACTTAAAAAAAGAAAACTATATATTAGCCAAACCTTTAACCTATATGAATAACTCCGGTCTAGCCATTCAAGCAATGTTATATTTTTTTAAACTCAAACCAGAAAATATTTTAGTTATTCACGACGATTCAGATAATGTTGTAGGCAAAGCTAAATTTGTAGAAAAAGGTGGTTCCGGCGGGCATAATGGCATTAATTCTATTATAGACCAATTAAAAACAAACGAATTTACCCGCTTTAAAATAGGTATTAGAAATGAAAAAGATGACGGCCCCGGTAGACGTAAAGCTGAAGAATTTGTCCTTAAAAAAATATCTAAAAAAGATATAAAGTCTATCTACAATGCCTCTAAATCATTAATTTTAAAACTCAAATTAAATAAAACTTCATTACCGACATAAGATAAGTTACTAAGAGGTAAATCAACCTCAGAAAAAGCTTTATTACTTTCTAATCTACCCTTAAAATCCAGCACATCCTGCTCTTTCAAAGCCACTCCTGTTAAAACTACCGGCGAAGATTTAGCTTGATAAAAAACTCTATTAACGGTTACACTATTGCCGGCTATTTTAATGATTGAGAGTAATAATGGCCTAAAAGAAAAACGAAGATCCTCGGCCGATGCCACTGACTCTATTAGTCTATTAAAATTTTCTGCCTCCTGTTCAAGAATTAAAACCTCCTCATTAACAACCGAAGCCGAAACCGAAGTATTATTACCTCTTTGCGCCACGACCGATTGAGCTGATTGTGTCAAAAAAACATCTGACATAAAAAAAACTAGTAAAATAAAAGATAAAGAAGCAATCACAATATTTCTCCAAAAATGTATAAAAGCTAAAATCTGATTATTTCTATAATCATCCTGCGTATCAACTTTTGCCAGAGTGATCAAAGAATCCTCCGACCTTGGAATTAATCCCCTAAGCGCCAGCCCGATTGAAACCATCCATCTGGAATCAGCCTGCGGAAAACGATTAGAGCTTAAATTAACAATATTTATATTTCCAAAATTACTAGTAATAGCTCCTATAAAAATTTGCTCACTGCCCGGAGTTGATAAATAAATATTAGAAAAAGACCCTCCCCACTTATTAATAGCGTAATTTGTAACCTGCCCCAAACTACGCACTAAAGCCGGCGCTAATGTTTGACTGGTTAAACCATTTTGACCTATTCCCAAAGCCTGCCAAGAAACAAAATAATCAAAATATAATTGCCCAGATCTAATAACTAAAAAATCAACTCCCGTATAACCACTATGAATTATAAGATAAGATCCCAAATCTTGTTTTTGTACATTTACTATATCATAAGAAACTCTAGCTAAAGCCAAAGAAGAAAACTCAACCGCCACCACCGAAAAACCAGCCTTTTTTAAAGGATTAATAAATGAATCCACCTCCATCGCCGGCGCAAAAGCTCCTATAAATTCAACCTGACCATCGGCCGATTCTTTATTATCATCTATCCGTTCAAAATCATAATAAGCCGAGGCTATCGGAATTGGAGATATCATCTGCATATTAAGTTCGGCCGCACTTTGTAAATCTCTATCCGCTACCGGCGGAATTTTAAAAGTTTGTAAATAAGTAGATGAAAAAGGTAAAGATATTATTACATTAATAGGCTCTCTAACCGGAGAGTTTTTTTCTATTTGTGCCTTTAAAGATTCTAAAGCTTTAGTAAAATTAATCACATCAGCCACTCCTTTTTGACTAATTAAATTAGGGGGTAATCTAAGCGAAGCTGAATAAATTTTATTTCCATAAATTAAAAAATATCTTAAAGCATCATAAGTTATTTCAAGACCCCCAATGGACGGTTGACGACTAATAAGCTTTGCAAATGATTCTAAATATTTTTTAATCATAAAAATTAAAGCCTAACTTCTTGAAATGATACTACATTAACTTGTCCAGTAGTAGCATCCACACTCACATCAGCTCTAATAACTCTTTGCCTTAAAAAAACAGTACTGGTCGCCTCAATTCTAGTTTTACCAACCTCGGGCACATCTTTTGTCACAACCACATTAACTGTTTCATTACCCACAGTTAAAATATAACCACCCGCATCTGAAAAATCTTTATTACGAATTAGTCTTCTAATCGCATCCTCCGCCCCACTTTTAGCCGCCGACAACGCCTCTATTTGCGCTCTCTCACCTAGACCAGAACGATTGACCGAAAAAGCCACAAAAGAAGACACCGCCGTAATTTCCAAAATTATTCCCCCCAAAATCAAAACCACCGGCAGTGTGGCCGCCGCTCTTCTTATAGAAAATATTTTTAAAAAACTGGAAGTCATAAATATATAAAATATTTACATAATTATAACACACCTATAACCTTAAAATCTCTTTACTATGATTTTCCAGTAATAATTCTATCACCCCAAAAGCTAATAATAATTGAAAAACAATAAAACTAGCGAATAATAAAGGCCAATAAAATATTGGCGAGAGCCCTCTTAATATTAAAGCCACAATTAAAACCACCATTATATAAGCCGAAGACCCATAAACATTTATCATATTCTCTATTTTTAAAGATAAAATAGAATACAAAACCTCCGACAATTGCTTGCGTGAATCAACTGGAGTCCCCACAAATTCAGCCACCTTGTTTTCATAATTTAAAATAGTTTGATTTAAAAAAATCTGCTTTTGTTCAGGCGTGAATTCAAAAAACCGTGTATCACGTCCAATCGTCTGCAAAGTCAATACCTCAATATTATCTCTTAAAGATTCCTCAAAAGAAAAGCCCGGATAAAAACGAGTTACAATTGATGAGCTGGAAGACAACGCCCCGGCTAAAATACTTCGCGACACAATACTCGTACTCCCCGACAATCCAATACTGATGTATCCCATAATTAAAAATAAAGCTATACCTGTTATAAATATTTTCATCATTGAAACCCCTACTCTAAAAAAACTTATCTGAATTAATTTTTCCATATAAATACGTGAGGATATAAAAGCTAAATAAAACATTAAAATTGTTATTGAGAGTCCAATTAAAGAAGTCCCTAAATCAGTTTCATATAAAAATATACCCCACAGTAAAATTGACTCTACCAAAATAAAAGTGCCAGCTGTTTTAAAGTCATAAATAAATAAAACTTGAAACAAAAACAGCATGGTAAACAAGGCTAATAAAGCTAACAGTAAAAAAATATTTTGCTCTATACTACTAGAAACAAATTGGTAATAAAAATAAGAAAAAGCTAAAGCCGAAAAAGAAGTCATCACCCCTAAAGTTAAAGACTTCCAAAAAGAACTATTGGATTTTTGAATATAACTTGATCTACTTAGATTCTGCTGTAGATGAGGATCCATTTTCTGAAGTATCATCTCCCTTATTATACATAGAATTTCCTATCTTCTGAATAGCTGTGGATAGCTCCTCACTATTTTTCTTTATAGACTCAATATCATTTTCATCTTTAACTTTCTTTAAAGACTCAATTTTTTCCTCAATCTCTTTTTTTAAAGACTCATCAATTTTACCCGCCTGATCTTTTAAAGATTTTTCCGTCGTATATAAAATACTTTCAGCCATATTTTTTACCTCAATTAATTCTCTCTTTTTTTCATCATCCGAGGCATGAATTTCGGCATCCTTTTTAAGTTTTTCTATTTCCTCGGGCGCTAAGGCTGAAGTTGCCTCAACTTTAACGGTCTGCTTTTTACCCGAAGCCTTATCCATGGCGGTTACATTTAAAATACCGTTAGCATCAATATCAAAGGTCACCTCAACCTGTGGCACCCCTCTTGGTGCAGGTGGAATTCCATCTAATATAAATCTAGCCAATGTTTTGTTGTCAGACGCCATTGGTCTCTCTCCCTGTAAAACATGCACCTCCACCGATGTCTGATTATCCGCCGCCGTTGAAAACACCTGTTTTTTTTCAGTTGGCACCGTGGTATTTTTAGAAATCATCGGTGTCGCCACTCCTCCCAATGTTTCAATAGATAAAGATAACGGAGTAACATCAAGCAATAAAATATCCTGCACATTTCCAGAAGGCTCTCTGCCCTCATCTTTAGCCACCAATATCTCTCCCTGTATAGCCGCTCCAACTGCTACTACCTCATCCGGATTAATACCGGTATGTGGTTCCTTACCAAATAATTTTTTAACAGAGTCATGAATTAAAGGCATTCTCGTTTGTCCTCCAACCAACACCACCTCATCAATATCCGATAGTTTAAGACCCGCTCCTTTTCCAGCTCCCCCAGTTACCACCTCCTCTACTATGACAATTGACCTATCAATTAAATCATTTACTAAAGACTCAAATTTAGCTCTAGAAAGTTTTATTAAAAAATGTTTTGGTCCATCGCTTGAACTACTAATATACGGCAAATTTACTTCAGTCTCCATCGCACTTGACAACTCATGTTTAGCCCTCTCAACTGCTTCCTTAAGACGTTGTAAAGCCAACGGATCTTTTTTAATATCAATTCCCTCCTGTTTTTTATACTCCTCTACCAAATACTCAATAATTTTTTGGTCTAAATCATCGCCTCCCAAATATGTATCTCCTCCAGTCGCTAAAACCTCAACCGTATTATCCCCCACCTCAAGTACCGACACATCAAAAGTTCCTCCCCCAAAGTCATAGACCACAATTTTGTGACTATCATTTTTATTTAATCCATACGCCAAAGCCGCCGCCGTCGGTTCATTTAATATTCTTCGCACATTTAATCCGGCAATTTCTCCGGCATTTTTTGTAGCCTGTCTTTGTGAATCATCAAAATAAGCCGGCACTGTAATAACAGCGTCAGTCACTGACTCTCCTAATCTTTTTTCAGCATCAGCTCTAAGTTTACTCAATATCATTGAAGATATTGCCTCCGGTGTATACCATTCATCTCCCATTTTAACCTCAATGCCTTGATTTTTAGCCTCCCTCATTTCATACGGTGCTAATTTTTTTTCTTTCTGCACTTCTTTGTCGTTAAACTTACGACCAATAAATCTCTTAACCGAAAATATAGTATTACTTGGGTTTGTAATCGCCTGTCTTTTTGCCAATAGCCCAACCAATCTTTCTCCCGATTTTGAATAAGCCGTCATTGACGGTGTCGTTCTATTACCTTCAGCGTTGTCAATAATCTCCGGATCGCCCGCCGATATTACCGCCATCGCCGAGTTGGTTGTTCCTAAATCTATTCCTAAAATTTTTGCCATAATATTTTTATTAAAATTATTTTATAATAACGACTTTAGCTGGTAAAATCACCTTTTCATACAACATAAAACCCGGTTGTATTTCCTCAACTATTGTTTGGGATTCTTTTTGAGGATCCTCTATTTCTGAAACAGCTTCATGAAAACGAGGGTCAAATTTTTCTAGAACTGAATTAATTTTTTTAACTCCTTGTTTTTCTAAAGATTTTTCAATTTTGTCTTTTATACTCTTTATTCCATCCTCATCAACTCCATTTTTAATCGCTCTATCAAAATCACCCATAATAATTAAAAAATCCTTTATCATAGATTCGACCGAAAATTTTAAAACATCGCTTATTTTTTCTTGCATCTCTTTTTTAAAATTTATTAAATCAGCCTGGGCCCTTCTCCACCCATTTAAATAATCATCCCTTTCTTTTTTAAGAGCCTCTATATCCAAAGAATCAGTCTTTTGAGCTTCGTTATCTAAAGTATCCATACGTCCTACATTTTAATACAAAATAAATCAAAGTCAATACCATATCCCCGCCTCCCTTATTATTTTATCATACCAAACTCTATATCCTTCAGAACTTGGGTGTAATAAATCAGAAGCAAAATACTTAAGTGGCTCATCTTGAAAAAGCTCTGCCAAATTATTAGAAAATGTATCTATATAAATAACCCCTTCTTCTTTTGATACTTGCCTAAATCTATCGCTCAAATTTCTCGCTCTTCCAGTATAAAATATACCAATTGGCTCTCTAAACATCGGCGCCAGCCCCACATTTCCCGGCGGAATCACTACCACTTTATCCGACCTCTTTTTAGTCTCAAATATTAAATCTCTTAATTTATTTTGTGCCTCGTTAATATTTCTAAACCACAAAACATCATTTCCTCCAACAAACAAAAGGGCTAAATCAAAATGCTTTCTAGAATCAATATTTTTTACTTGATTGAGCACCTCATAAGTTTTATCACCCGAATAAGACACATTTAAAACACTGGCTCCGTTTTTTATAAAAATACCAGAAATAGAATTCTCGGGCTTTGAAGCTCCCACTCCAACCCCGATAGAATCACCCGCTATCAAAACATTAAAATTAGAATTTATATTATCATAAGACAAAACTATAGCCTCATAACGAATTTTAAAAGTCTGCACCCCATGCCAAGCCAACTCCAAAGCCTGTATAAAAATTATAGACAAAAATATAAAAGCAAAACCAATAAAAAATCTCTTTCCTTGATGACTTAAGTTATTATAAAATTTCTTCATCTCTATTTATTGTAATGTATATAAAAATAAAAAACAGATAATATCCTCACAACACACCTGTTTTTTAAAAATAACTTAAAACTATTTTTTACCTAATTTCCCTATAATTATTATCAAATAAAGAGCCGATAGTCCTACTAAATCATATACTATTTTAGTCACTGTTACCCCTAAACCTAAACCTTCCACTAAATTCCATCCATTTATACCAACCAATCCCCAATTTAAACCTCCCACGATAACCAATATCAAAGCTATTAAATCTAAACCGCCTAATTTTTTCATATTTAATATTTAAAAAAATTAATATCAACCACGACCTTTATATTCACTATAGTAATTATAGCAAAAAATAACCAAAAAAGTTTTCAACAACAAAAACATTTTCTTTCTTAAGTATTTATAACTTGCTTAATTGCCATTTCTAATTCACTTGGGGTATTTGTTCCTATTCTATAAATTCTTTCGTTTCTCATAATTATTTCAACCGCCTCAAAACCGGAAACATTATATATCCACATCTTGGGCCATAGCCATAATCTTATTCCCCAGCCATAATACCAATGATTTTTGACGATTTTAACCGACACTATGTCATTAAGTAAAAACTTTTTCTTAAAAATTCCATAACCGAATTTAAGGCGTAAATATTTTTCATCAATAATGACTTGAAGCGATATGAAGGAAGCAAGAATAAATATGACTAATGTCATTATGGCAGTAACGGCAAAATTTGTGCCAGAATCAACCGACGGTGGTTCAGCTCTGGCTGTAATCTGAGCCCACGCGAAAAAAGCTAGCACAGCCAGTGTTATAATCAGCATTAAATATCCAATTTGAGTGTGTTTGTATAAAGTCATAAGCTCATTATACCAAATCCTAGGCTGGCATACCTAAAGCTTTTATTTTAACTTACATTTTTTAGCGCTTGTGAACCTACCCCCATATATTAGACACAAAGGTCGAAGATAATATAACCTTATGTCTATGAAAAAGAATCATCGAATCTCACGAACGTTGGGATGAACGAGATGAAAGCGGCAGCGAGAACGATTAGGTTCGCTCCAGTTGCACTCCGAAACTTCCACCACGCCAGAGTTGCAAGCAGGCCGAGAGCGAACAAATCCCACTCCTTCGGCTTCAGTCGGGAGAACTTCGCGATAGTGAACACGTAGAGAAATGTGAGTATACACGCAACAGAGCCAGTGAAGAACTGGAGCGTCACTACAATATCACCGCTCATCTCGCGATACGAGAGAGCGTTGAGAGTAGCAAGAAACGCCCAGACACTCCAACTGGCCGCATTGGGACTAGAATGTCCCAGCTTTGCCTGCACGTTGTACAGAACGTAAGCGACGCCGTGCAAGAGCGCCGCTGTCACACCGAGAGCGATGGTTAGCTCTTGCAAGACGCACCTCCATTTTTTGTGAAGAACTACGATTCCACGTGCCTCGCGGTCGGTTCGTCAGCACTTTACCAACGATGTCCCATATTAACAGATTAAGACATAAAAGTCAATAAGCGACAAGTACCACTCTTTAAAGAAAAAATCTTATGAAAAAATTTCTTTTACTCTTATTAATAAATCCTTTTCGCCAAAAAAGCCCTTCTAAATTATACGCAAGCAACACAGAACGCGTCACGAGATTGAGCTTTCTTTCTTGCAAAATTCCAATTGGCGGAGGGAGTGGGACTCGAACCCACAAGCCCTTACGGGCGCTAGTTTTCAAGACTAGTTCCTTAACCAATTCGGAGCATCCCTCCCAATTCAATACAATACCTTAAAACACATAAAAATCAACTAAGCCGACCTATACCAACTAGATATAAATCTGGCAAAATGCTAAATTAAAACCATGCCAAAAGCTCATTTTATAGGAATCTGTGGCGCTGGTATGAACGCCGTTGCTAAACTCTTAAAAGATAAAGGGTGGTCTATATCCGGCTCCGATAAAGGCGCCTACCCGCCTATCTCAACCTACTTAGACAACCACTATATCTCCTACCACACAGATTATAAAAAAGAAAACATACCAAGTAATGTAGATTTAGTCGTTATCGGTAAACACGCCAAATTAACTAAAGAAATCAACGAGGAAGTTAGAGAAGCCTATAAACAAAATCTAACAATTCAATCCTTCCCCGAAGTTTTAGAAGAATTAACAAAAGACACCAATAATCTTGTTATAACCGGTAGCCACGGCAAATCAACCTCTACCGCCTTAACAGCCTGGTGTTTAGAAAAATCAAACAAAAAACCAAGTTTTTTAATCGGCGCCATCGGAACCACCCCCAACACCAACGCTTTAATAGGTGCCAGTAATATTTTTGTCCTTGAAGGCGATGAATACCCAGCCAGTAATGAAAATAATAAATCTAAATTTTTATACTACAACCCAACTAACATTCTTATAACCTCATTAGCCCACGATCATATAAATATATTCCCTACTAAAGAAAGTTATATAGAACCTTTTAAAAAACTTGTCAACCTAACAAAAAATAAAATAATAATTTGCAATAAAGATGAAGACGCTAAACAATTTATTAAAGCCCTAAATAAAGAAGTTATCACCTACTCTCTAGATCAAAAATCCGATTGGCAAGCTACTAATATAAAATTAGGAGAAGTAACCACCTTTACTTTAATGCATAAAAATAAAGCTATTATAGAACTAGAAACCTCTCTTCTCGGAAAACATAATATTGAAAATATAGTTGGAGTTTCAGCCTTATTACTAGAACTAAATTTATTAACCAAAGAAGAACTCCAAGAAGGCGTCAAAACATTTAAACCCTTAGCCCGCCGCTTAGATCAAAAAAACACCAACAGCCTAATTCCAATTTTTGAAGGTTTTGGCTCCTCCTACTCCAAAGCCAAATCTGCTATTGAAGCTATTTTATTACACTTTAAAGATAAAGAACTCATAACCATTTTTGAACCCCACACTTTCAGTTGGCGCAATCAATCATATATAAAAAATTACCAAGACGTATTTGAAGGTTCTAAAGAAGTCTTAATATACAAACCCCCAACCCATGGAGCCGAAACCCACGATCAATTAAATTTTGGAGAGATAATAAAAGAATCAAAAAAATCAAACTCCAATATTTATGGATTTGAAAATATAAAGGAAGGCGAAAATATATTAAAATCTCTAATAAATAAAAATAGTATTATTCTTATATTAACCTCCGGCCCTATGGACGGCTTTATAGAAAAAACTATTCAAATAGCTGAAAATAAATTTCCATCCTTAAATTATTGACACATCACAAAATAAATTATAATATATATAATAGTAAAAAACTTATACTAAATTGAAAGGAGTAATTTAAATTGACAGAAAAAAAACCAAAAGACGGATCTTTTGTTATTATTCCAGTAGGCAAAAAAAATCACGCCTTTGTAGTTAAGCAAAATTATGGGAAATTTCAATGGTCACTCCCTGGCGGTGGAGTAGAAAAAAATCAAAACTTTGAATCTGCCGCCATTGAAGAAGCTTTACAAGAAACAGGCATGGAAGTAGAGCTAATCAAGGAACTTGGCATATTTACAGCCAGACAAAGTAAAATGGTTGTTAAGTTATTTGAAGCATCACCAAAACTTGGACACATTTCATTCCCAGGCACCTATGACAAAAAAGAAATAACGGAACAAGGAATAATTTCCCTAGATCCTCCTAAAGATTTTCCTATATTTAGAGCTCAAAGAATGTTCCTTCAAGTCTATAAAATAATTTTAGAAAATAAGATTGATTCAACCATAGAAGATTCTTTATCCGCGCCATTCAAAAATAAGCACTTGCAACAATGGGCGGAGGAAACAAAGTTCTATGAAGAAAAGCCTTAAAACAGCTTTTCTTTTTTTACTCAAAAATGTTTAAATAAAACACATGCAAGCCATAATATTAGCTGCCGGCCAAGGTAGTCGCATGAAAGAACTAATTCAAAACACTCCAAAATGTTTATTAAAGGTAAATAAAAAACCCATAATATATTATGTTTTAGAATCAATTCCTAGAGAAATAGAAGAAATAATAATACTAATAAACAACCAAACTGGGGGGAAAATAAGAAAAGAAATAGAAAATAAATTTCCAAATAAAAATATAAAATATATAGAATCTAAAAAATACAACGGCACAGCTGGAGCTTTATGGGAAGCAAAACCTTATATAAAAAATGAATTTATAGTTCTAAACGGAGACGATATAATACCTAAATCAGAAATAAAATCTTTAATAAAAAATAATCTTGCCTTTAGTGTGTCAAAAACAGTAGCCCCTAATGATAAATATCTAGAAATAATAACTAAAAATGACTATATAAAAGAAATGAGAAGAATAAATAAAAATAAAATAGACGAACCAATAAATATAGCTACTGGCACTTATAAACTAGATAAAAGAATATTTAAATATAAACCAGTAACCATTAAAGACGGTAAGGAGTTAGGCCTACCTCAAACTATTATAAAAATGGCTCAAAAACACAAAATTAAAGCCCATTATATAAAAAACTGGATATCAATAAACACTAAAGAAGAATTAGATAAGGCTAATCTAATCTTGAATTCCAATAAATAGTCTCAATTTTTCTAGTATTATCATAAGTATAATGATGCTTTTTAGGAACTTTATATTTCCAACTATTACTAATAGCCTCATTATCCCCTATATAAAAACCTAAATGTTTATGCCATTCATTATTAGATTGAAGTTTTTTTTCCCAAACCAAAATACTTCCCTTTTTTAATTCATTAATTTTTTCCCATCCATTATGCTCTAAATCTTTAACAGTTCCACTAACTGTAACATGTCTATCCTTTATTAAATCAAACATCTTCAAAACAGAAGAAATATACAAAGCACAAGAAAGATCCCCGTCTTTAGACACATCTTTTTTTTCTTCATCATCAAACCAACAATTTTTAAACATTTTTGAATCAATACTGCTCAATATAGTAGATATATAAGTATCAAATAAAATAAATTTCATAATATAAAATAAAAAATTGTAAATTGGCGGTACCTTTTGGACGAAATCAGAACCTTTTTTGACGAAAATTCGGACTTTGAATTTTGATTACAAAAACTTTTCCGCTCGGGCTGGCAAAAAGGAAAGTGGTTAGGGAGAAGGAATTTTTCGTACCAGCAAAGCTGGCACGCCACCTTGAATTAACCAAAAACTAAAACCTTGTCCGAACTCTCAACCATTTTTAACAAATCAGTCATCGTGGAAATAGGACACACTCCGCTTTCTTCTTTTCCTCGTATTTTTAGACAAGAGCCACAAGCGTAAATTTCGCCCTTCAATTCCTTGAATTCCGCCACTTTTACCGAAATATCAAAATTTTCGCTGTCGGGAATGGTGTCTAATTCTGAACCCTCACTCATTAAAAAAATTTCCGCCTGATGTCCTGCTTTCAGCGCAGTAATACCGAAACGGAATGTATTCCATGCGTGTTCGGGTTTGTTGGATTGTAGAATTATGCCAAGTTTCATAAAATTATTGTGCTGTTGTTGAGTAGGCTCCATAGCGATTAATTTCAAAATTAAGCGTGGAGCCGGTGTCTGATTTGAAAATTGCTCTTTTTCCAAACGCAAACTCCGCACGTTCTATAATATCGGCGGTTTTTTTGTAGGTGTCATAGGTCTTAAACGCGACGGTTTTTTGATCTAAAACGCGCTTTGACACAACTTTATTAATTATGCTTTTTTGATGAGATTTTTTAGTCATACGCATAAGTTTATGCTCCTATCATACTAACTTTATTGCAAAAAATCAACTTTCGCTCTTTTCCAAGTTTATTTCCCAGATTTGGTGCGGTTATCTTGTTTGCATAACATTTGACAATTATCTGCGGTCGTTTTACCGCCCTCATGCCAGGGTTTTATATGATCGGCTTCCATTTCTCCTATTTTAACATGAACCGATTATTTCAAAGAAACTTTTTGATTCTGTTCAAGAAGTTATGATAAGGAAAAGTAAGTCACACTCCAAAGGTTTGAAACCATTTTTGTACAGAGGCAAGCGGTGCTGATTTTTTATACTTGTCGTAAAAAGAAATATTATAGTTCCCCTTAACTTCAGATATCGAAAAACAATATGCGAGAGCTTGTCCAACAATGCCGTACCCCACGATACCAATATTAACTGGGGTAATTAGATTATTTTTCTTCTTGGTCATTTTTATTTGCTTGAAAATATTGTATTGTCCTCTGTAAACCTTTTTGAAGATGAATTTTAGGTTTCCATTTTAAAGACTTTTGTGCAATAGAAATACTAGGTTTCCTTCTATGGGGGTCGTCTTTGGGTAGTTGTTTTCTTTTTAACACAGACAAAGAATTAGTTAATGATATAACCTTTTTCGCAAGTTCAGCAATAGTAATTTCGGTTGGATTACCCAGATTTACGGGGCCAGTTAGGTTGCTTTTATTCATTAAAGCCATCAGTCCTTCTACAAGATCATCTACATAACAAAAACTTCTCGTTTGAGATCCGTCGCCGTATATTGTTATCGGTTTGCCTTGTAAAGCTTGTACTATAAAATTTGAAACAACGCGCCCGTCGTTTTCCTGCATCCGTGGCCCGTATGTATTGAAAATACGAGCTACACGAATATCAACCTTGTGTTCGCGGTGATAGTCAAAGCAAAGCGTTTCTGCAACTCTTTTACCTTCGTCATAGCAACTACGAATCCCTATAGGATTGACATTACCCCAGTAACTTTCTTTTTGCGGATGAAGTTTAGGGTCGCCATAAACTTCAGAAGTTGATGCTTGCAAAAATCTAGCTTTTGATTTTTTAGCCATTCCAAGCATATTAATTATACCAAAGGTAGACGTTTTTATTGTCTTGATAGGATTTTTTTGGTAGTGAATAGGGCTTGCTGGACAAGCAAGATTATAGATTTGATCTGGTTTCAAGAAGATCGGCTTAGTAATGTCATGTTTAATAATGCTGAAATTTTTATTACCGAGAAGGTGAACAACATTATTTTTAGAACCAGTAAAAAAGTTGTCCAAACACAACACCTTGTTTCCGCCTCCTAAAAGTTTCTCACATAGATGACTACCAATGAAACCAGCCCCACCAGTTACTAAAATTGTTTTTGACCTGTTCATAAAATTAAATTTATTTTAATAACTCATCAGCCGACACACCAAACGCATCAGCCAATTTTTGGATTGTCGCAAGAGTAGGATTTTTCTTGCCATTCTCAATATTGCTGATATAACCCCTATCAACATCTAAAGCTCGCGCAATATCGCCTTGCGACATCTTCTTTTTGGCTCTAATGCGCTTCATATTTTGTCCGAGTTTTTCTGATATTTGGTCCATAGTTGATTATTCATATTTTAGCACTTTGTTATATTGTTAGACAATGTTATACTAAAATCCATCATGGTATTCTACATTCAGCCGCAAAAAATTTTCGCCGTGGAAGCGAGGGCGCGGCGAAATTCCCCCCAAACCCCCCTTCTTCCGCGCCCTCGCGGGGACGATTCTTTTTTTCGGCGGAATTTGAGGCTGTATTTTGCAAAACAAAATGCGCCACCAAAAGAGATGTTGCCCTTGACCCACCCGACCCATTCGCGGGCAACGCTAAGGAACTCCCTAAAAATTTTGTTTGACTAAATGCTAAAAATTTCATATACTAACTATTGGTAAGTGATGCTTTTAATACTATATAAATATCATAGTAAAACTATACTAATATGTCAAACAAAAAATCTACAATTAGCGGGAATATAAAAAAATACCGAAACAAACTCTGTATTTCTCAAGATGTGCTTTCAAAGAAAGCAAATCTTGCTTTTCATACGATTGCGAAAATAGAGGCAGGAGCAACGCCCAACCCCACCATAGATACTGTTAAAAAAATTGCTGACTCTCTTGGCGTTTCGCTTGATGATTTAATGAAATAATGACGATTTTATGAAAATAGCGTTTATCCATAGCGACAAAAAAATAGGTACCGGCGCGCATTTCATTAACGATCTTATCGCCTGTAAATTGCGAGAAAAGGGGGCAGAAGTAAATAATTTTTATCCGCAATTTTTACTTACGGACACACCTATTCATTTTAAGGGCATTAACAACATTCTCTTTTTTTATTCATTATTGGAAAAACGCGAGGAGATATTGCGCCATGACATTATTCAGGGGACAACCTATACCCCGCTTGCCTTTCTTCGTTTTTCCAAGCCGGTAGTGTCGCATTTCGGTTCAAGCACCATTGGTTTTTTAAAAGCTGTACCGAAAACAAATCATTTAGAAAGCGGGTGTAGCGATGTTTTTATTCGGTTAAAACAATCAGGAGCGATTCGAGAATTTAACATAAAAACACGCCGACCTCTGAACGATATTGCTTCCATTGAGCAGTATGCCGCTGCGCGCGCTGATTATATTATCGCCACATCAGAGATAGTAAAAAAAGATATAATAAGTGTTGGAGTTGCGGCTGAAAAAATTGAAGTTATTTATAACGCAATTGAGGATTATTGGTTTGAAACACCAAATAATAGTCCGAAGAGTGAACCGACTCTCGTTTTTCTTGGCCGAATCGGAGAGGATCCATTCACACTGAAACTAAAAGGTGTTGATCGGCTCATCTGGCTCTTTGAACAATTTCCCGAAGTTAAAAAGTTTTCGGTGATAATGTCGAGAAATAAAAAGTTGGTGCAATGGATGAAAAATAATATTCCGAATCACACTATTGTTGCAAACGCGGTTAAAGATACTATTCCTTCTATGCTAAACCAGCATGCGGGAGGAATCGCATTGTTAACATCGCGCTATGAAGGATTTTCACTCAGTTTGATTGAGGCGATGTCTCAAGGGATGGTTCCCGTAAGTTTTTCTGTAGGCGTGGCTCCAGAAATTATTCGTAATGGTGAGAACGGTTTTGTTATTCGCACTATTGAAGAAGCTGAAGAAAAAATAAAACTTTTACTAAACGACACAGCTTTGAGACATTGTTTAGCATTAGCCGCTAGAGAAACCGCAAAGCAATTTAGGTCTAACACGATGATTGAAAAAACGCTTGCGTTGTACAGAAAGATTTTAATAAGGTAAAATCAAAATTATTCAAGATATTATTCAAATAATTATCCAAAATGTAATGCCTTGGTTTTTTAATCATGGCATAAAGATTGTCGCAATTGTTATTGTTGCTTATCTTATTCGTAAATTTGCCGGAATTTTTATTGAAAAAATCATAAGAAAGATTATTATTTCCGACCACTTTTTGACTAAAGAAGCAGAAAAAAAGCGAGAAGGAGAAATAGCGTTGACGGTGGGCGGATTATCTATCTTATAGATACTGGAAAAATAACCACGCTAAAATTTCCCACTTTT
>PCWO01000038.1 GCA_002796205.1 Candidatus Liptonbacteria bacterium CG11_big_fil_rev_8_21_14_0_20_35_14
TGGCTATGGTAATTCTATTAATAAAACAAAATATTTACCAGAACCGATTGGAGATTCAATATTTGCTGTTATAGCCGAGGAATTTGGTTTTATAGGAACTTCTATTTTAATAGCTGTGTTTTTAATGATTATTATACGTGGTTTTATTTTAGCGCAAAAAACTAAAGATGAGTTTATAAGATTAACTTTTATTGGTTTTACATCTATTATTGGATTACAAACATTTGCGCATATTGGTTCTATTTCTGGGGTTATTCCTATGACTGGGGTACCACTTCCTTTTATAAGTTATGGGAGTACGGCACTGGTTGTGTTTTTATCAATGACGGGACTGATGCTTAATATGTCACGCGCGGTCTAGTTTTTTGTTATACTATATATAATATATGAGAAAAGTACGTATTTTATTAACAGGGGGTGGAACTGGGGGGCACATATATCCTTTAATTGCGGTCAAAGAAAAATTAGTTGATATTTCTAATCGTCACAGTTTTCAGGCTGATATTCGTTTTATGGGTTCGGCTCAAAAATGGGCGACTGTGCTTGAGGGATATGGATTAAAGGTTTATCAAATTGCTGGTAGTAAGATAAGAAGATATTTTTCACCTTTAAATTTTTTAGAGCCATTTATTTTTGCATATAGTTTATGCCAGGCTTTTTTAAAATTATATTTTTTTATGCCTGATGTAATTTTTAGTAAAAGTGGACCGGGATCTTTTTCAGTAGTACTAGCCGGATTTTTTTACAGAATACCGATAATAATTCATGAATCAGATGCTTATCCGGGACTATCTAATAGGTTAGCCTCACATTTTGCTAATAGCATTGCGCTTGGCTTTAAAGAAAGCGCTTCATACTTTAAAGGGAAAAATGTCCAAGTTACAGGCAACCCGGTGAGAGATGATTTATTAAATAATCGTGATGAACAAGCTTTGGCTAAAAGATTTTTTAGTTTTAAGCCTGATAAAAAAGTTATATTAGTGATTGGGGGTTCCCAAGGAGCCGAATCTATAAATGATTTTATAATAAGTATGGCGCCAGAGTTATTAAAAAAATACCAAATTTTACATCAAACTGGCGTGGATAATTTTGCAGAAAGTAGAGGGGAGCTTGAATTTATATCAAAAGATATTGATGATGAAAATAAAAAAAATTATAAGATAGTAGCGTATTTTAATAAAGATTTAAAAGAGGCCTACAGCGCAGCTGATTTAGTGGTTTCTCGGGCGGGGGCGGGCTCTATTTTTGAGATGGCAGCTTTTTCTAAGCCAGCAATATTAATTCCTTTAAGAGGGCACCAAAGATATAACGCCCATGCTTTTACTGAAGCTGGGGCCGGAAAAATTATTGAACAAAATAATTTATTACCATCCGTATTTTTAGTTCAAATTCAAAAAATATTAGAGCATGAAGATGTTTTAGAGGAGATGAAAAAAGCGTCGCAGGAGTTTTATATACCGAACTCAAGCCAGATGATAGCTGAGGAGATTGTAAGACTGACTATATAAATTAATATTAACTTTTAACCGATTATGGAAATATTATATTTTTTTATCATAATCGGTTTGGTCGTTATATGTAGTTCTTATATAACTTCTTTTTTATTACGTTTAGAAAAAAGAATAGATTTTTTATCTAATGTATTAATTGAGACAAAAATTTTAATTGAAAATGGAAGGTTAAAATTATTCACTACAGGGTCACCTTTAATATTAACAGAAAAAGGCAATCAGGTTTTAGAGGAAAGTGGCCTTAAAAAATATATAGAGGGTCGTAAATTTTTTGTAATTGAAGCTTGTAAAAATAACGGAGCTCTAAAACCAGAGGATATGGAAATGTTTATTTTTGATTTTTTTAATCATGTAAACTTTAAAGAACCATTTAATTCAGAAATAAAAAAATATTCCTATAATTCTGTAATATCTTTACATTTATTAGGCAGAGTGGGGGCTATCTATACAATAAATATTTGTTTTGAAAAACTTGACAATATAGTATAAAGTATGCTTTTATATAAGTACGACTTTGACAACTAAATAAGAGGGAGAAAGAGCATGGATCAATTAATTGTAGGAAAAAAATTAGATAGCACAAATGTTCCTAGTATAAGGGGACATAACAAAAAATATGTGATGTCTCTCATGGAGAGAGGACTTCAAAGAGATGACATACAAGACATAATCATCATAAGACAAGAAACAAGGGCTTCTGTATCAAAAATATTGAAGCTTAAAGAAAATGGTTATTCACTGGATGAAATTTCTGAATTTTATACAATAAGAGAGAACCATATATCTATGCATAATTTAAGCATAGATATGATAGTAAAATTGTATGAAAAATTTGGAAAGGATTTTGATATTGTTCAAAATTTTATTGAAGACGCTATAAAACTTTACTTTCAACGAACTGGATTTTTGGGTGGGACTATAAATTATATTTTATACAAATCCGAAAAAATGAATGAAAATCCAGAATTTTTTATTAAACGATTGATTAGGGATGATGTCGATCCTGATTATGACGATGAATATTTAAATGAAGAAGGAATATATGGGGATGGAGATGGGTATGTAGATTGTAAAATTGATAAAGTTGAATATCCGGCAGATTGGGAGGAGAGCAGAAAGAAGGAGGAAAAATGAATCCATTCCAAGCGCTCGGCATACCTAAAGAATATATTGTCTCCATGAGTCAGGGTGAAATAATAAAATTTGCGGAAATGCAGTATAAGACTTTCCAAAAAAAATTTCATCCTGATGTTAATTTTGGAAAAAGCGATATTTCAAACCAATTAAATGAGGCAATATCGCTTATAAGAAATCCGGAGGCATACGAAGACGCTTTATTAGAACACATTTCCGGTCAGGATTTTATAAAAATTTTAAAAAATAAAATTAAAAATTCTGAAAATGAAATTTCAAAATTAAAAAATGAATTAGAAATATCTCAATCAACTAATGACCGGAGAGTTAAGGATCTTAAAAAGCTACTTCAGCTTTATATTAAGAATATAACTGTGCCTGAAAAAAGAAAGAGTAGAGATTTTATTTATATTTCTGAACTTGATGGGTATAAAATATCGTACATATATTATACCCCTGAAGATAAAGAAGTTTCTATAATAATAAAGCATGGTCGCGTTTGGTATTATAATAAAATTGAAGGACCAAGCATATTATCCGGTTCTATAGAACCAGGTAATTATATAGAACCTCCAAAAGAGTATGAGTTTAGAGAAGGAAGTGTGGGATTTTCTTTAACGCACGAACAATTTATGCAATGCTTTGCTATGTATTTAAAACCATACCTAAAAATAGGTAACTACATAGTAATTTCAAAAACTAATTTGCGACCTCAAAAAACAAATATAGAGGGATTAATTACATCTATTGAGCGACAAGAATAATTGTCGCTTTTTTATTATTTCAAAAAACCCTATATTTATGATATTATAACTTTAATGAGTCCTGAAAATAGTAGGGTGCGTGTTAGAATTGCGCCGTCTCCAACAGGTAAATTACACCTCGGAACAGCGCGGACTGCTTTATTTAATTTTTTGTTTGCCCGCCATCATAATGGTGATTTTTTAATACGAATTGAGGACACCGACAAGGAGCGCTCTAAAAAAGAATATGAACATAATATTATTGATAATCTAAAATGGCTCGGCATTGAATCTGATGACCACATTATTCATCAAAGCGAGAGAGGAGATATTTATAAAAGATATTTAGAAAAATTATTAAATCAAAATAAAGCCTATTATTGTTATTGCACAAAAGAAGAACTTGAGGCCGAAAAAGAAGCCTTAATAACTGCTGGATTACCACCGAAATATAATGGACGATGCGCTAGTCAAAAACCTCAAGAGGCAGGGGATGCCTCGTCTCAATTAATTAGACTTCGAGTGCCTCAAAAAAAAATAGTGGTTAAAGATATGATACGAGGCAATGTAACTTTTGACTCTAGCTTAATAGGCGACATACCGATTGCTAAAAATTTAGACACACCACTATTTCATTTTGCAGTCGTAGTAGATGATTTTGAAATGAAAATAAGTCATGTTATTCGGGGTGAGGATCATTTAACCAATACGGCGAAACATATTTTAATTGGAGAAAGTTTAGAATTTAATATACCGCATTATGCTCATTTGCCACTCTTATTAGCCCCTCAAGGAGGCAAATTATCTAAAAGAGATTTAGAGACTTCTTTTGATGATTTTAGAAATCAGGGATATTTAAAAGAAGCCTTAATAAACTTTATAGCCTTACTAGGGTGGCACCCGGAAAAAGATAGAGAAGTGATGAGTTTAGATGAATTAATAGAGGAGTTTGATATAAAAAGAGTTCAAAAAGGAGGGGCGGCTATTAATATTGAAAAATTAGACTGGTTAAACGCACACTATATAAGAAATAAAAGCGTAGATGAATTAGTATTATGCCTTAAAGGATTTATTCCTCAAGAATGGTTTGATAAAAATGGTTTATTAAGAGGAGCTTTAGAGCTACAAAAAGACCGTCTAAAAAAACTTTCTCTAGCTAAAGAGAATTTGGGATTTTTTTTCGAACTAGAGGAATATGAGCCGGAGTTGTTAATATGGAAAGATAATTCTGAAAAAGAAACACTTGATTCATTAAAAAAAATATTAGATTTAGTTGAAGATAGTTTTGAAAAATCTTTTGAGAAAATAGTTGAGTTAGCCGAAAAGGAAGGGAGGGGAGATATATATTGGCCATTAAGAGTAGCTTTGTCTGGTTTAAAAAACTCACCACCTCCAATTGAAATTATGAAAGTTTTAGGAGAGGAAGAATCTATTATACGAACGAGAAAAGCTATTAAAAAATTACAGTAAATTTATGCGATTTTTAGTTATTTTTTTAATATTACAATTTATACTGACTCCACTTATTTCATTAGCGGAATCAGAGGCTGATTTAAAAAATCAAATTGAAAGTAAAAATAATGAACTAAAACAAATTGAGGAACAAATAAAAGTGACTCAAGAAAATTTGCAAAATACAAATCAGAAAAGTAAGACTATTGAAAGTGAGGTTAATCGTTTAAATAAAAATATAAACCAACTAAAGTTAGGCATACGTTCGGCTGAATTATCTTTAAGTAAATTGAGTCTTGAAATTGGATCTTTAAATAATGAGGTATCTGATATTGAAACGGAAATAAATGTTAAAAATGAGTCGGTAGCTAAAGTATTAAAAGAAATTCAAGTGAGTGAGGAGGAAAGCCCAATAATAACATTTCTACGAGGTAATACTCTAGCGGATAGTTTTGAGTCGGTTCAAGTTTTAATTGATATAAATAATAGATTAATTTTAGAGTCTAATATATTAAAGGAGTTAAGGGATAGTTTAAAAAATAAAAAATATAATCGTGAAGTTAAAAAAGAAGATGTTACTACCGAAAATTATAATTTAAAAAATAGAAAAGAAATAGTAGAGGATCAAAGTGAGGAAAGAAAAAAACTTTTGTCTTTAACTAAAAAGGAGGCCCAGAGTTATGAAAAAGAAATAAGCGATTTAGAGGAAAGACAAGAAGAAATTGCCAATGAAATTGAGAGTATAGAAAAAAAACTGACGGCTGACCTTGATAAAAATACACTCCCGATAGATGCTTCACTGGCTTTGCCTATAAAAGTATCTAACCCTCGTAAAATATTTACCCAGGATTATGGTTATACCAGTTTTTCAGCTAAAGCTTATAAGAGTGGTTTTCATAATGGAATAGATTTCGGCCTACCGGTTGGAACCCCTGTATTTGCACCACAAGATGGCATTATAGCCTCAACTGGCAACCAAGATAATTATTGTTATAGAGGCGCCTATGGAAAATTTATAGCTATAAAACATATAAATAATTTAACTACTATGTACGCTCATTTATCTAAAGTAGTTGTGTCACCTCAACAATCTATTAAACAAGGAGATTTAATTGGGTATTCCGGTCATACTGGATATTCAACTGGACCACATCTACATTTTACAGTTTATTCTTCACCGACATTTTATATAGGTTCTAGCACATATTGTGGGCCAATGCCCTTTGGAGCTCACCTTGACCCTTTAGATTATTTAGAAAAATTTTAATTATTTCAAAATTATCTAAATATATAAAAATAGGGGATATTGTGCGACATATATAATTTTATTTATTTTAAATAAAAAATATTAATAAAAAAATAAATACGATATATTTAATTTATTTTGAAAATCAGAAAAATACCTATATATAAAATAATAAATATATGAAAGAAATAAATTTTAAAAAATTTTATTTTTAAAACTATATCTGTCGTAAAATCTATCTTGTGCGACATATAGTATACTTCTCGCCCGCTATATATAAAGGGCTCTTTTATATATAAATAAAAAAGCCCCTAGAATCGCCTCTAGGGGCTTTTGATTAAAC
>PCWO01000013.1 GCA_002796205.1 Candidatus Liptonbacteria bacterium CG11_big_fil_rev_8_21_14_0_20_35_14
TTTTCAAACAGGGTGTCCAGAACCTTAAAAATAATAGTCGTCTAGTTTCGTTAAGGCGTCCTTTAACTCACTAGACTCCTTTATTTTAAAAGAACCATGGCCAATTGTTTAAAAAATTGCAGGTTGGTTGTTTAAAAAGATAATTATTTTTTATAAAAATGATAATAATTATTTAAATTATGGTATAATTTTTACATGAAAAAAATTGCGATTAATGGTTTTGGAAGAATTGGCAGACTTTTTTTTAGACAAATTTTTGGTCATCCGGAAATAAAGGTGGTGGCTATAAATGATTTGGGGGAAATAGATAATTTAGCTTATTTATTAAAATATGATTCTACTTACCGCAGTTTTGAGAAAAATATAAAAGTAGAGGGGGGTGAATTAGTTGTTGGGGAGCAAAGAATAAAAATTTTAAATGAAAAAAATCTTTTAAAATTACCTTGGGGTGATTTAAATATTGATGTAGTAGTTGAGGCAACGGGGGTGTTTACTTCTTTTCTAAAGGCTAATTACCATATTGAGGCGGGAGCGAAAAGAGTGGTGATTACAGCGCCGGCTAAAGATCAAGATGGAGTTAATAATGGAAAAACAGTTTTGATGGGGGTAAATGATAAAGAGCTTAATAGTACAAAGCTAACTTGTAACGGATCTTGTACCACTAATGCAGTTGGAGTGGTAATGAGTGTGATGGAATCTGAAATAGGATTAGAAAAGGCTATACTTAATACAATTCATGGATATACCTCTAGTCAGAGTTTGGTTGATTCGCCTAAGGCGGGTAAGTTTGCGCGAGGCAGAGCGGCGGCACAAAATATTGTTTTGTCTACCACCGGAGCAGCGATAGCAGTTGGCAGGGCGTTGCCGGTGCTTGATAAATTATTTGATGGAGTGGCAACCAGAGTGCCGGTTTTGGCCGGATCGGTGGCGGATATAACTTTTATGGCTAAAAGAAATACAACAGTAAAGGAGGTTAATGATATTTTAGAAAGGGCTAGTCATAATCCTATCTATAAAAATGTTTTAAAGGTGGTATCGGATCCAATTGTATCCTCGGATATTATTGGGGAGCCATATGGATCGGTGGTAGATTTAAATTTTACGCGAGTGGTGGGTGGTGATTTGGTAAAAATAATGGCTTGGTATGATAATGAATGGGGGTATGTGTCTACTTTAGTTAATCACGTGTTACATATAAAAACACAACCATAACCATATTTACAAAAACAGGCCTTAAAGACTTTATTTATATACCCTCTATAAACTTATACAAAACAAGGTGCTTAGAACCTTAAAAACAATAGTCGTTCTACTGCACCAAAGAGGCCTTTGGCTCTTAGAACTCCTTTGTTTTTAAGAACCTAATCAATTTGTTTCTTAATAAATTTATAGAGGGTTAAAATATTTTTTAGATTGTATCGTAATTGTTTTTATGAAATTAGTTGGTTTTTTGATTATAAAATTTAATTATTTTTTCTATTTTTTATAGACAAGGGTTGGTGGTTTGGCTTTTTTATTTTATAATTTAGGTAATGTTTTTATATATAGGAGCGGACCATAAGGGATTTGATTTAAAGGAACAACTTAAAAAGATGTTGGCTGATCAGGGTTATCAACCACAGGATTTGGGTAATTTAGAAAAAGATTTAAATGATGATTATGTTGATTTTGCCAGAGCGGTAGCGGAAAAGGTGGCTGCTTCGGGGGGTGAGGCGCGAGGCATTGTTATTTGTGGTAGTGGGGCGGGGGTTGATATTACAGCTAATAAGGTTGATGGGGTGAGGAGTGTTTTAGGGGTATCAACCGACCAAGTTTTTGATGCTCGGCAGGATGATGATGTTAATGTTTTAGCATTAGGAGCAAATTTTACAGAGCCCATTATGGCTTTTAATATGATAAAAATACTTTTATCTACTCCTTTTTTGGGAGAGGAAAAACATAGACGTCGACTGGATAAATTAGCAGATATTGAAAAAGCGCAATGATGACTGTGGTGCCGGCTATAAATGAGGTTAGTTTTGAGGAGTTATTAAAAAAAATTGAGATAGCTCGGGAGTTTAAGGCCCCTTTTATTAAGTTTGATATAGCGGATGGAGATTTTTCTTCAGTAAAGACTTGGAGTGATTCAAGTTTATTAGCTTCTTTGCCGACAGATTTATTTTATGAGATACATTTTATGTGGAGAGAGACGGACTCTTTTTTTGAGGAGTGGTTAAAAAAACCGGTAACGCGTTTTATTTTCCATATTGAAACTACAAAAAATCCTTTAATAATTAAAGAGAGGTGTGAGGCTTTGAAAATTGTGCCGGTTTTGGCCATGGTTTTTGATTCAGATTGGGCTTTGATTGAGCCCTATATTGTTAAATTTAACGCCTTTCAGGTTTTGGCGGTTGTGCCGGGAAAAAGTCATCAAAAATTTGATGAGAGGGCTTTAAAATTAATTGCTAACTTACGAAAAATAAAACCAAGTGCTACAATAGAGGTAGATGGAGGAGTAAATGAAATATCGGCTCCTTTGTTTGTAGAGGCGGGGGCTGATATGCTGGCTTCCACTTCGTTTATTTTTGACTCAATAAATCCTATAGCTTCTTATAAAAAACTTTTAAATATTTAAGTTTAAATGAAATATCATTATGTAGCTTCTGAGCCAAACGGAAAAGTAGTTGAGGGAGAGGTTGATGTGCAAGGGCCGGCTGAGGTTTTGCAAATCCTTTCTACTCAAGGACTTAGGCCGGTGTCTATCAAGCCGGTGGGTTTTGCTTTGGGTTCAACGGAACTTTTTAGAAGTAAGGTGGCTTTATCGGATAAGGTTTTTTTGTCTAAATATTTAGCTTTAATGCTTAAAGTAGGTACTGATTTACTGAAGGCTATTAATATTTTAATTGACGACTTTGATAAGCCGGCTATGAAAAGAATATTAATTGAGATTCGTCAGTCGCTGGAACAAGGCAAGCCTTTTTATTCAACTTTTGCAAAATATCCTAAAGTTTTTAGTCAGGTTTTTGTCAGTTTGGTGCGGGCGGGTGAGGCCTCGGGCAACTTGGAGATAGTATTTGGAAATCTTTCTACTTCACTGGAAAAAGAGCAGGAGATAAATAATAAAATTAAATCGGCTTTAGTTTATCCGATGATGCTTTTATCACTTTCTTTTTTAATGGTTATTTTCTTAGTGACTTTTGCTTTGCCAAAAGTTTCGCAGATGTTTCAAAGCGGAGGTTTTGACCCGCCAACTTTTTCGTTAATTGTGTTTGCGGTCGGTAATTTTATTGGAACTTATATTTGGATATTAGCGCCACTTTTTGTTGTTTCTTTAGTGGTGGCTTGGTATTTTTTTCTAAAAACTTTACCGGGCAGAAAGATTTTTTATAGATTTATAAATTTTGTACCGGTAATCAGTACGATTGTTAAAAAAATCGCCTTGCAAAGATTTGCGCGCACTTTGGCGTCTTTGATGAAATCCGGTTTACCGATTGTGCAGTCACTAGAAATTACAGCCGAGACTATTGGGCACGAGGAACTAAAGCAGGGGTTACTACGCATTTCTCGAGAGGGAGTTTCTAAGGGGTTAACGATTGGAGAGGCTTTTAAAAGAGAACCGGCTTTTCCAAAAACGGTGACAAACTTGATAGCGGTGTCGGAGAGAGCTGGACACGTGGAGGATGTGCTTGATACTTTGGCCGAGTTTTATGAGTCGGAAATTGACGTGTCGGTGAAAACTTTAATTTCGTTTATTGAACCGACGATGCTTTTGGTGCTTGGAGTGGCAATTGGAACGATTGCACTTTCAATTATTATTCCGATTTATCAGTTGGTCGGGCAGTTTTAGTTTTATAATATTTTGTTATTATTTTTTTTCGCTCTATAATTTATACAAACAGGGTGTTTAGAACCTTAAAAAACAATAGTCGTCCTACTTCGCTAAAGAGGCCTTTAGCTCTTAGAACTTCTTTGTTTTTAAGAACCTAATCAATTTGTTTGTATAAATTATAGAACTTAATTGTATTAGTAAAAATATTTTTAGTTAAGTTTAATTATTAATTTAATGAAGTTACAAAATTTGTTAAAGTAAAATTTAAGTAATAATTTTAAAATAGAAAAAATAAAGTATATGAATTTAAAAATAAAAGAGAAAATTGGAAATAGAGATGGATTTTCGTTGATAGAGTTACTCGTGTCGCTGGCGATTATGAGCTTGATTGGCTCAACAGTGATTTATAATGTTTTTTCTTTTAATAGTTCTAAAATTCTTTTAAATCAGGCTGTTAAATTGGAATCTGTTTTAAGATCGGTGCAACTGCAGGCGGTGAGTGAGGAGGAGGGGACTGCCTGGGGGATAAAAATATTCAGTCAGGTGGGGAGTGATGATAAATATGAAACTTTTTCGGGGTCTAGTTATGATTCGGGGACGGTGGACGATGTTTTTTATTTACCAAGTGAACTGCAATTTTCTAACCCGACCGGTGGTAATGCAATTGAGATTGTTTTTACGCAAGGAACGGGAGCGACAACGGCCGAATATATTGATATAGATATTATGACAACTGGTGAGGGTCATAGGCTTTATGTAAATTCTGATGGGGCGGTAACTTTAATAAAGGGAGGGAAGGGATTAGTCGGATATTATAAACTAGATGAGGCGAGTGGGACGACGGCGATTGATTGGAGTGGATTTGAAAATAATGGAACTATAACCGGAGCGACGGTTAATCAAATCGGGCAAGTTGATAAGGCTTATACATTAGCAACTACAGATTATGTAACTGTGTCTGACCCGGCAGATGGTAGTTTGGATTTTGGGACGGGAGATTTTACTTTAATGGCTTGGTTTAAAACTAGTGATACAACGAGTGAGCAAAATATAATAACTAAAGGCGGGACGAGTAACGCGGTGGCGGGTTATAGATTAAGTGTTAATGATCTAGGTTCGGGAGGAGATATTTGGGTCGGGTTGTCGGATGGAACGACTTTGTCTAGTTGTGCCTTGGGTAGCGGTTATACGGATGGTCTTTGGCATCAGGTGGCGATGGTTACAACGCGTAGTTCTAATGTAATAACGGTTTATGTTGATGGAGATTTGCTTGATACTTGTAGCACAACAAGCACAACCGGATCTGCTAGTAGCGCTAATAATTTTACTATTTCTTATACTGATTCAACTGAAGATTTTGTGGGTAGTTTGGATGATGTGAGAGTTTTTAACAGGGCTTTGAGTAGTAGTGAGGTTAACGAAATTTACGAGGAGACGAGGTAAAATATAATATAAATCTTTTCCACACTTATTTATTTAAAGTGGGGTATAATGTAATTAATGATAAAAAAGAAGCCTAAAATGACTTTAAAAAAATCAGACGATAATCAGATGACTTTGGAAAAGTTGGCGACTTTAACTCAACAGGGTTTTTTAGAATTGAAGTCGGATATAAACGAGGTGAAGGTAGATTTGAACGAAGTGAAGGTAGATTTGAACGAAGTGAAGGTAGATTTGAACGAAGTGAAGGCAGATTTGAATAGTGTTAAAAATGATTTAGTAGATTTTAAAGATGAGATGTCGGGACACTTAGATAATATTCACGGTCAACTTAAAGATTTAAATGAGGGTAATACTTTTAGTTATGCCGAGTATCGTAGGCAAGAAAAAACTTTAATTAATCACGAGACTAGACTTTCTAAATTGGAAAAAAGTAAAGTTTAATAGTTTATTATAAATAATTAAATAGGTTTATTTTTGTTTGTGGTATAATTATTTTAAAATATGTTGGTTAATTTTTTTAAAAATAGAAAGGGGCAGGCATTGGTTGAACTTTTAATCGGAGTTTCTATCGGGGCTTTGATATTAGGTTCGTCGGCGGGAGTGATTGTGTCGGTAGTAAATTCAAATAGTCGGGTGGCCAAATCCAAAGCGGCGACCCAACTGGGGCAGGAGTTAATAGATGACGTTAGAGTTTTGGCTGATAAAAATTGGAAATCTTTTTATGAGTTATCTAAGGGTTCTACTAATCATTATTATGTGGCAACCTCTACGCCGCTCGCGGCGGTTTTGGGGGACGAGGTAGTAACGCGTAATGGGGTGGCGTATACAAGATGGTTTTTTGTGGAAAATGTTAATAGAGCAACTTCGGGAGATAATATAGCGACCTCGGGGGGGGTGATTGACCCATCAACCCAAAAAGCGGTGGTGCGTATTACTTGGGATAACGCCGATGGTTTAACATTTACCCAGTTTATGACGAGGCATAAAAATTTTGTGTTTCATCAGAGTGATTGGAGCCAGGGAATAAATAGTAGTGGGACGTTAATAAAGAGTGGGAGTTTGTATGCTTCAACGACGGGAGTTAATGCGAGTACAACCGGACAACTTAAATTAAATGGTTTTTAAAACGAATATTTTTTTATTTCTTTTCTTT
>PCWO01000010.1 GCA_002796205.1 Candidatus Liptonbacteria bacterium CG11_big_fil_rev_8_21_14_0_20_35_14
ATTCTAAAGCTACTAATCCAAAATCCTCCACTTGAGGAAATATTAAAGCCTTCGCCTGAGAATATAATAATCTTAAAGATTCATCGGATTGAGGCGAGGATAAAAAACTTGTATATCTTGATGTATTTAATTGATTAAGTTTTTTAAGCTCCGGGCCACGACCAACTATTTTTAGAGGAAGTTTTAAAGTGTTAAAAGTTTTAATTATAAGGTCAAATTTTTTATAGTGCATCAACCGACCCATAGCTAGATAATATGATTTTGTTTTTTGAAGGTTTGGATAAAATATTTTTGTATCTACACCCGGAGTTAATATCTCTGAATCTCTATTGTAATATTTTTTTATTCTATCTTGAGTAAGCGAGGAGATAGTTATGATTTTATTTGGCCTTTGAGCCATTTTGTAATCCCAATTTTTTAGATAATTTTTAACAGGATTTATTAAATGCTTTAAGTATTTATTTTTATACCCGATTTTATTTGGAATATACTCATCCTCAAAGGCATATCTTAAGGGGGTAAAAATATAAGATATATGTTTAGTAGTTTCAAAATTATAGTTTATACCCTTGGCATAGCCGGCGGTGATGGAGATTATAAGATCATATTTATTTTTTAAATTTATAGAATTAGCTGCGCTTGGCATAAAAGGGATAAAAGCTCTATGATTTTTGTGTACTATATAATTATCTAGAAAGCTGGTTTTTACTAACCTATTTTTATCTATAAGATTTGTGCTTGGATCATAAAAAAGAGTATAGAAATCGGCTGATTTAAAAATATCAAGAAATATTTGAAGGACTCTTTCGCCACCGCCATATTGATTAATGTAGTCATAACAGATAGCCGTTTTCATTGGCCATATTATATCATACGTTTATATTCTGCTTAGTGTTTAGTATAATATAAAAATGATTTATTTGGTGGTTAAGCGTTTTTTAGATATTAGCATATCTATTATCGGACTTGTATTTTTAATATTATTACTTCCTTTTGTATTTATTTTAATAAAAAGTTTAGGCGGTTTTGGACCTCTTTTTTATAAGGCTCGCCGAGTAAGTATGGGTAAAATATTTTATATCTATAAATTTAGGACGATGAAAAATGGAGCCTCGGAATTGAAAAAAGATCTCTCTCATTTAAATGAAAGAGACGATGGGCCTTTTTTTAAAATATCTCTGGATCCTAGAGTTACTGTAGCGGGAAAAATACTTAGAAAATTTTGGATTGATGAATTACCTCAACTTTATAATGTTTTAAAGGGGGAGATATCACTCGTTGGACCAAGGCCCTATGAGCCAGAGGAAATTGAAAAATATCCTAAAGATTATAAATTTTTAAAATACGAAAAGGCGGGTATAACAGGCCTTTCGCAAATAAACGGCTCCTCTAATCTACCTTTTAAAAAGGTTTTAGAGTATGACTCGTATTATGCCAAGCATAAATCATTAAAGCTTGATTTGTATATATTATGCAGAACTTTTTTACTTATTTTTAATCCATCTGGAGTATAGAATATGTCTCTATATGATAAGGCATTTTGGATAGCCTTAGCCTTTATAATTGGAAGTTCGGTAGCGATTTTTTATCAAAATTATATAGTTGTTTTATTAGTATTCATTACATTTGAATTATTTTTAATAGCTTTAAGTTTTGAGGAAAAAAGACTTTTATATATAAGTCTTTTTTTATTAATTTTTGGACCGGCCTATTTTTATGGATCTCTATGGGTAAATAATACATCTTTTATTGACAACCAAATTATAGAGGAGAATTTAGAGGTAACATCTTTTCCGGAGGAAAGACAGTCTTACGTTTATTTTAAAGGTAAAAATGAAAAAGGCTTATTTCATATTTATACCGAGTTTGAAAAAAATATAGATTACAGAGATAAAATTTTAGTCTCGGGTACTTTAAGCGTTCAAAATGATTATTTAAGTTTATGGAAACCAAAAATAAATATAATAGAAAAAAGTAACAAATCTCTAAATCAATATTTATTTAATATAAGAAATTCTTTTGTATCTTACTACGAATCTTTATTTTTAGAGAGAGAGGCAGCTCTTATCTCTGGTTTAACATTTGGGGATAGAAGAGGATTCTCAACTGATTTTAAAGAAAAAATGAGTAAGAGTGGCACAACTCATATAGTAGCTTTGTCTGGGTATAATATAACCATATTAGCCTCGGTTTTAGGATTAATTTTTATGTACTTTTTTTCTAGAAAATTAGCTTTTATACTAACAGTGATTGGAATTATTTTGTTTACCATTATGGTAGGAGCCGAGGCCTCGATAGTAAGAGCTTCTATTATGGGTATAATCGCCTTACTTTCTATACAGGTTGGCCGAGAATATGCCCTGCGTAATGCCATTATTCTATCGGCTTTGGTCATGATATTAATCAATCCCTTAGTGATAAAAGATATTGGTTTTCAATTTTCTTTTATGGCTTTAATTGGAATTGTTTATATAATGCCTATTTTATCTGATTTAACTTCTTTTGATATAAAAGATTCTTTTATGAATTGGAAGGGTAATTTATTAACGACTTTTTCAGCGCAAATAATGGTGTTGCCCTTAATACTATTTCACTTCGGAATTTTTTCGTGGCTTTCTATTGTGGCTAATATTTTTATTTTAGAGGCAGTGCCGATAGCGATGTTTTTTGGATTTTTAATAGCCGGCTTTAGCTTGCTTGGTCAGGCATCTTATTTAATATCATTAATTTTATCTGTACCGACAAAAATAATTTTAGATTATCAAATATTTATTATTGATTTATTTTCTAAATTTAATTTTGCGACTATTGAGTATAATATAAGTATTGGAGGTGTAATCATTTTTTATATTTTAATAATCGGATTTATTCTACTTATAAAACGTAGTTTAGAAGTTTTTTTATGAAAAAAATAATTATAGTTTTATTTTGTCTTGGTTTTTTAAATATATATCTATGGTCTTTAATTATTTTTTCAAACATAGATCTGGCGGTTTATTTTTTAGATATTGGTCAAGGCGATGCCATAGTCTTACAGTTACCAGGACAAAGACCAGCTTTTGTAATGATAGATACGGGGTTTGATAAATCGGCCTCGGCTTTATTAAATAAAGTTTTAATTGGTAATAGAATAGATATATTAGTCTTAACCCATGAAGATAGAGACCATAGCGGGGGCGCACCATTTATTTTAAAAAATTATAAAGTATCAGCCTTGGTTAATAATGGATTACAAAATATAAAAGAAACCTGGAAAATGGTTTTAGAATCTCTAGAAGATAGGCCTCAAATTGCCTTACGAGAGGGAGATAAAATTTTATATGGTGATAGTACTATTACAGTATTAAACCCTGGGAAGGAAGTTTATGGAGTAAATAATAACGCTAATTCTTTAGTAATGTTACTTGAAAGCTTGGGGGTATCTTTTTTATTTACAGGCGATATAGATGATAAAGTAGAAAAGAAACTTTTAGATAGTGGTTTATTAAAAGACGTAGATGTTTTAAAGGTGCCACATCATGGTTCAAAATATGGCAGTACTAATGAATTTTTGAAAATAGTTAATCCGGAAATAAGTATTATTACAGTCGGGCAAAATTATTTTGGGCATCCAAGAGATGAAACCTTAAAAAGATTGGCTAATATAAAAAGTTTAATATTTAGAACGGATGAGGCTGGTGGTATTAAAATTTATTTAAAGGATGACAAACTTATAGTCTCGTCTTTATAAAAAAAGAAGCCCGCTTATTAGCGAGCACAGTGTGGTAAGTTTTAGTAATGTATATAAGGATTTTCCTCTATCGGTAATGATGTATACGATTCTAACTCCATTTTTGCATGACAATTACTACAAAAATAACCACTAGAACTCTGATTTATATCTACATCAGAGCCTCTAACAATATCTATTTCTATACCCTTGCATCCAAATGGACATATTAATTTTCCTACTATAGGAGGAATCATTTTATTATCCTTTCTAAATATTGATTCTATTTCAAATATAACATATATTTTTAAAATAAAAAAAATGCCCGTGAGGGAGGGTTTACCCACGGGCAAGTAACGTCCATCCGCTTTTTGATTTGAGAGATCAGAAAATCAGCGGATGAATCGTGCTTTTTTTTCTACTATTATTTTAATACAACATTACTTAATATGTCAATAAGTTGTAAAATAAAAGGTTTTTATTTAGAATTAAGGTAATGAGAACATATATTGCCGATATTGTTAAAAAAGAAGGCGAATCTATAAATTTGTCTGGTTGGGTTTCGGTTAGGCGAGACCACGGCAAGCTTATTTTTATTGATTTAAGAGATATGACCGGCTCGGTACAGGTTATTTTTACCCCCAAATCCGAAAAAGCTCACGAGATTGCAAACACCGTTAGATCGGAATGGGTTGTTTCTGTTGTGGGTGAGATAAAAAAACGACCGGATAATATGGCTAATAAAGATTCTGAAACTGGTAAATTTGAGATTTTAGCTAGCGAAATAACTGTTTTAAATGAGGCTGTAACACCGCCAATTAATATTTTAGATGATGGCTATAATATAGGAGAGGAATCTCGGATGAAATATAGATATATTGATTTGCGCAGAGAAAGATTACAGAAAAATTTAAGAATGCGTTTTAGAGTTTTAAAAGAAATTCGTGATTTTTTGTTTAAACAAAAATTTACCGAAATAGAAACACCTATTCTTTCAAAATCAACTCCGGAAGGAGCCCGAGATTATTTAGTACCCTCCAGATTATATAAAGGCAAGTTTTACGCCTTACCCCAGGCTCCACAACAATATAAACAATTATTAATGACTTCGGGTTTTGAAAAATATTTTCAAATTGCCAGATGTTTTCGTGATGAGGATACAAGAGGCGATAGACAGCCGGAATTTACTCAAATGGATCTTGAGATGAGTTTTGTAGATAGAGAGGATGTTATGGCTTTAAACGAGGCCATGCTTATACATATTATTTCAACACTATACCCAGAAAAAGAAATACAGGAAGTGCCGTTTCCGGTAACCACTTACAAAGAGGCTATGGAAAAATATAAAAGCGATAAACCTGACTTAAGAAGAGATAAAAATAACCCAAATTTATTAGCTTTTGTGTGGGTGGTTGATTTTCCTTTTTTTGAAAAGAATGATAAAGGAGGGTGGACATTTACGCACAACCCATTTTCTGCGGCTAAAAGAGAATTTACAAAAGATCTTCAAGAAAAACAAAATATAGCCAATATATTAACCACTCAATATGATATAGCTTTAAATGGGTTTGAGATAGGCGGGGGGAGTATAAGAAATCATGATCCTAAATTATTAAAATCTGTGCTGGAAATTATAGGCACATCAAGCGAAAGTCAGGAGCGTGATTTTGCTCATATGTTTAAGGCTTTAGGATCGGGCACACCACCGCATGGCGGAATAGCCTGGGGTTTTGACAGGTTAATGATGATTTTACAAAATGAACCTAATATCCGAGAGGTAACCGCCTTTCCTAAAACCGGAGACGGGAGGGATTTATTAATGGAATCACCGGCCAATGTTGATATAGAACAGTTAACCGATTTGGGGTTAAAACTTAGTAAAGAGGAATAAGTGGAAAACTTTTCTTAGTTTAGTTGTATAATAAGTGTATCCCGTTATAAGTTACGGACTAAACAATTATTAAAGGGAGATTGTCTTTCATTATTCCGTGGAATAATGAACAAATCACCCACTTGGCTTAAATACCTGTAACTTACTCGGGATACCGCATTTAAAAAAGCTCGCTCTAAGGCGGGTTTTTTATTATTTGCTTTTTTATTTATTTTGTGGTATGGTGTTTTTAGAACTTGAAAATAACAAATTCTGGAAAGGTTAATAAAATGATATCAACAGAAACTTTAAGTAAGGCTAACCAATATGTAAATTTAGTAAGAAATAAAAAAACTAACCAAGGATGGTCTATTTTATTTTTCTATCTATCAATTTTTGGTTTTGCTAGCCCCATCTTACTTTTATACATTATATTAAAAGTTGTCATACCGAACTTTATAAAATACGGATTTAAATCAGATATGGTTATAGCTTTACTTATAACTATAGCTGTAATTTATTTATTATCATTTATATCTTTAATAGTATCTGATATATATGATAGAGCTGTAAAAAAAACTCCTTACGCAACTAAATTAAGTATACCGGGTTGGTCGCAAGACAAAGGTAGAAGTGAATATTATATTTTTACTTTTTTTACAAAAATTAAAGGTTTAAAGGAAGAAATTGATGAATCTATACCTCCGAGTGGAGGTTTAGCTGTTACTAAATCTGAATTTGATCAAAAATCCAAAAATAAATTTACATTAACAAG
>PCWO01000007.1:0-725 GCA_002796205.1 Candidatus Liptonbacteria bacterium CG11_big_fil_rev_8_21_14_0_20_35_14
ACCTAAGTTAAGGTAAAATAATTAAATCCACTAATTATTAACCTAACAAAGATGTTTTACGGCCATTTTAAATCATTTCAAAGAAATGAACTATCGGCCCTACTCCGAGCCGGCTTAACACAGAAAGAAGCGGCTGAGCTATTAAACAAAACAGCTTCAGCTGTTTGTCAGGAATTAAAAAGAAACCCTGCGAACACTAAAACTGGTTATGATGCAGGGATAGCTAAAAAGAAAACTAAGGAGCGAAGAATAATAGCCAATCAAAGATTTAGAAAAATAGAAAATAATATTTGGTTAAGAAACTACATAATCAAAAAAATAAAGTCGTATTGGTCGCCGGAACAAATCAGTGGTCGCTTAAAAAGAAAATGGTCAGCTAATAAAAATAGGCATATTAACAAAGATAGTATCTATAAATTCATTTATGAGCATAGAAAAGACTTAGTTAAATATTTAAGGTGTCAGAAAGGTAAATACAGACGTCGTTATGGCACTATAATACGCGAAAAACAACGAGAAAAGTTAAAAAAGAGAAGAATAGATCAAAGACCTGTAATAGTTGAGAAAAGAAAAAGAATTGGTGATTGGGAAGGCGACACAATTGTCGGTCAAGAACGCGTTAAACAAATCTTAACGCATGTTGAAAGAAAAAGCGGAATAATCTTTGGCGACAAACTGGAATACTCAACCGCTGAGGAAACCAAAAATAAAACAATAAAGCGCTT
>PCWO01000007.1:846-6264 GCA_002796205.1 Candidatus Liptonbacteria bacterium CG11_big_fil_rev_8_21_14_0_20_35_14
TGCATAAAAAATAACCAATGGAAATATGTAACCCATTCATTATTCTATCCAAACTACAACAACATAGTTAAATCCATAAAAAAATGGTGCCATAAAAATAATTACTTTTTTATTATAAAAAATAAAGCTAAATATGAAAAATCCACAAGTCAATATAATAAAGAAGCTGATTTAGTAATAAAAGACTCATCAGAAAAATGGTTTCCACAAACAATTTTTGAAATTGCAAAATTATCAGATATAGTTATAAATTTTATTAGTTCAGGAACATACGACATCATAGCATCTAATACTTTTAATATAAGCATAAACCTAATGGAAATAGACATGACAAGCAAGCCTTCATATTTTTTTAAAAAAGAAATATACGAATATAAAGGAGTGTCTGTATTCAAAAATTACAAAGAAATAGGAAAATTTTTAGAAAATAGTAAATTGGAAAATTTTACAATAAATAAAAATAATCAGAAAAAATATATAAAGAAATATCTCGGACAAAACGACCGCCAAGCATCTAAGCGCATAATTGACTATATTCTTAAAAATAGTTAAAATTATTAAAATGTATCAACTAGCTATAGTAACAAAATTAGATCAGCATGATTTTGGCGCTCATCACGATCGTAGCCATATTCATAACTGCACAAACACTATATGCCCACAATTAGAAATAACTCCTCACGTAATGAACGAGGATCTATTTATAGAAAATTCAATAAAATTTAATGGCGTTATATTTGTAGGCATATCTAACAAAATAAAAATATTTCTTAGCAAAAAACATAAATTTGATATATTCGTCTGGTCAAATAATCAACTAGAGTGGGCTAATAACCCATCTTTATTTGACAATGTAGAAATAATATTTGAGCAAAGCAATCAAGATATTAAACATAAAAATTTATATCACTTACCAACTGGTTTCCAACACGACTGGCCACAAAAATCTCCAGTTGAAACAACGACCGACATTATATATAGCGGAACACTTTCTAGACAAGGTCGCAAAATCAATCCAGAATATCGAATCTACATACTTCGTAGCTTAATAGAAAATGGATTTAGCATAGTTAATTACAACGGCAAATCACAACATCCCCAAGAGATAGAATGTATAAAAAAAATCGGCCATCCTCAAAGTTTTACCATAATAGACCATTGGGCCGAACCTCATCACTTTAGCCATGGCCACTTTTGTCTCAATATGCCATTTCATCACTTAGGCGTAAATGTAGATGCTGATTGGGGCATAACACGCGACAAGCTTGAAAATAGCATCTGGTTTCACTCTTGGGATATCTTTAAAGCTATTGGCGGAAAAGCCAATATAATAACTTATCGCTGTCCAGAAATACACGCCCTTGGATTAAATGATGAAAATTGCTCCTTTTATGAACACTCTCCATCGAATATAGACTTAATGTTAAAAGACATAATTCAAGTAGTTAAATTAAATACTCACAAAGAAATAACCGACGAAATCTATTCCAAACACACCTACATTAACAGATGGCATTTTATTATAAATAAAATAAAAGACTTTATTAAAAACCTATAAATAACACTATAATTCTTTATCTATTCTACGTATCATTGACAATACAGTAAAAAATATTTAAAATGAAATAAATTTACTTAATTTTAAGTATAAAATACAATGAACACTGACCTGAAAACCAAAATATATTACCTCAAAAAAGCCCTAATCTACGTTAAAAACTATAAAAGATTGGGGATTTTAATAATCGGATTTAGCGTCCTGGCCTCAATATTTGATGGCATAAGTATAGGCGCCTTAATTCCCATACTCCAAGGCCTAAGCGATCAAACAAACACCGACAACATAGAAAATCTATTTCCCTTCTTCACTAAAATAAAATCTTATATATTTAAAAACTCAAAAGAAGATACCTTAATTATATTACTGATATTCGCTCTTATCATGATAATACTTAAAAATACCTTTGCTTATTTAAATAATATAACTATCCAAAAAACCAGCTCTCTAATCAAAAAAGATTTAATACGCAACATATTTACCGCTATTACTGAAGCCGATTTTAAATACCATCACTCTTTACGCTCCGGAGATATTATAAATAGTATAATGTATTATTCCAAAGGCATAGTAGCTTTTGTATTCACATTTCTAACCTTAGGCATAAAAACAAGCAAAATAGCTATCTACCTAGCATTATTATTTCTTATATCCTGGAAGTTAACTCTTGTGGCTATAATAGCCGAAATATTACTTTTCCCAATAATAAGATTAATACTCAATAAAATAAAGAATATTAATATAACTATATCTAGAGAACTTGATGGTTTAAGTAATCAATTATTTGAGACCTTAAATAGTATCCCTCTTATTAAAATATCAAGCACAGAAGACAAGGAACAAAATAAATTTAACAATATAGCCAATAACCTAGCAAATTTAGAATATAAAGAAATAAAATTTGTACGCCTAACACCACTAGCTACAGAAATCATAATATTAACCACTATTATTATAATTTTTATAACCACTATAAAAATAGGTCAAATTGATATAATATCATTACTACCATTTATTATTGCTTATCTATATATATTTTTAAGATTATTTCAAGAAGCCAACGGCTTTATAACAGCCGTCTCAGGTATGTTCCAAAATATAATTCCTTTCCGCATATATGAAGATAGATTAAACCATGCCAAAAACCAAGCTGAAGTCATAAATAAAACAATTATAGAAAAATTAGAAGATAAAATAGAATTTAATAAAGTTTATTTTGAATATAGTTTGAGTAAACCCATTATAGAAAATATAGACTTCAAAATACCCAAAGGCTCATTCACCGCCATAATAGGCCCGACCGGAGTTGGAAAAACAACAATCATCAACCTTATAGCTGGACTTTTAACGCCAACCTCCGGAGATATAACAATAGACAGCAAAAACATAAATAAAATAAACAGAAGAAAATGGCGCCAAAAAATAGGCTTTATAAGTCAAGACTCTATTTTATTTAATGAAAGTTTCGCCTATAACATTTCTTACGGATCACCCCATAAATCAAAAGATGATATAACCAAAGCCGCTAAAATATCTAATATCCATAGCTTTATAATGAGTCTACCCAATAAATACGAAACTATTGTCGGAGAGCGTGGCGCCAAACTATCTGGTGGTCAAAAACAAAGAATAGCTATAGCTAGGGCTATCATTAAAGATCCTGACATACTCATTCTTGACGAGGCCACAAGCGCCTTAGATACTAAAACCGAGAAAGATGTTCAAGAGGCCTTAGAAAAAGCCATGGAAAGTAGAACCGTCATAGCTATAGCTCATAGACTATCTACTATAAAAAAAGCAGATAACATAATTGTTTTAGACAAAGGTAAAATTGTAGAACAGGGCAATCATAAAGAACTTATATGTAAAGATGGCACTTATAAAAAATACTATGAACTCCAGTATAAAAGCTAATATATTTTTAGAGTTAAAAGATGGCCCATGGGGGGGCGGCAATCAATTTCTAAAAGCTATAAAAAAATATACCTCAAACCCAAATCTTATATATACAGAAAATCCATTAGAAGCCAATGTAATATTAGGCATCACTCATCATAATATAAAAAAAATTATTAAAATTAAAAAACAATATCCGAAAAAATTATTTATATATCGCATAGGAGACATCTACGAATATCATCGCGGGCCTAAATGGAAGATAATGGATAAAATCATAATAGAGCTAGCTAATAATGCAGATTGGGTAATATTTCAATCTAATTGGTCAAAAAAAGAAGCCCAAAAAAGAGGCTATAAAAATAAAAATTATTCCATAATATCAAACACTCCCGACCCACAATATTTTAATAACCAAAACAAGCCAATTATAAAATATGAAGAAAAAATACGCCTAATAGCCACTAGCTGGTCAACTAATCCTAATAAAGGTTTTGAATTCTACAAATTTTTAGACGAAAATTTAAATTTTGAAAAATTTAATATGACATTCATAGGAAACTCTCCAGTTACTTTTAAAAATACAAAACTCATTAAACCATTACCAAGTAACAAATTATCTCAAGAACTTAAGAAACACCACATTTTTATATCACCTACAAAAAATGAAGCCTGCTCAAATTCCATACTAGAAGCTTTAGCTTGTGGTTTACCGGTTATAGCTCTAAACAGCGGCAGTAATCATGAATCAATAAAAAATGGAGGTGAAATTTTTAATAATGAAAAAGAACTCATAAAAAAAATAAATGAGATAAGTCAAAATTACAAAACATACCAAAATAATATAAAAATACCCTCTATAAAAAATACATCGAATAGATATAAAGAAATCTTCTATCAAGCCAAACTCATAAAAGGCCAAAAAATAAAATTTACAAAATACTGGAAAATCAATATATTATTATGGTATTTTAATCATCTCTAATGTTTATAAATTTCTACAAAAAAACTTGGCACCGCATTCTTCTAGAAAAGATTTTAAAACAAGAGTCCCATCTTATAACAGGCAATATTTTAGATGTCGGCTCAGGAAGTAGACGCTACGACAATTTATTTAATGGTGAAATAATTGCCATCGATAAATGTCTCAACCCAAAACTAAATATTATTAAAGCCAATTTCAACCAAAAAACAAAATTCGTTGATAATTATTTTGACGGTCTAATATCTATAGAAGTCTTTGAATATCTAGAAAATTTAAATCAACCCATAAACGAAGTTTATCGCCTTCTAAAGCCAGGACATTATGCTCTAATAACTATGCCCTTTATGTATCACGACCATGGTGACAATATTCGCTATACTAAAGAATATATCTATTCTCAAACAAATAATTTTTCTGAAGTTGATGTAAAGACTATAGGAAATGCTTACACTGTCATCTGGGATATTATTAGAAAAAAAGTTTTTGGTTCTAAAAAGAGCCTTAATAAAAAAATAATATTTATTTTTTTACTACCTATATTATTAATATTAAAATTATTCAAAGTAGAAAAAATAAAAGACTCTTACTACTCGGGAATTTTTATAAAGCTAAAAAAATAACATGACAACTTTTCGCATAGACGACATAGGAGCTTCGACTAAACAATTTGAACAATATAGTTATTATAAATGGGCCAACTTTTGGTTTTTAAAACGTTTACCATATTTAAAAGCCTGGGGACCATATAAAGAGCTCTCTGCCAAAGAATGGACAATTTTGCTCGATATATTTAAAAAAAATAGTATAAAGCCAATTATCGCTATTACAGCCTCTTGGGTAGAGAAAAATTCCTCCCTCACCCCTTTTCCAAAAAAATTTCCCCATCAAGCTGAAATACTAAAACGAGCTTTAAAAGAAGGCTGTATAGAAATTGCCAACCACGGCTTAACTCATTGCGTAGTAGGTAACCACCTCCCTT
>PCWO01000043.1 GCA_002796205.1 Candidatus Liptonbacteria bacterium CG11_big_fil_rev_8_21_14_0_20_35_14
ATAAGGACGCTTAAGGGGTTGAACGGGCACGGTTTGAGCCGTTAGGCTCAAGAGCCTGCCTACCGGCAGGCAGGTGAAACCCCTTACCGCGAACGCCAGTCTGACCCGCTGGGGCAGACCAGTGGTCCTAATAAAACGGCTGTGTAAATAAGTATTCATAAATCTAAACTGTTTTTAAAAGCCTCTAAATACTCATTTTTTGTCATAATTTTCAAACTGTTAAAAGCCTCATTACTATACTTACCTCTTGCCTCACCATCTTTAATTAAATCAAGTAGTGCTTTCTCTAGTAAAATTCTATTATAAACCGGCACCACTCTACCACTTTCTCTGTCTTTAATTATTTCTCCCGCTACCCCCACATCTGTCATTACAACCGGCACCTTATTATAAACCGCCTCTAGCACCGTCCGACCATATCCTTCGTATAAAGAAGTTAATAAATATAAATCCGCCCTTTTAAAATAAGCCCTTAAATCATCCTGCCAACCCTCAAACATTATATGTTTTTTAAGATTTAAATCCGCCGCCAATTTTTCTAAATTATTTTTTTCTTTTCCCTCTCCCACAATTACCATTAATACATTCATATATTTTCTCGCCACTCCTCCTAACACTTTAATAGCCATCTCTATATTTTTTTCCTTGGTTAATCTTGAGGCCATTAAAATAACAAATTTATCATCCGCTACCTTAATTTTTTTTATCCCTTTTTTACTATTAAAATCTATCCAAACAGGTAACACTTTAATAATCGATTTATTGATATTATTTTTTTCAATCAATGACTTTTTTATTCTATTACTCATCACTCTAATACTGTCAGCTAAAGGCAATATAAATGAAGCCAGTAATACCCTAACTCTATTTTTTAAAGACTCTTTTTTAAAAAATACAGAGTTAAAATCGGTATGTATTTGAGCCTGCCAAACAACACCCAGTCTTTTTTTTAACAACCATCCAACTAACCCAGTCTCAAACGGATCCTGTGTAGTTACTACTAAACTATCTCCCTTTTTAGAATTAAATATATTAATAGATTTTCTATAAGCTTTAAACAAAGACCAAATAGAAGATTTACCCATATAATGTATAACCACATTTTTTAAACTACCCGCTCTTATAACTTGAATACTTCCTAAATTTCCCCCTACTACTAAAACATGTAGCTCTTTAAATAGATCTCCGTAAGATTCTATTCTTCGGCGCACCTCGCTAGCATGCCTCATTATTAAAGCATCTCTTGATATCATTATTACAATTTTATTTAACATATAGATTTCTTATTTAAAAAATTCATCATAGACTCAAACGACTCCTCAAAACTATAAGGTTTAAAATATTCCTTGACTAAATCAAGCGATTTATCATAATTATCAAAAATATAATTTATTTTATTTTTTATATCACTACCAGAATTTACATCAACCAAAAACTCTTTCGGTAGTTTTAAAGTTAATCCGTTATCTTTATTTAATAAAACTGGCAGTCCAAAAGATAGACACTCTAATATAAAATTTGGATTGTACTCTACCTGCGACAAAGAGATGCCTAAATCACAGGATTTTATTAATTCATATAAATCATTTTTAGGTAAATAATTATATATCCATACTTTATTTTCTAAATTATTTTCTTTAATTAAATCCTCTAAATATTTCTTTTCCGGCCCATTACCCACTATATAAGTTTCGTAGTTTATATCTTTTACCAATTTAATCAAAACATCTATATTTTTATATTGAACCAACCTACCGGCAAATAATATTTTTTTCGTACCTGTATTATTTTTTTGATAAGCCCGCACCTCTACCACGTTGGGCAATATATTTAAACTATCCTCACTGACTCCATAATATTTTTTATAAATATAGGCCAAACTTTGAGCCGGTATAAAAACAACCTTAGCCCTCTTTAAAATTAATTTCATTATAAAAAATTTAAAACACCTATATTCCCCCAAATTATAAAAATCATCCATTGATTTTTTATATCCCCTTAAAGCCTTTCCCTCCCATAATAAATCACCCCCAATTCTTAAAACTAAAGGCTTAAAAGTTAATAAAGAAACTATAAAGGCCGAAAATCCAGACGAGCCCAAATCAAAAGCATAGATAAAATCCCCTCTAAAACTAGCCCTCCATAAATGATAAAAATAATTTACATATTTAAATAAAAAAAATTGCTTTCTAGATATAACTATAAAATCTTTATTAATAATTTTTTTATCGCCATAGGCAACAATCGACACATTCCATAATCTGTCTTTAAACTCCTCTTCTAATTTTTTTACATAGGTAGCCGGCCCCCCAATATCCGGCGGATATATACCGGTGGCTAAAACTACTTTTTTATTTTCCATAATTTAAATTAAAAATTTCACCCATTTTTAATGATATTATATCCCAATTATATTTATCTAATACCATTTGCCTGGCATTTTTTACAACTGATTCAATTTTTTCTTTATTTTTTTCATCTAAAATATATTCCACTTTTAAAGCTATGCTTTCTGGGTCTTTAACCTTACAAAAAAATCCTGTTTTACCATCCTCTAAAAAATCAACAATTCCTCCAACTGGCGTTGCTACAACCGGCACACCTGCCGCCATCGCCTCAATAAAAGAAATCCCAAAACCTTCAGATATAGAAGGTCGACAAAAAACATGCGCCATTTCATAATACTTAAATATTTCTTCCTGTTTTACAAATCCCACAAATTTAACTCTCTCATTAACGCCCATTTCATTACTTAAAGATTTTAATTTTTTCTCTTCCTCTCCACTACCCACTATTAATAAATAATAATCATCATCTAAAAAACTCATAGCCTTTATTAAATCATCCACTCCATTTTTTTTAACCAATCTAGAGGTAGTTAAAATAATTTTTTTATTCCCTAATTTACGCTCTAAAATATGAAATTTATCTATATCCACTCCATTAGGAATAATATCAACTACACACAAAGCGCCATATCTAAGAGCAAAATCTTTTAAATATTTACTTATAACCGTCACCCGATTAGCTTTCTTAAATATCTGTTTCCATAAAGGATAAAAAATGCCCACTTTTTTTAATATATGCTTTTCCGAATCTCCTTCCTGTAAAGTTAAAATAAATGGTTTATTAGTTAAGTATTTAAAAAATAAGGCCAAAAAACCCGCGTATGAAGCCATTATAGACCAAGTAAACTCATATTTATTATTTTTATTTAATTTTAAAGCCTTAAGTAAACCTAAGACGGGCAATAAAAATTTATCCATATTACTTCCTAATCCAACTCTATAAACATTAACTCTACCGACTCTCTCCTCCTTTAAAAAATTTTTATCAATTCTGGCCGTAATCAAATCAAACTCGCATTCTAAAAGCCTGTCTGTAATTTCTTTGACCGCCACCTCAGCTCCCCCGATTAAAGGCCAATAAGCCGTTGTGAAAATTAAAATTTTTTTCATGATAAATATATCTCCTCCACTTTTTTAACAACATTTTTTATATCCAAATTACTTTTACAAAAATCAAAAGCCCTAATAACTAAATCATTATCGCGCTCGGTAGCCCTCTCTATATTATGAACCAAAGACTCTAAATCTCCATTTTTAAAAATATAACCCCTGTTATTTTCTACAATTTCTGGCATCCCGCCTACCTCGCTTACCACCACCGGCACCGAAGCCGCCATCGCCTCAATTAAAGTATACGGCAACCCCTCCTTACGACTCGTTAAAACAAACACATCCAAAGCCCTCAAAAATTTTGCATCCTCACCCTCCGGTTTAACTATAAAAAATTTATTCTCTAATTTATTTTCTTTTATTAACTTACTCAATAAATCATACTCTAATCCCTCGCCAATAATAAAAAAATAAGCATCCACCTTTACAGCCGACTCAATTAACAAAGCATAATTTTTTTCTTTTACCAGTCTACCTATAGATCCTATCCAGGGTTTATTTTCTAAAAAATCTTTATTTATTTTCTTTAAAATATTTTTTTTCGCCTCATCTTTGGCTAAAAATTTATTCAAAAAATCATCCACATCTATTCCGTTCCAAATAGTCAGGAGTTTTTTATTTTTCGCTATATTATTTTTCAAAGCTAATTTTCTATCATACTCGGAGACATTTATTATCACATTTTGAAAAATACCAGCCACTCTATGTAAATAAATAAAAAATAATCTTTTTAAATAAGCCAGTTTAGTGTCCGAAAAAACCCATCCATGAGCTGTAAACACAACTTTTTTAACCCCCGCTAATTTTGCGGCCACCGCCCCAATTACTCCGGCTTTAGAACTATTTAAATGCACTACATTTGGCCTCTCTTTTTTAAAAAACCACCACAACTCTATAATTGCCAAAAAATCATTATAAAAAAATAGCCATGGTCTATAATCATTTGTCAGCCATTTTAATTTTTTATCAACTCTAAGAGAACCACCTAAATTACCGGATACAACCAAACACTCAAAAATATCTTTATTAAAGCCTAAAGCTAATTGATTAACATATTTTTGCGCCCCGCCCATATCCCCTTTTGTTACTAAATATACAATCTTGACTTTATTCTCATAAGTGTTCATTTATATAATACTCTAAAAACCTTAATCTATTTCAATTCTCTTCTTATTCGCTTTTTAATTTTTCTATATCAGATTTAATAAAAGCATCACCTGGACTCAACTCTAAAGCCTTTTCGTAATACTCTATAGCCTTATTTTTATCCCCCAAATCCTGATAATATCTGCCAATATAAGCCATTAAACTAGCGTCATTAGAATTTAATAAAATCGCTTTTTGCATTAACTCCTCTACCTTAGATTTTTTATCGTTCAATGCTCTATAAAATTCTATCGCCCCTATCACATAGTTATAATTATTAGGCTCAAGTCTAAGCGCCTCCTCATAATAGAATATCGCTTTTTCAGAATCCTTTAAATCAAACCCATATAAATTAGCTAAATTATAATTTAGTAAAGCATTGGGCTCTATTATATATTTTACATACTCAAAGGCATCCCTGGCTCCCTCGTAGTTATTAAAGACTTTTTTTATCTGTCCCAACCTCATCCAAGACTCAATATCTAAGGGGTTACTCTTTAAAGCGTCATTCAAGCGCTCAAGCTCTTTTGTGTAAGTATCTAAAACGCTCTTAGATATTTCTTTTAATAACTTATCATTTCCTGGTTCATTAATAGCCTGTCCCTTATAAAAAATATTTGGATCCACCTCATCAGCCGGCTCTATTTTTATAATCGGCTTATCAGCTAAAGAGGAACTTGAGGTTGCACTCAAAATATCCTCTAATTCCTTTATTTGTTCCGATGAATCATCTATTTTTTTATCCTTAAAATAAACCAAAGCCACCACTCCCCCTATTAAAATAAGTACTAATAAACCTATAATATATCTTCTCATAATCTATCTAATATAATAAAAATTACCTATAAAAGCAAACAAAAACCCGCCCGAAGGCGGATTTTTGTTTTAACCAACTTCTTAAACCGTTATTACGGAGTAAGAGTTTCAGCGCTAAGATTGCTTGATGGTAATCCAGTTACCACGTAACCATTTACCCAATCAAATGTTGCCACACCCGATGTGGTAGTTGAGTTACCGGACCAAATAAAGTCATCATCAATCTGAGCGGTGTCATCAACAATAGCGGCTGTTGTTGCAAAAGCATACTCACCAGTAGTGAAGTTATCTGCCCCAGCGGTCATAGCTACCTGTAAATCATTGGCATCACCCTCAAGTTGAATACTTAAAGTTGTAGTTGCCGTTACACCTGTAACATCTCCCACTAACTTAAAGTAGCGAGTTGTGCCCGCCGACACCTGAATAGCTTCCTTGGTCGTACCACTGCCTGC